>CADDYX010000067.1 GCA_902810735.1 Verrucomicrobiota bacterium | reverse complement strand
TCGCGAAAGAGCGCCCGCACCGAGCGCGCATCGCGCAAATCGATCTGATGCACCTGAACGTCCGAGGCAAAGCGGGAGATGTTGGCGCGTTTGATTCGCGGGTCGTAGAAGTCGTTGAAGTCGTCGAGAATCGCCACCTCGTGACGGTCGGCGAGCAGCCTCTCCGTCAGATGCGAGCCGATAAACCCGGCGCCGCCGGTGACGAGAATTCTCACGAGCGATTTCCGCGTGGCGTCTGCGTGTCCAGCGCACGCCACATGTACCATGCGGCCGCGGAGCGATACGGTCGCCATTTCTCGCCGAGCTTCATCATCTGTTTCGGCGTCGGCAGCTTTCGTTTGCCAAATGTCTTCGCGAAACCTTTGCGCACACCAAGATCGTGAATCGGCCAGACGTCCGGCCGGGCCAGATCGAACAACAGCAACATCTCAACCGTCCACCGACCGATCCCACGGACCTGCGTCAATCGCTCAACGATTGCGTCGTCGCTCATTTTCGCGAGCGCACGCGCGGTCGGCACAATGCCGTCAATCGACTTCTGCGCGAGATCTTTCAGTGCCGCGGTTTTGTTGCGTGACAATCCCGCCGCCCGGAACACCTCATCCGCCGTCGCGAGCACCTTCTTCGGATCGAGAAACTTCGGGCTGCCGAAAATTTCGCGCACGCGGCGCCAGATGGTGGCCGCTGCCTTGCCGCTCAGCTGCTGGTAAACGATCGACTCCGCCAGCGCATCGAAAGGCCGCACCGTTTTGCCCGAGGTGAGTTCGTAGCGACGGGAACGCGCGATCAAGTCGGCCAGCCGCTTGTCGCTCGCGGAGAGATGGCGATGTGCGTCCTCGTGCATTTCGACAAGAGTAATTTGTCATCTGGTGCGCAGTCGAGCCATCGCGAACGCTTATCGGCATTCGCTCAAAATGACAGACAGCGCCGATTGCGCTTTCTTGCCCGATGCCGAAGACACAGCTCACCTATTTCGGACATTCCGGTTTCAAGCTGACGACGCCGTCAGGCCACGTCATCCTGATCGATCCGTGGCTGAAAAATCCGTTGCTGAAAGACGGCGAGGAGATCCTGAAGAAACTCGATCGCGCGGATGTGATCTGCATCACGCACGCACACTTCGACCACGTCGGAGACGCGGTGGAAATCGCGAAGAACACTAAGGCAAAGCTGTGCTGCACGTTCGACTGCGCGATCGCGGTGCGGAACGCGCTCGGTTATCCGGAGGACGACAGTTCGCTCGTGCTCCACATCGGCGGGACGGGGCAAATGTTTGAAGGCGAGGTCACCGCGCGATTCGTGCCGGCGTGGCACGGAACGGCGGTGATGCCGAGCGAAAGCAAACCGCCCGTCTACGGCGGTACGCCGACTGGCCTCGTGCTGTCAGTGCGCGGCGGGCCAACGATTTATCACACCGGCGATACGGATTTGTTTTCCGACATGTCGCTCGTGCCGCTCGAGCAGCCGATCGACTACATGATGGTCTGCATGGGCGACCATTACACGATGGGTCCGATGCGCGCCGCGCGCGCAGTCGAGCTGGTGAAACCAAAAACGGTGATCCCGATTCATTTCGGCACTTTCCCTGCGCTCACCGGCACGCCGGAACAGCTTGGCGACGAGATGAAACGCCGCGGCGTCGACGCGCAGCTCCGGACGCTGCAGGCCGGGGAAACAATCGACATCTGAAACTACTTCCGCGCGCTTCGCGGAATGCGCTACACTCGTCGCGCATGAGACTTGTTGTCATCGGTCTGCTCGCAGTCGTGACCTCCGCGTCGGCAGCGTGGCCCGGCACGAAGGTTCCGGATTCTGCAGCGAGCCGAATCCAAACGGAGTTCGTGCCGATCGACGTCGTCGAGACCGAAAGCACTTACGTTTTCGAAAGCGATCTCAACCACGGCGGCAGCTTCGGCAAACAGGACGCGCTACAGAACTCGATCGAATACGGCCATCGATTCCTGCTGACAGGGAATTGGTATGCGCGTGCGGGGCTCGCCTACAGCCGGTTCGATTTCGGCCACACCGCTGCGCTGCCGATTCCTGACCATCTGCAGAGCGCGGCGATGCTCCTCGGTGTCGATTACATGCACGGAAAGAACATCGGGGCGTTTTTCCAAATCCGACCCGGGTTCTATTTCGAAGACGACATGAACAGCGCGTCGTTCGACGTGCCGATCACCGCGGCGCGCATCTGGATTCTGCGCGACGACGAGCTTTATTTTTTCACCGCGGTCAACGTTTCGTTTCTGCGTGGTGGGTTGCCGATCGTGCCGGTCGCCGGCTTGATCTGGACGCCGAGCGAGCAATGGCATGCGATGCTGATGGTGCCGGAGCCGCGGCTAATTTATTCGCCGAACAAGCAGTGGGATTTCTGGGTCGGCGGCGAGCTGACCGGCGGCACGTTTCGCATGGATCAACACGACGAGTTCACCGGCATTCCGCACGTGCAAAAACTCAGCGGCGCTCAGGTCGACTATCAGGAATATCGCGTCGGCGTCGGAATGATTTACTCGCCGGTCGACAACATCTGTTTCGATCTCGGAGCGGGTTGCGTGGTCGAGCGCGCCTTCAAGTTCCACCGCGCCGGCGAAAATTACCGCACCGATCCCGCGCCCTACCTGCGGCTGGTGTTCAAGGCGAAGTTCTAGAACATCTCGTCCAGCTTGCGCGCCAGCGACTGGCTTCCGTGGATTTTCATCCGGCCAGTCATGTAGGCCCAGACGCCGCTCAGCTGGTTGTTTGAAATTGCGACCCAATCGCGATCGCTGACGATGAAGGTGACATTCGGGTTGGGGACTTTCCCCTTCCCCATCTTCATTTTGCCATCGTCCACTTCGATCCACCAGTCGCCGCCGCGCGGCCCACTGATTTCCCACTGATAACGCGCGTGCACGCCGGCCGCTTTGTCGGCGTGGAATTCCGCGCGCATGCTGTCGAACACGTCCTGCGGTGTTGCGCTTGGCCGATCCTGCGCAGCCTCCGCGCGCGCGGCGAGGAGCGCGGCGATCCCGATTGCGAGCAGCTTCTTCATTGCTCGATCCGCCGGAGGAGAAACGACGCGCCGACAAACGTCACAATCGCACCGACAAAGAGCACAACCAGGCTCGGCGCATAATACGGCAGGCTCGCGCGATACATGTTCACCAAACGAAATGCGCGGCAGAAGTGAGTGAGCGGGAATAACTCGGAGACGTAACGAATCGCGCGCGGCAGCTGCTCGACCGGCGCAAACGCGCCGGAAAGCACGAACACCGGGAGGAGGAAAAAGACGGAGAACTGGATCGCCTGCGTCTGCGTTTTCGAGATTGCGGAAATCACCAGCCCAAGCCCGAGCGAGCAGAGCAGAAAGAGCACACAAACAACCGCGAGCATCGCGGGCTGATGGAAATGCACATGAAAATGCCAGCCGGCCAGCAGCATGATCATCACGATGAGCACGATCGAGATGACCAGATACGGCACGATCTTTCCGAGCACGATCTCGCGCCGGTGCAGCGCGGTTACCATTAGCTGAAATAACGTACCGGATTCACGTTCACGCGCGATCGTGCACGCCATCAAAGTCACCGTGATCAGCTGCAGGATCAGCCCAATCACGCCCGGCAGCACGTAGACGATGAAGCGCGAGTGCGGATTGTAGAGCACCGTGTCGTCGACTTTCCACGGCTCCATCGCGGAGACGAATTGCTTCCGCACTTCGACCGGCAGTTTCTTGGCCATGTCGAACACTTCCTGCGGCAGCGCGTCGATCATGTACTGGCGCTCGTTCATCTGAAAATCGCCGAGCGTTTGTTGCACGCGGCCTTCCAGCGCCTGTCCGGTGTTGGTATCGCTGCCGTCGAGATAAAGCTGGAGCGGCTTCGGCTCGCCATTGGTCAGGCTGTCTCCCCAGCCCGCCGGAATCACGATCGCCGCCTGGACGTGATTGCCTAACAAGTCGGCCGGATTTCCGGGATTCGGCACGTGGTCATCCCACGCGAAGGTCTTCCTCGAGCGGATCAAATCGACGAAGCGCGCGGTGCGTTCGTTGTTGTCGTGATTGATCAGGAGTGCGGGAACGTTGGTCGGCTCGCCGACTTCAAACGCGTGGCCGAAAACCAGAGTGAAAACCGGCGGCAGGATGATGAGCAGGATCAGCACGCGGCGATCGCGCACGATGTGCAGGAATTCCTTGTAGGCGACACTGCTGATTGCCGCGAACGTGCTGCGCTTCATGTCTGCTTCAACACTGCTTTGTAGCCCTGCGAGTAGGCGGTGAAAACGTCTTCCATGTCCGGCTCAACCCACCGACAGCCGCGCCATTGCAATTCGGGAAAGGGCCACTGCTGGCGCCATTGCGCAACGAGCTTTTCGGCCTCGGCGGTGTAAAGCCGCAGGCTGCCGCTGCGCAGCGACACGCCGAGGATCTCCGGCTGTTCGCGCAGACGCGCGAAGCCTTCCATCAGCGGCTCCACGTCGATCTCGAGCAGCTTCGCGCCGAAGCTTTCCTTGAGCGCTCGCGGCGACGCTTTGGCCAGCAGCCGACCGCGTTCGATAAAGCCGACATCCGTGCAGCGCTCGGCCTCGTCCATGTAATGCGTGGTCACGAAAATCGTGATGCCGCGATGGCTGAGATCGTAGAGCAGATTCCACATCTGCTGGCGGTGAACCGGATCGAGGCCCGATGTTGGTTCATCGAGAAACAACACCGGCGGGTCGTGAACGAGCGCGCAACCGAGCGCGAGCAATTGCCGCATGCCGCCCGACAAACTGCCGGCGGTGGCGTGCCGCTTGTCCTCGAGATCGGTCAGCGAAAGCAGCATGTCGATCCGGCGCGGCAGTTCATTTCGCGGCACGCGTGAGGCGCCGCCGAAGAACCGCAGATTTTCCTCCACCGTCAGGTCGCGATAGAGGCTGAATCGCTGCGCGACGTAACCGAATTTTTCGCGCACGCGCGAGCGTTGACTCCACACATCGAAACCGCTGATCGTTGCGCGGCCGCGGCTCGGTCTGACGAGACCGGAGAGCATGCGGATCGTGGTCGTCTTGCCTGCGCCGTTCGCGCCGAGGAAGCCGAAAATCATTCCGCGATCGACGGAGAACGAGAGCTCATCGACGGCCACGGTGTCGCCGTAGCGCTTGCCGAGTTGTTCGAGGTGAATGACAGCTTCGCTCATCATGTAGAGGCGGTTGTGCCAACCGCCTGTTCTCCCGCGCGAAGGCGGTTGCCGCAACCGCCTCTCCAGTGCTTGCACGATGCGGAAGGATGACGCTTGTTCAAGGAATGGAAACGAAATTGCCTTTCCGCCTTTTCATCGTGGCGCTCGCCGCTGCTGCGTCGATTTCCGCTGCACGCGCTGCCGATCCGCTCGTGGAGCTCGCGAACTTTTCCGTCTTCGACAAAGTCGATCTCGCCCAGCTCGCGCGCAGCGACGTAAAAATGGCGCACGGGACGCCGATGAACAATCCGCGCTTCGCCTCCGTTCAGTGCGTCTACGTCGCGCCGGGCACGCCGCAGCAGCACGCGGCAGCGCTCGATCGCTGGAATCCGACCGGACATTCCGAGCTGAAAGTGTTCCTCCACGTCGACGGAACGAATTTCTCGCGCCTGAGCAGCGCGCCGGATAACTCGGCAGTGCGCGCGCTGGCGACCGCGACGACAAAGCCGTCGACCGAGCTTCAAATCAGCAAGGCGGAAGGGAAAAAGCTGCCGGTCGGAGCGCCGGCGACCTTCGCGGGTCCGGTGGCGAATTTCTGGACACAGGTACTGACCGAACGCTCACACTCGAGCGCGGCTGGGCAGCCGGCTTACGACTTTAGCGGCCAGGCGATCCGGCCCGGCGACGAATTGCGCGGAATGATCGGCCAGCAGCCGAAGCTGCAGAAACAATTCTCCGGGATTGTCGGCAGTGCGCTCGGCGGCGGCGGCTCGAAATACTGGGAACTGTTGCAGGTAGAAGACATCGGCGTCGTAACGCTCGGCGCGTCGACCAGCAAAGCCGGCCCGAACGGCACGATGCAGGCAGCCGACGCGCTATATTACGCGAGCGGCGGCTACTACGCCGGCCTGACGTTGTACCAGATGTGGCCGGTGACGATCGAAGGCCGCCCATCGACCCTCGTCTGGCGCGGTGACACGATCTCGGCCAGCGCGCTTGCCGGATTGCACGGGATCGAGCGGGTCGCATCCGAGTCGCAGATGATGCGGGATATTTCTCGCGCCGTGACCGACTTTCGGCGTGACACGGGCGGCGGTCGTTAGGCATTCTGCCGCGACTTAACCGCTCGCTGATGAAATTCCCGCTTCGCCTCTGCTCCGTCGCATTCTGTTTCGCCGCCGCCGCTGCGTTCGCGGGCTCTGACTCGAAAAACGTCGTCACCGAGTCACCGAAGAACTCCGGCCCAATCGTCGAGATCAATCCGAGGCCGAAGCTCTCGTTTGAATTCGAAGTGTCGGACGCTTATCTCGGCGACGCCGATATCGGTCGCGGCGGCTATGAAGTGGACGACTTCGACGAGAACGATTTCCTGGCGCGCCTCGTCTTTACGCCGCGGGTAAAATTCGGAATCCTGCGGCTCGGCGCCGCATACGAGCGCTACGACTTCGGGATTGATGCCGACAACCAGATCCGAAACGGAATCGCTGGCGGCCGGCTCGAGCGAATCATCGACGAGACCGGAAATGAAACGCTGTTTGTGCGTCCGCTGAGCGCGGAGCTGCCGGGCCGTCTGGAAGCCGCGAATTTCGTCGTCGGGCTGGACACGGAATTCACCGATTCGTTTCTGATCCGGATCGAAGCGCATCCCGGCTGGTACGGCGCAGGCGGCGACCTTTTCGATGGCGACAACTTCCGCGTGCCGTTCATTGCCGGCGGCACCTGGGTCTACAGTTCGACGCTCCAGTTCACCCTCGGCGTCGGCGTTGACTTCGAAGGCAAATTTCCCGTCCTGCCGGGCGGCGGCGTGCGCTGGCAATTCGCGCCCGATTGGGTCCTGAATGCTGTCATGCCGACGCCGCGCCTCGAATACAGCCCGACGAAAGCTCTCACGATCTACGCCGGCGCGGAGATTAAATCAGAGACGTTTCGCACGACCGAGCAGTTCGGCGATTTAGCCGGCGACCCGCGCCTTAACAACGCGCATCTCACCTACAGCGAAGTCCGCACCGGCCTCGGCGTGGACTGGCACTTTGCGAGCAACGCCTTCTTCACCGTGGAAGGCGGATACGTGCCGTTCCGGCAATTCGATTACACGCATGTCCACGTGCGCTACCACGAAGACGGCGGCGCGCCCTACGGCAGCGTCGGGCTGAACATCGCCTTCTGATCCTCGCAGTCACCCTGCAGACGAGCGGCGATCGTACACTCGCGCTGCAGGTGAGCTAGCGCAGCGTTCGATCGAGCGCGCCGATTTTGCGGGTCTCGGGCCAAAGTTTGGCGACGCCGAGGACGACCAGGATTGTGCCGATACCGCCCCCGACGACGGACACGACGGGCCCAAAGAGGGCGGCGGTGATGCCAGATTCAAGCGCGCCGAATTCGTTCGAAGTGCCGATGAAGATGTTGTTCACGGCCGAGACGCGGCCGCGCATTTCGTCGGGCGTGACAAGCTGCACGATCGTGCCGCGGATAATCACGCTGACGCTGTCGAACGCGCCGAGGGTGAAGAGCATCAGAAGCGAAAACCAGAGCACGTGCGACAGGCCGAAGAGGATCGTCGCAATGCCGAAGCCGGTGACGCACCAGAGCAGTGTTTTGCCGGCCTTTCGCATGGGCGGCAGGTAGGCGACGCCCAGCGCGGTCACGAGCGCGCCGATCGCGGGCGCAGCGCGCATCCAGCCGAGCCCGATCGGGCCGCAGCGCAGAATCTGGTCGGCGTACATCGGGAGCAGCGCGACGGCGCCGCCGAGCAGCACCGCGAACAAGTCGAGCGTGATCGTGGCGAGGATAACATTTCTGCTAAAAACGAAGCGCATCCCGGCGGCGAGGCTCTGCCACGTGCTCTCGTGCTTCGGTGTCGGCGGCCGATGTTTGCGCTTGATCGGCAGCATGAGCACGAAAAACAAAAACGACGCGACGGCATCGATGATATAAACCGCCGCGAAACTGATGTGCGCCACGATAAACCCACTGATCGCCGGCCCGACGACCGAGCCGATCTGAAACGCGCTGTTGTTCCAGGTGACGGCGTTCGCGAACGCGTCTCGCGGCACCAGCGTCGGAAAGAATGAGCTGCGCGCGGCCCACGCGAATGTGCGCGCAATTCCGCCTACGAACAGAAGCAGGTAAATCAACGGGATCGAAACGTCGTCAAAGTGGAATGCCTGCTGGTGACGCTCGAAGACGGACGCGATCGAAGTGAGCCATTGATTGCCGTGGCGCAAAACTCCCCACGCGGGGATGGCGAGGTGTTTGAGTGAAACAATCGCGAGCATCGCGGAAGCGATCGCGCTGCAAATCTGCGAGACGATGATGATGTGTTTGCGGCTGAACCGATCCGCCAGATGCCCGGCCGGAAGCGACAGCGATACGACGGGGACGGCAATGACGAGACCGACGAGACCGAGTGCCGTGGCCGAATGGGTGCGCGCGTAGATTTCCCATTCGACTGCGACCGCGAGCATTTGCCGGCCGATGATCGAGAGCAGGTTGCCGCTCATGTAAAGGCTGAAGGCGCGAAAGCGGAACGCCGCGTAAGGATCGTGCCGGTGCGGCGCGGCGACGGCCGTCGCGCCTTCCGCGGCCCGCGTGTCGAGAAGAGGCGAATCGCTCGGCGGGGCGGATTTATTTCGTCGCATCACGGCGCGCCCGAACGCGACGCGCACGACATGTTAGAAGTGCTGACGAGCGCCGCAAGCAGCGCGACTTTCACGCGCAACTGCGAGCGACTAACGAATCGGCGGCGGAGTCGGGCGCTTGCGCGGCCGCGAACCCGTTTGTCCAGAAGAGGACGCCGGCCCGCCGATCGCTCGCCCGATCGACGGAAGCTGCGGCGGAGTGGCTGTTGTGTGCGCAGCCGGCGGCTGCCGTTGCCGCGCTACGTTGCCTGTTTGTGGTGGCAGGTGTCGTCCCGGCGGCGGTTGATTGCCAGTAGTTGGAGCTGTCGGTGAGGTCGGGGTGGTTGTCGTTGCGCCGCCACCGGTAATTGGCGCACTGCCGGTGCCGCGACCGCCGCCCTTGCCTGGCGGTTGCGGGGGCGGCGCTTGCTGGCCGGGATAACCGGGCGAACGCGGTTGACGCTGCGGCGGGTTGAGCCCAATCAGCGGCGGGAAAATTCGCGCCGGGCCGCTGACCGGTCGGCCTTGATAGATCGGGCCTTGTTGCTGTGCCGCGGCCGCAATCAATGGCTGGCTCGGCAGCGGCGGAAAATCGGTGAGCAATGGATGATGCCGCATCAGGTCGTTCAAATCGATGTCCACCGGCGCCGGCACCGTGGTCGCGCCCGGCGGCACGTCGATCATCTGCGCCGCGTGCGCGTATTGCGATTGCTTCGAATATTTAACGAGGCTTAGACGGGCTCCCCCTTCGAGCACGATCAGCTTGCTGTGTCCGCCACGGGCGTTCTCAAGAATAACGGTCGTGCCGGTGACCGCGACCGACACAGCAGATGTGTGAATGCCAGCGCCGCCGGAATCCTTCGGAACGCGCAGCAGGACCGAGCCGCTGCTCAACTGCACGTCGCGTCCCGCCTTGTTGAAAGTGAAGATGCTGTTCGCGCCGAGTCGGCTGATGGTCAGGTCGGCGAACGTAAGCTCCGAACGCGAATTATCGCCGGTGCGCACCGCCTCGCCTTCGCTGACGAGATCATTGACTGCCGCGGCGCGCGCTTTCGATTTCGACGCCAGCACATTGACCTCGCGGATGATCTGCGTGACGTGCGCATCCTTCTTAACCGCCGCGATAGCGGGCGACCAGCAGGTGATCGCGGCCAGCGCAGCAGTCGCGAAAATGACAAGGAACTTACGCGACGCACGCATACTGATACCCGACTGCGCGCTGTCGGGGCAGAAGCTCACTGCCGGCCGATTACTCACGAATACAGCGCAACACCATTCGCGCTTATCGCGCGCTGACCGACGGCGGTTGCGCGCCGGCAGCTGTGAGTTATTTGCCGCGACCGCTGCCTTTCGCCTTCGGCTTTGCCTGTGGCTTAGGTTTCGGCTGCTGCTTGCTTCCACTGCGAGTTGACGAGGTCACCTGGCGTGGACCGGGGTCGCCGGAGACGACGGCGTGATATGGAATTGTTTTCATAATCGAGCGATTGCTCGCCATCGAGGCTGAGCCGAACACGCAGCCACAGCAAGGAAATAAACTGCTATCGCGCGCGTGATTTGAAGCTCGCGCGGTGCCTCACATTTTGTTACACGAACTCCGCGGATGAACCTGAGCAACTTTCTCGGGGAGCTGAAGCGGCGGAACGTTTACCGCGTCGCTGTCACCTACACCGTAGTCAGCTGGCTGCTGATCCAGGTCGCGACGCAGGTCTCTCCCTACTTCGACATACCTAATTGGACGGTGCGAGTGGTGATCCTGCTGCTCGTGCTTTGCTTTCCCGTCGCCCTCATCATCGCGTGGGCATTCGAGCTAACCGAGGAAGGTTTCAAACGGACTGAGGACGTTCCGCCGCACAAATCGATCCGGCACCGGACGGGCCGCAAACTTCTGGCGTTCTCCGCCGTCGTCGCGGCGGTGGCGCTGAGTCTACTCCTGGTGCGTAACGCGGCGTTCCGAGCAGTATTCGATTCCTCCGGATCGTCGACGGCTACAGCCAAAGCGGAAACCGCGCAGAATATTCCGGAAAAATCGGTGGCGGTGCTGCCTTTCGCCAACCTCAGCGCCGACGAGCGAAATGCCTTTTTCGTCGATGGCATGCAGGATGAAATCCTGGGCAGCCTGGCAAAAATCGCCGACTTGAAGGTGATCAGTCGCACTTCGGTGGCGGTTTACAAAACAGACGCGCCGCGCAACCTGCGCGAGATCGGTCGGGCGCTGGGCGTGGCGCACATCGTGGAGGGCCGGGTGCAACGAATCGCGAACCGCGTCCGCGTCACCGTGCAGCTAATCGACGCGCGCACGGACGCGAACCTCTGGGCGGAGCATTTCGACCGCGAGCTGGCCGATACTTTCGCGATCGAAACGGAAATCGCTGACGCGATCGCGCACAAACTGAACGCCGTGCTCTTCCCGGCAGACAACGGCACCGGCACACAGCCAACGCGCGATATGGAGGCGTTCGACCTCTACCTTCGCGCGAAAGCATTGATCACTAATTTTCACGACACGAGCGACTGGAAAGAAACTCTGCTGCGCGCCGAGCGTTTCCTCGACGAAGCCATCTCGCGCGACGGCGGTTTCGCGCTCGCCTACTGCTGGGCGGCCCGCGCTCACGACAACCTTTATTGGTTTGGCCTCGACCGGTCATCGGCGCGGCTCGCCCAGGCCAAAGCCGCCGCGCAAACCGCTCTCGCGCTTGCCCCCGACCTCGGCGAAGCGCACCTCGCCCAGGCGCTAGTTTATTATCACGGCAACCGCGATTATCCACGCGCTCTCGAGCAGCTCGAAATCGCCCGCCGCACATTGCCGAACAACGCCGAGCTCTATGCCCTGCTCGGCTGGATCGCGCGCCGCCAGGGCCGCTGGGAAGACGCGCTGACGAACTTGAAGAAGGCGGTCGACCTCGATCCGCGTAATCCGCAGATCCTCATCAGCGGTCTGTCGGTCACTTACGATTTGTTGCGCCGCTACGACGATAAGGAAACGCTCTACGATCGCGCCGCCGAGATTAACCCCAGCACCCGCGACTACTTCCAGATGATGCGCGCGCAGACGAAGCTGGAACGCGGCGATCTCAATGAAGCGCGCAGTTTAGTTGAATCGCTGCCTGCTGGGTACGATCCCGATGGCGTCGTCACCTACACGCGCCTTCAGCTCGCGCTCTACAACCGCCAGCCCGAAATCGCTCGCCAGACGCTTGCCGCAACGAAAGCGGAGGAGCTCGCCGCTAATGCCGGAATTCAGTTGCCGGTCAGCTGGTTTGAGGGCTGCATCGCACGGGCGGCAGGCGACATGGAGCGCGCGCATGCGGCCTTCACCGACACGCGCAACAAGCTCGACGCCAAGCTGCGCGAAAAACCCGACGACGCCCTGCTCCTCGGCCAGCTCGCAGTCGTCGATGCCGGTCTCGGCCGAGCTCAAGATGCAGTCGCGGAAGCGCGGCGCGCGGTCGCTCTGCGTCCGATCAGTGAGGATGCGGTCGATGGACCCACCGTGCTCAGCTCGCTTGCGATGACCTGCGCGTGGATCGGCGACGTGAACTCGGCGCTCGAGCAACTCGCATTTCTGGCAAAGACGCCGGGTGGTCCTGATTACGGTGAGCTGAAATACTGTCCGGCGTGGGATCCCGTCCGCAACGATCCACGGTTCGCGCAGATCCTCGCCAGTCTCGAGCCGAAGCGTCAGCACTAGCCTGCGGCAAACGCCGAGCAGTTACGCTCAGGCCGCGCTTTGCGGTCGATTCAGCAGCGTGAGTTTCGTGCAGTTTTTTCTCTCGACACGTCCGGCGCTCTTCGATGTAGCGCTGCTGATCCTCCGCATTTTCCTCGGCATCTGCTTTATTGTGCATGGCCTCGGTAAACTCGGCGTCGTCGGTCCGGGCAACATGGCTGGATTTGTTGGCTGGCTGAAATCGCTGGGCGTGCCGTTTGCCGCTGTGCAAGCGCGGATCACCATGCTGACGGAACTTGCCGGCGGAACGCTGCTTGCACTCGGGCTCTGCACGCGCATCGCGGCGCTGTTTATCTTTGTCGCGATGACTGTCGCGGCAACGATCGGCCACAAAGGCGGCGGTTATCTGGTCACGAACAATCCGCCGGGGAACGAATACGCGGTAAATCTCGCAATGCTGATGATCGTGCTAATTCTGCTCGGCCCGGGAGCGTATTCGCTCGATCAGCTGCTCTTTGCACCGCGCTGATCCGCGCAGTTGTGCTGCGGCACGAGATTACAAAAGAGGAGGTCTGAATATGGCGAATGAACGAGAAGGCGACCGTTCGGGTGCGAACGTGTCGGTTTGGGAAGCAACGGCCGAAGTCGACACTGCCGCTGCGCTTACATCAGATCTGACGACCGACATCTGCATCGTCGGCGCAGGCATCGCCGGATTGTCGGTGGCGTACACCCTGGCGCGCGCGGGTCGCCAGGTTGTGGTGCTCGACGACGGGCCGATCGGCCGCGGAATGACGTCGCGCACGACCGCGCACATCGTGAACGCGCTTGATGATCGTTATTACGACCTCGAAAAATACTTCGGCGAAGACGGCGCGCGGATGGCCGCGCAAAGCCACAGCGCTGCGATCGATCGGATCGAACAGATCGTGCTCAACGAGAGCATCGACTGCAACTTCGAGCGGCTCGACGGCTACCTGTTCGAGCCACCTGACGAGTCACTCGAAAATCTGGAACGCGAGTACGACGCCTGTCTCCGCTGCGGTGTCGACGTGCAGTGGGTCGACCGCGCACCGATCGCGGATTTCGATACCGGCCGCGCGATCCGTTTTCGGCGGCAGGCGCAATTTCATCCGCTTCGATATCTCGCGGGCATTGTCGAAGCGATTCGCCGCGACCACGGCG
>CADDYX010000066.1 GCA_902810735.1 Verrucomicrobiota bacterium | reverse complement strand
ACGACGAGCGCGTTGCTGTCGTTACTGCGAAGCTTCGATACGAGCGCGGCAGTGTCGGTTGCGGCAACGACTTGCGGCGTGATGCCGAGAGCTTTCGCCGTCGGCTCGGCGGTCTGACGGGTGCGTTTAAACTCGCTCGTAAAAATCGCGCGAATGTCTGAGCCC
The DNA here is from genome assembly GCA_902810735.1 of Verrucomicrobiota bacterium. Lineage (GTDB taxonomy): Bacteria > Verrucomicrobiota > Verrucomicrobiia > Chthoniobacterales > UBA10450 > CADDYX01. The sequence continues at coordinate 13,652 of CADDYX010000066.1, read as the reverse complement.
TTCACGATGCGCGCGAGAGCCTCCGCGCGTTCGTGCCCGGCCGCCGATAACTCCGGATCGGCCCCACCAGCGATCGCCTTTTCTGCATGCCGGACGACGATGACGAAGGGTGCGGCGTTAACCGACGCGGCAAGCAGAAACGCGAGCAAGATAACGAACGCAGTCTTCATCTAATAATCATAGCAGGCGACGGGCGAGAGCTGAATTGTCTTGCGATGCGAGTCGCGCGGCATTGATTTTTCGCTGAAATTCAGGCAACACTTCGCCTGTCGATATGCAGCACGTCACCGCTTTTTCCGGTCCGCAGACCGTGCCCGCTGCGCCGCCCAAGCCGAACTTGTGGATTCTGAGCAGTTGGCGCGACCTGATTCTCTACGTCTGCACGCCACTGCTCCTGGTGCCGATGTTCATCATGGCGCAGTCGCGATGGAGCGCGGAGGACATTTACCTCTTCGTCGCGGCGTTCGGCGCGATGGGACATCACCTGCCGGGGATGATCCGCGCATATGGCGACCGCGCGCTGTTCGAGCGCTTCAAATGGCGGTTCATTTTCGCGCCGATTTTCCTGGTCGTAATCTGCGCGAGCTTTTTCCTGTGGGATCTGAAGGCGATCGTGCTGATCGCGTTCGTTTGGGGCGTCTGGCACGGCATGATGCAGACCTACGGCTTCTGCCGGATCTATGACGCGAAGGTTGGCTCGTTTGCGACCATCACACGGCGGCTCGATTTCGCGCTTTGCGGCATCTGGTTCGCGGCCGGCGTTCTTCTCTCGCCACAACGGATGGCTGATACGCTTGATACCTATTATGGTGCCGGCGCGCCGTTCATTCCGCCCGGGCTCCTGCGCGGGGTGCAGCAGGGCGTGCTCGCGCTCGCGATCGCGCTCTCCGGCGCGTTTGTCGCCAACTACGTCTGGATGGTGGTGCGCGGAAAGCGGCCGAACCCCGTCAAAATCGCGCTCCTCGCCACCAGCATCGCGTTCTGGTGGTACTGCAACAACATTGTCGCAAGCATCCTGGTCGGCATCGCGCTGTTCGAGGTTTTCCACGACGTGCAATACCTTTCGCTCGTCTGGATTTACAATCGGAACCGCGTCGAGAAGGACAGGTCAATCGGCGGGTTCATGCGATTCGTGTTCCGCCGGAGCGGCTCGCTCGTCGGCTTATACGTCGGGCTGATCTTCGCTTACGGATCGATCGGCTACTTCAAATCTCATTTCGAGATGGAAAGCATGAAGCGGCTCCTCACCGGCGTCGTCACCGCGTCCGGGTTGCTTCACTTTTATTACGACGGCTTCATCTGGAAGGTGCGCGAGAAATCGACGCGCGAGTCGCTCGGGTTAACCGGAGGAACAGCCGACATTTCGCTCAAGAGCTTTCTGCCCGGCTGGGCGATCCATGGCGCAAAGTGGGTCGCGGCGTTCGTTATTCCGGTCGCTGCGCTCGGGATCGGCCAGCTGCGGACGCATCGTTCGGAGCTGGAAAAAACGGAACAGATCGTGGCCGACCTGCCGGTTGCGAGCCGGCCGCATGTAAACTACGGCACCGCGCTGCAGGATGCAGGTCGAGTGAATGAAGCCGAGCAGGAGTTCGCGGCTGCGCTTCGTTACAACCCGAATTCGGCGAAGGCGCACGCGGGGCTCGCATCGATCCTGATCGGCAAAGGGAACTTTGACGAAGCGGAGAACCACTTCCGCGCGGCTGTGCAAAGCGATCCGAACAACGGCGAATATCACTCCGGCCACGCGTTCGCGCTCGACCAACTCGGACGCGTCGATGAAGCGGCGGCCGAGTGTCAGGCGGCGGTTCGCGCCAGTCCGAAGTCAGCCCAGGCGTGGTACAGCTACGGCGCGTTTCTCGAGAAGCACGGCAAAATCGACGACGCGATTCCGCAATACCGGCAGGCGCTGCAGGTCGATCCGCGATTCGTCGACGCGCATGTCGACCTCGCGAATGCATTGTTCGAGAAAGGCGAGCTGAACGAAGCCAAACCGCACTATGTCGAAGCATCGCGGCTCGAGCCGAAAAGCGCGCAGATCCACAACTGGCTCGGCAAACTGCTGCTGCGCGAAGGCAACACCGCCGATGCCGCAGCGCAGTTCCGGGAAGCGTTACGCCTTCATCCGGATTTCCCCGAGGCGGAGGAAAACCTTCGGCTCGCGAAAGGCAATTAGCCGGTTTTCTCTGGCTCGGTAGCGCGTAGCCGGATCTCGATCTCCGATTTCAGCGTGCGATGAACCGGGCAGCGCGCCGCGATCTGCATCAGCTTCTCGCGCTGCTCAGGTGTGAGCGGCCCGGTTAGTTTCACGTCAACGTCGATCCGATCGAGCATGCCAGCCTCTGTCTCGCATTCCTCGCAGTCCTTAGCATGGATCCGCGAATGACGCAGCGAGACCGTGATGTTTTCCAAGGGTAATTTCTTCTGGCGCGCATACCAGCCCACCGTCATCGATGTGCAGGCACCGAGGCCCGCGAGCAGATAGTCGTACGGATCGGGGGCCGATTCCGTGCCGCCTACGCTGGTTGGCTCGTCGACCTGGAAGTGATACTTGCCGGCGGTCGCATCCTGCACAAAACCGCGCGCCGTGCCGCGGACAACGACGTGCTCCACCGGCGTGCCGACGGACGCTTCGGGCGTAACAGTTGGTGTGCTCATTGCGTGACTATAGCATTTTGGTGTTTGATGCGGCACATCCCATGAACCTTTGGATCGGCACTTCCGGTTTCCAGTACACTGAATGGAAAGGCACGTTTTATCCCTCTGATCTGCCGACGTCGCGCATGCTCGCGTTCTACTCCGAGCGGTTCGCGACCACTGAGATCAACTACACGTTCCACCGCATCCCGAGCGCAAAGACAATCGACAACTGGTGCGCGGGAACACCGGAGCGATTTCGCTTTGCACTCAAAGCGCCTCAGAAGGTCACGCATTTCGCCAAGCTGAAGAATTGTGACGACACCATGAACTATTTCGTGAGCGTGATCGCGAACCTGGAGCGAAAACTTGGACCGGTGCTGCTCCAACTTCCGCCTACTCTGAAAAAGGACACGGCACTGCTCGAAAGCTTTTTGCATTGCGTGCCTGATACTCTTCGCGCGGCGTTCGAATTCCGCGATGCATCGTGGTTCGACGATGCCGTGTTCGACCTCCTGCAACGGAAGAACGTCGCGCTCTGTATCGCTGATAGTGAGAAGCTAAGTACGCCGGTCGTGACAACCGCGCGTTACGGATACCTGCGTCTGCGGCGTGAAGATTACAGCGCGAACGATGTCTCGCGCTGGGCTGAGGTGATTCGCGCTAACGAGAACGCCTGGTCCGACGCTTTCGTCTACTTCAAACACGAGGAGAGCGGCACTGGGCCAAAGCTCGCGACGCAGCTTCTTCACCTGCTCGATACCTCTCGGTAACGATGCTTGAAATTTTCGGCCGGACGTGGCGTCATCGACGCATGCGTTACCTCAGACTCATTGTCTTACTCGCGCTGACTTTCGGCTTCGTTTCTTTCGCGCCGCGTAGCTTCGCGTCACCGTTTGAGGCGTTTATTCCGCCGAGATACAAGGGCATCATTCTGGCCGCGCCGGTTCCGCGGTATCCGGTGAGCGTAAAATACGAGCCGGGCCGATTCGGATTGTATCGAATCAAAGTCAATCAAGCGACAGGCGCTGTCGACGAAGTGAACGTCCTGAAGCGGCCTGCTGGCGGACCGGGAGTAGGAGATGCACATGCGGCGGTGATCCTGGCGCTCTTCAAATGGAAGTTTAAGGCGGGCAGTATCAAGCAGATCGATATTCCCGTTGAATACGATCAGACCGAACTCCGGCCCGAGCTGAAGAACGCGGCGTCGCAATAGCCGCCGCAACTGAGCGCAAACCGCTATGCGGCGGCGCGACGTTTCTGCTTTACGAGTGTCGCGGTCGAACGATTGCCATTCCGCGACGCGCTCCGCTTCGGCTTGACCGTTTGCGCGCGGTTCAGGCTTTCCTGCAGAACCTTCACGAGATCGACCACGTTTGTGGCGCGCGGCTTCGCGACTGGTTTATCCTCTACCTCGCGGTGCTGCGCCTTTTGCTCGATGATCTCGAGCAGCGCGTCGCGGTATTCGTCTTTGTACTTCTCGGGCTCCCAAGGCACCGACATGCTCTCGATCAGCGTCTGCGCCATCTTCAGCTCGCGCTCGTTGACTGCGGTGCTATTCCCGCTGTTGAGTTCCGCCGGCTGAAGAATTTCGTGAGCGAAGTGCATCAGGTCGAGGACGAGGAATAAGCCGTCGGGTTTCACCGAGGCGAGGTATTCGCGGTTGCCGATCGCGACTTTCGCGACGCCGATCTTTCCGGTGCCGGTCAGCGCCTTGTGGAGGAGCGCGTAGGCTTTTTCACCGCCCTTCTGCGGCTCGAGAAAGTACGGTTTGTAGAAAAACTTCGGGTCGACCTGCTCGAGATCGACGAAGTCCGTGATATCGATCGAGTGCGTCGATTCGATCTTCACCTTCTGGAAGTCTTCGTCGCTGAGGATGACGAAATTGCCGCGCTCGTACTCGAAGCCTTTCACGATCTGGTCGGCGGAGACTTCCTTCATGTCGGCGTCCGCGACTTTTTTGTAGCGGATCGGGCTGAGATCAGTTTTGCGGAGCTGCCGGAAGCTGAGCTTCTCTTCGCGAGTGGCGGGGTAAACAGCGATCGGAATATAGACCAGACCGAAGCTGATGCTGCCTTTCCAGATTGGGCGCATGGTGCGGACGCGGGCGGTTATTAACCGATATTCACAATCGTTTGTCAACGCCGCGACGCGGCTGTCACGCAGCTATTTCGCCGGCAGAGGATAGACGGCCGGACTGGCGTTGCCTTCCTTATCGACCGCACAAACGCCGAAGATCACGTTGTCCTTCGACAACTTCGGGATCGTGAAGCGCGTGACATTGCCTACTGAGATTGGGTTCTGCCACTCAGGCGCTGTGGTGTCGCGCCAGAGAATTCGGTAGCCGGCGAGATCGGGTTCGGCGTTCGCCGTCCACCGTAAGGTTGTGCTGTTAGTCAGCTCCTTCGCTTCCACTGCCACGTCTCGCGGGCAAGCCGGCGCGAGCGCGAGTGCGCCGAGCGCGGCTGCATTCACGCGCGTCACACGCGCGATGTAATCGAAGTCGCAGAACTCCGGTAGATCGCCGAACTGCGCGTCACCTTCCTTCCGCAAATCCTGATGCTGATGCCGGAAATCTTCGCTCGGTTCGGTCATACGCAGCGCAGCGAATCCGGCGTCGAGGAACGGACTGTGATCACCGCCGCGCAAATAACGATCGCGACGATAGATCACCTTAACTGTCATGCCCGGCACGTATCTCTCGGCGGTGGATTTCGTGAACCGCGCGAGCTCGCGCGCGGGCGAGTCGTTCTCGCCACCAGTGCGGATAAGCGTCCTCCACGTTTCCGGCATGTCTTGCAATGGTGGCACGCCTTCCGCGAACAGCCGCACGTGGTCACGATCCACCTGCCCATCCTCGGCGCGTGAGCTGCCGATGATATCGTTCGTGATCATACCGGCGACGTTCCAATTCTTTTCCTTTGCCATCTTGGCCCAGTGCGTCGAGCCGAACAGCCCCTGCTCCTCGCCAGCAACGGCGATGAAGACCAGCGTTGCGTCCCAATTGCGCTTCGCCATGACCCGCGCCATTTCCATCACCGCGGCGACACCCGACGCATCGTCGTCCGCACCCGGAGCATCAGCGGTCGTATTCATCACGTCGGTAACACGCGAGTCATAATGGCCGGTCACGACATACATCCGGTCGCGCGACTCCGGTTGCGAGCCGGGAAGCGTCGCGACGACATTGACAACTTGCACCGGCTGCGGATTGCGCGGCCCTGGTGGCTGGGTGAATTCGTCCATCGTGACCTGCAACCGGCCGCCAGATTCGCGGCTGTAACGCTGGAACTCGGACTGGATCCACTTGCGCGCGGCGCCGATCCCGTGCGTCTCGCTGGCCGTTTCAGACAGCGTATGGCGTGTCCCGAAGCTGACGAGCTTCCGAATTGTTGCCTCAATATTCTTCGGCGAGATTTCCGAGAGCGTCTCGACGATCTGACCATTCCGCTGTTCAGACGCACCTTCCGACGCGGCGAAAACCGGCGAGGCGATCGCCGTTAACAGGCCGAGTAACGCTGTAAAACGAGAGCGCATCCGTCCTGAATATTGGCCGTAATCGCGGCGCGCGAGCACTTTCTCCAAGTACGTGGAGCCTAGGGGATTCGAACCCCTGACCTCCTCAATGCCATTGAGGCGCTCTACCAACTGAGCTAAGACCCCGCAGAGGAATTGCCGATCTTCGATTGTCGATTTTGGATTTGCAAACGCGTTTTGCGCATGCGCCATCGCTACATCGCCCTGCTCGTGCTCGCCATCGCGTCCGATGCTGCGGCGACATGCGTGTGGATCGATACGGATCCGGCGATCGGCTCGCCGTTTCGCGAGGTGGACGATGGCTTTGCGCTTGTGCTCGCGTTTCACTCGCCCGAACTGCGCATTGCAGGCATCAGCACGACCTACGGCAACGCCTCGTGTGAGCAGACGACGCGCGTCGCGCGTGAACTTGCAGCGCGCTTCGGCGGCGTCGCCGGCGTCACAACCCAGTGCCTGTTTCGCGGGGCGGCAGCGGCGGCGGATCTCGGTCGCGAATCGCCTGCCTTCGCGGCATTACAGGCGCAGCTCCAACGCCAACGGCTGACGTATCTCGCGCTTGGGCCACTGACAAATCTCGCCACCGCGATCCAACGCGATCCGGCGATCCAATCGCGAATCGATCGGGTGATCGTCGTCGCTGGCGATGCGGGTGGCGCGCTGGATAAATTCGGCCGAGTGCCTCTGCACGACGCGAACATTTTCAAAGATCCGGCCGCAGCTCGCCTGGTGCTCAACAGCCAGCTGTCGATCACAGCCGTCGGGTTGAAAGCAGCGCTCACCGTAAATCACGCGGATCTGGGCGGCCTGCGCGGCGCGAGCGAATCGGGCGATTTTCTCTTCCGCAACAGCCGCGTCTGGTTTTGGTTTTGGCGCACGATCGCAGGCGCTTCTGCGGCGCCGGTGTTTGATGCAGGCGCGGTAATGGTCGCGGCACAACCACGACTCGCATTCACCCGAACGACGCGCGGAATCGTCCGGGACGGCAACCTCCTGCTCGACGTCCCGCTTGGCCGCTCTTTCACTGTTTGCAACGGCTTCCACGACGAAGTGAAGCCGCTGCTTTTGCGGCGCCTGCGCGAAGAAACAGATAAAGCACGAGAGCGGCAACACTGAGTATCTGCGCATCCGTTGTGCGGATCTCAGCCCATTGAAAGTAGACAATCCCTCACTCCGCGGCCAGCAGGTCCTGTTTTTTGCCGCTGTTTTTGCGACTGGTTGCATGGCGGCGGAGAACGCAACCCTGAGGCGAGCGGTACAGTCGCCGTTTCGGGTTGCGGTCCGGATAGACGATCCGATCGCGCTCGCGTAAATTAGAGCAATTTTGAAGACTTGTTCCTGCGGTCGCCGAGAGACCAAACGCGTGGCTGTGAATGGCCAGTGCTTCGCCCAAGCAGAGTCGAAACAAATCTTCGAAGTACCAGCTAGATGAAAATCTTTCCTCTCACCGCGGCGTCTGCTCTCGCTTTTCTCTTCTGCGCACCCGTTTTCGGCAAACCCGGTGTGACGATGGGAGAACAACCCAATGGCTCGACGGAGGTCCCGACGAACCAAACCATTACGCCGATCGGCTACACGCAGGAGATTCCCGGCTCGCGCGTGAAGGATGTGGAGCTGTCGCCGGACGGTAAAACCCTGGCGGTCCTCGCGAACGATCGGCTGTTTCTCTATTCTGCGGAGGGAAAGCTGATCGATCAGGTCGCGTTTGTCGCCGGCCCACTCGGGCTGGCCTGGACGCCAGATAGCCGCATGCTTTTCGCCTCCGGTGACAAGGGCCGGGTCTACCACCTTTCGGAGACGGCAAAAAACGATTGGACAGCAGTAACATCGTTCGTCGTCGACAATCTGAGCGCCGCACCGCACGCCGATAAGTCTCCGGCTGTGCCTGAAGCGGAAACCGAGTTGCGGCCCGATCCTGCCGCCAGGCATCTTCTCAAACGGTTTGCCAAGCCGACGCAATTCACTGGCGATCCACAAGTCACCGGCCTCGCTGTTTCCCCCGATGGCAAGCGGCTTTATATTGCTTTAAGCAAACGTAACGTCGTCACGGTCGTCGACGTAGCCAGCGAGACCGTGATCGCCGCGGTTCGAGTAGGTGTAGCGCCTTTTCGGGTATTGGTCTCGCGTGATAGCAAGACCGTCTTTGTCGCCAACCGAGGTGGGCGATATCCGGCGAAGGACAATCCTGAGGTGGGCAAATCTGCCGGGACCCGCCTGGCGATCGATCCGCGAACCGATGCCGCGCTGCGCGGCAGTATCTCATTTATCGACGCGAAAACGTTTACCACTTTCGAAATGGATGAAGGGAGGCAGCCGACCGGACTGGCTTTAAGCCGCGACGCCAAGACTCTTTACGTCGCCAACTCTGATGAAGATACCGTCACGGCCATAGATATCGACACCCACTCGGTGCGGAAAAGTCTCAGTCTCCAGCCGCAAGCGGACGCCGGTTTCGGCCAGTTGCCCACCGACCTGGCTCTTTCCGATGACGGCAATACCCTTCACGTTACCTGTGGCGGCGGCAACAGCATTGCCGTAGTTGGGTTGCCCGACCTGGAGCTGAAGGGTTTCCTTCCCGCTGCGTGGTTTCCGATTGCGATCGCCGAACGCAACGGCACTCTATTTGTCGGCAATAGCAAGGGGATTGGCGCGCGGCAGATACGCGTGCCGGTGCCAAAACTAGCGAGGACGCACAATCACGCGGCTTATCGCGCCAACGGCAGCACCAGCGTCGTTCAATTTATCGCCGAGAAAGATCAGACCGACCTTGCGAGCTTAACCAAGAAGGTCGCAGCGAACAATCACTGGAACACTCCAGAACTAGGGGCGCGCCCGGGGACGAATCCCGTTCCTGTGCCGCAGCGCGTAGGGGAGCCGTCTGTCTTTAAGCACGTCGTCTATATCCTGAAGGAGAATCACAGCTACGACTTTGACTTCGGCGATATTGCCGAAGGTAATGGCGACGAGGACCTTTGCGCCTTCGGCGAACACATCACTCCTAACGAACATGCGCTCGCTCGAAATTTTGTTCTGCTCGACAACACGTATACCAGTGGGACTGACTCCGCCGATGGCCATCAATGGGCCGATTCCGCCATCGCCAACGCCTACACCGAGCAAAACTACTTTTCCTACGCGCGGAGTTATTCTTTTAACGGCACAGATCCCCTGGCGTACTCACCTAATGGTTTTCTTTGGAACGCGGCAATGCACGCCGGCAAGAGCGTCCGGGTCTACGGCGAGTTCGTCGACCGACCTGAGATCACCGAAGCTGGTAAGCAGGTTCATCCCAGTTGGTCGCAACTCTGGCAGGATTATAAATCGGGAGGCACGAAGTACCAGATTACAGCCGCGACTGATAACGCGGCTCTGCGGCCATGCCTCGATCCGCATTACGTTGGCTTTCCTCTGGTCGTTTCGGACCAGTGGCGAGCCAGCCAATTTCTCGCCGATTTTGCGCAGTTCGAGAAGGAGAACTCGATGCCGTCGCTCTCGATTCTCCTGCTCCCCGCAAATCACACTTCAGGTGCGGCCCCTGGCCTGCCGAAAGCGACTGCGGCAGTTGCGGACAACGACCTCGCTTTGGGCCGGATCGTTGATGCGATTTCTCATTCTCGTTTCTGGCCCGACACCCTGATTCTCGTGATCGAAGATGACTCGCTTTTCGGGCTCGATCACGTGGATGGACATCGCACAATTGCCTTCTGCGTCTCGCCCTACACTCGCCGCGGAGCGGTTATCAGCGAGCCGTACAATCACACCTCTTTTGTGCGCACAATTGGTTTAGTTCTGGGACTGCCCGCCATGACCCGGTTTGATCGAACGGCGACGCCGCTGACGGCCTGCTTTACGTCGAAACCCGATCTGACTCCTTACACCCATCTTGCCAATAATGTTCCCTTGGATGACCTAAACCCTCCTCTCACTGCTTCCCGCGGCGAAGCCCGGCGCCTGGCGAGAGATTCTTTGCGAATGGATTGGTCGGCAGCCGACCGCGCCAATCCGTCGGTCCTGGCGAGGGCAGCATGGTTCTCCCAGAAGAAGGGAATCGCCTTTCCGGTGAAATTTTTTCATCCCACTACAGGTGGAAATGATGATGGCGACTGGTACTGACGAAATGGCGTCCGGCGCGCAACCGTTACTTGGTAGGTTTATCTTCTTTGCCGCGCGAGAAACACCTCCGCACCCGGCGAGGTATAGCAATACGCAACGGATTACGCACGCAGTCAGCGCGAGTAAATCGGTGAATGGGCGGACGAGGGATGGTTGTGCGTGATGCGAGAGAACCCCCGCGAACATTCGGTGCGATTCGGTATCGATGAACAAACGTGAACAAATTGTAGATTGGCTGAACGACGCGTACGCGATGGAACGCGCACTCCAGGTCACACTCGAGAAGCAGGCAAACAGCGCGGAGGCACATCGTGCGATCCGCGAGCGCGCTGCAATTCATCTCGATGAGACCCGCGCCCATGCAGAACGTGTGGGCGAATGTCTGGAGATGCTCGGCAGCAGCAGGTCCACGATCAAAACCGCCGCGTCCCAGGTGCTGGAGACCGGCAAGAAATACATGACCATGTTCGCGCGAGATGAGCGCGTGAAGGATTACCTCGCCGCAACAGGCGCAGAACATTTCGAGGTCGCCTGCTACAAGGCATTGATCGCTGCGGCGCATGCCGCCGGCGAAGAGCGCATCATTCCACTGCTGACGCAGAACCTGCATGAGGACGCCGCAACGGCGCGCTGGATGGACGACAATATCGAAGCCGTCATCCGCGATTACCTGAACGAGGCGGCGAATCGGCCCGCGGCAGCTTAAGTCGGCGCGATCGCGCTGCGCCTGCCGTTCCACGCTATAACGCGCGAAAGGTAACGATTTGGTTACCTTTGGCTTCTTCCGTTCACGCGACGGCGGGTCGTAACTGGATCGTAGCGATTCAGCTGCCATGCAAACTGCCGATCCAGCCGTGCACCTCTCGCACATTAACGGCCGTTCGCATCCGCAGCGGGATCTCAGTCCGAGACCGATGCTGGAAATTCCTGTCAACGCAAAAACGCTCGCCGCCCGGCTGGGGCGCAGTCCAGGTTACGTCGCGGCGATGAAAGCGGCCGGGTACCAGTTCACCCACGGCACGCGCACGCTGGTATCCGATGCCTTAAATTGGCTGGCCGAGCACCGCGAATTTCGCACGACGGGCTATCGGCGCAACGCGCCCGGATTCGTGAAGCGCCCCAAATCCGCGCGGTAGATCGCGGGCGATTCCGGCGACACCAAACGGTCGGAGAACCGCCGTCTGTTCACATTGTTATTCACAATGATTAGGAGTGAATCATTGCGATTTAATGTGATTTCGAGTTGACAGTCCCACTCTGCGGATCGGAAAAGATTCGCATGAAACCATCAACCCGGAGAGTACTAAATCCCGAAAAACTCCGGCGGGGCCTGGCAGCAGTTGCGCTCGCGTTTGCGGGCGTGTGTCTGCTCGGCGCCGCTGGATTATTGCCGACAGCGCACGCTCAGAACGCAGCCAAACAATGGGTGGTCGCGTTCCAGCAACCCAGCTCGCTGCCGGCTAATGTAGACCAAATGGTCGCCGCTGCCGGCGGCACAATTACCGCGAAGATGCCGCAGATCGGCGGGATCGCGGTGAGTTCGAGCAATCCAAACTTCGGCGCGGCAATCACGACGAATGCGTCGGTGAAATCGGCCGATGTCGCCGTCACCACGCAATTGATCGATCCGATTGCAGAAAGCGCATCGACCGCTGGCGCCAGCAACAACGGCGGCAATTACTCACCGGCGGGTCCCGACCCGCAGCCTGGCAGCGAACCGCTTTACAATCAGCAATGGGATAAGATGCGGATGAACGTTTCCGACACCGGCTCGTACGCTATTCAACGAGGCCGAAAGGACGTGACGGTTGCGATCCTCGACACTGGCGCGGACCAGTCGCACCCGGACATTCAGCCGAACCTCGACACGGCTCGCAGCATGTCTTTCGTGCCGAGCGAGCCGACGATTCAGGATGGCAATGGCCATGGCACCTGGTGCATGAGCGCGGTTGGCGCGCCGATCAACGGCATCGGAATTTCCGGTGTCGCTCCGAACGTGAACCTGGTCTCGTTAAAAGTGCTGAACGCGGCCGGAACGGGTCAGTTTTTCTATACCGACCTGGCGTTGATCTACGCTGGCCTCCAGCATTTTGACGTCGCGTCGATGAGCCTCGGCGGATATATCCCGAAAACAGGCGACAAATCGCAGAACCATAACGGCGGGAGTGATCATACGGATTACATCCTGCTTCAACGCTCGGTGCAGTTCGCGCGCGAAAATGGAGTGCTTCCAGTGGCCGCGCTCGGCAACGACAACTTGGACGTGAGCGACGGGTATACGTTCCGCGATTACGTCGAAGCTCCCGGCGAAATCGCTGGCGTGGTCGGCGTCGCCGCGACCGGGTATTACAACCAGAAGGCGCATTACAGCAACTACGGGATGGGCAAGACGGACATCTCCGCGCCGGGCGGCGCAACGCGCAACTACACCGGCGTGCCCGGCAGCGGATCGCCGCCGCCGCCGTACTTCGGCGTCGGCCGCGTTCTTGGTGCGTGGTCCACGACCGGATCGAGCACTGGTTTCCCTGATCCGAATCTCGGCGTCGAACAGTGCACCGGCGCGGCGAACACGCCGCCGTGTTATCCGTACGCATGGGTGCAAGGCACCTCGATGGCGACGCCGAACGCCGCCGGAGTCGCGGCATTGGTTATCAGCCAGTACGGCGACTTCACGCCATCGAACAAGAACAAGCCGCACATGTCGCCGACGACGGTGGAGCAAATCCTGCAAACCACCGCAAACAATCAGCCGTGCCCGGAACCCAACACTGTTGTGGCTGGCCCGGGTATCAACCCGCCCACCGCGACATGCCAGGGCGACACCGGCTACAACAACTTCTTCGGGAAAGGCATCGTTGATGCCGTGAAAGCGTTAACCGCCAAGAAGCCGTAAGAGCAGGTCGATAATCGAAAATGCAAAGGGGCTGCGATTTCGCAGCCCCTTTTGCGTCTCGCGGAACGTCGTCAGCGGCCGACAATCGACAGCCGCGCCTCTTCAGCAGCCGCAACGATCGCCTCTTTCTCCAGCATGAGTGTTCTGCCCGCTTCGACTGCGATCACCGCGAGATGAGCGTCGGCCGCAGCGCGGATCGTGTGCAATCCGATCACCGGCACATCGAACCGCTCGTCCTGCGCCGGCTTCGCAACCTTCACCATCACCGCGCCGTTGCGCGCCAATTTACCGCCGCGTTGTATCGTCTCGTTCGTTCCTTCGAACGCCTCGACGGCGAGGACGGTTCCGTTTTTTACGAGCACGGTCTGGCCAATATCCAGCCGGCTGACTTCCTTCGCGATCCTGAACCCGAGCTCGACGTCATCTTGCTGGCGCCGCGTTAATTTCGGACCTGCAATCAGACCGACCGGTGCAAGGT
>CADDYX010000065.1 GCA_902810735.1 Verrucomicrobiota bacterium | reverse complement strand
GCTCCGGATTGATTCCCATCACCTGCACGAGATAGGCTTTGACGCTGTCCGCGCGGCGCTGGCTCAGCTCGAGGTTGTAATCGTAGGCGCCTAACGAGTCGGTATAACCCTCGACCGTGAACGTCGCCTTCGGGTTGCGTTTGATGAGCGTGCCGAGTTTTTGCAGTTGCTCGATCGAGCTCGGCTGCAGGTCCGCGCTGTCGTAACCGAAGAGCTGGTCGTCCGGCATCCGAAGCATCGTGCCCGAGCCGAGTGGGCCCTTCTGCGAGAGCAACTGATCAAGGTCGCTGAATCCCGGCGTCTTGCCGCGATTCGGCCCGGCACTGTCGCCCGGCATCTTCGTGAACACGTTCGGTCGTTTGATCGTCGTGCTCGTCGCCAGCTCAGTGCCAGTCATGGCCGGCTGGGGCCGGCCGGAATTTGCAGCGTCGTTGACGAGCGATTGCTCGCGCGTCGCGTTCGGACTCGTGGCAAGACTCTGGGCGGCGGAGCGCTCGATCTCGCTAATCACCGGATTCACGTCGGCCTGATCGACCTGCGGTTTATCCGGCAAAACGTCACGCGTGTCGTCCGGCATCTGCGTCGTCGCGTGCACGTCCTGCAAGAGTTGATCGAACGACTTTTTCTCGTCCGGCAATTGCACGTCCGTCTTGTCCGGCTCCGGCTTTGCCGCGGCAGTCGATTGATCCTGTCCGCTTTTGTCGAGCGGCTGCAGGTCAACGTTTTTGACTTTAAACGTCGGTGGCGCTTCGGGAGTTTTCGCCAAGGCCGCGGCCGGTTGGAAGCTCGCCTGGTAAAAATAGGCACAGAGCACCGCATGCAGCAGCAGCGAGATGATCAATCCGACGAAGAGCCAGTTGCGCTGTTTGCTGCCGGCGAGCAGCGCGCTGTCGAAATCCTCGTAGTCCGAGACTCTCACGCGGTTATAAACACCGGCACGCGCGGAACGTTGTCAAACCGACCGGGTCTGGCGAATGAACGACGCCGCCGCTTTCCGAATTTCCTCTGCCACCTGCGCCTGCGGCGAGACAAACTTCGGGGTGAACCACGGGAAAAATCCAATCAGATCGTGCGTGACCAGAATCTGTCCGTCGCAGTGCTGGCCCGAACCGATGCCGATCGTCGGGATCGTCAGCGCGTCAGTGATCTGCCGGGCGACGTCGGCTTTCACGATCTCGAGTACCACTGAAAATGCGCCGGCAGCCTCGACTGCTTTGCCGTCGCGGACCAGCGCTTCCGCTTCGCTTGGCGTGCGGCCTTTGATTTTATAGCCACCTTCTTCGCGCACGCTCTGCGGCAGCATTCCAATGTGCGCCATCAGTGGAATGCCGGCCGCGACAACCGCTTTGATCTGCGAGACGTGACTAACGCCGCCCTCCAGTTTCACCGCCTGCGCGCCGGCCTCGACGAGCGCCCGCGACGTCTCGACCGCCTGCTCGGGCGTGTCGTAGGTGTGGATCGGCAGATCAGCGACGAGCAAAGCGCGTTTCACGCCGCGAGCCGCCGCTCGCGTGTGATGCAAAATCTCATCGAGCGTAACCTCGGTCGTATCTTCGTATCCGAGCACGACCATGCCCAACGAGTCGCCGACGAGGATCACGTCGATGCCGCTTTCATCGAGCAGCCGGGCCGTCGGATAATCATAAGCCGTCAGCGCGGTGATGCGCTCGCGTCGCGCTTTTTTCTCGAGAAGCGACTGCATCGGCGGCGAGCCTACCACTGCATTTCGGATCGCACCACCGCTGGCAATTCCGGCAGTTGCCCGAGGAGCTGTGACACGGATTGGAACTGGCTCGGCAGGACAAGATCAGGCCGTATGTCGGCGAGTGGTTGCAAAACGAAGCGGCGCAGCGCAAGACGCGGATGGGGCAATCGCAGTTCGCTTGTCTCGATCAGGTCGGTGCCGTGATACAGCAGGTCAAGGTCAATCGTGCGGGAGACGTTGGGCGGATGGTGGTTTGGCCGGCCAAGCTTCGACTCGATCTCGCGCAGCTGACGCAGCAAGTGAATTACCCGGCCGTCGTGCTGGAACTCAACTACGCCGTTGAGAAACGCCAGCGCGCCCGGTTCGCAGCCGACTGGCTCGGTTTCGTAAATTGCCGACGACACGATTGGTCCATCGACCCCGCCGAGCTTGACAATTTCGTCGCGCGCGAGACGCAGATTGGCAAGGCGTTCTCCCAGGTTCGAGCCGAGCGCAACAGCGGCTCTCACCTACTGAAACGCCGTGAGGCCGAGCACATTTTCCATGCTGTAGCGGCCCGGCGGCTTGCCGATCAGCCAGCGCGCGGCTTGCAATGCGCCGGCTGCGAACGTCTCGCGGCTCGACGCTTTGTGCGTCAGCTCGAGCCGTTCGCCACGTCCGGCAAAAATTACCGTGTGATCGCCAACCACATCGCCGCCGCGAATCGCGTGGACGCCGATTTGATCGCGGGGTCGCTCACCGAGCACGCCGGCGCGCCCGTGCACCACGTTTTTGTCGTAATCGAGATTGCGAACGGCGCAGAGAACTTGGGCGAGCTGCTTCGCTGTCCCGCTCGGCGCATCCTTTTTCAGCCGGTGGTGAGCTTCGAGAATTTCAGCGTCGAAGCCCGCACCGAGCAGCTCGGCAGCTCGGCGCGTTAGCCAGAACAGCACGTTGACGCCGACGCTGAAATTCGGCGCAAGAATGAGCGGAATCGCAGCCGACGCGCGCTCGATTTTCGCGAGCTGATCCGACGAATGTCCGGTCGTGCCGATGACGAGCGGCGTTCGCGCGGCCGCGCACGCGTCGCACACCTGCGCCGTGGCATCGGGCTGCGAAAAATCGATCGCAACGTCGCAATTGCGGATGCGTTCAGCGATTGAATCCCCGATCTCGACACGCTCGACGATATCGACGTCACCGGTCGTTTCGGCGACTGCGCTGATTGCCTGGCCCATTCGCCCCGCCGCGCCGACGAGCAGCACGCGCGTCGTGCTCATGTTTCGAATTCTTCCAGCGTGCGACGAAGCCGCGCCTGGTTCTCAGAGCTCATCTCACAGAGCGGCAGCCGCACTTCGGCCGACATCGCACCGCGCCAGCTCAGCGCCGTTTTTGCCGGCACCGGATTCGGCTCGACGAACAGGTCGCGAAATAGCGGCAGCATGCGCGCATGCATTTGGCGCGCCGTCATGTGGTCGCCAGACCGGAAAGCGCGAACCAGCGCGGAAACTTCCGCTGGGAAAATGTTCGATGCGACGCTCACCACACCGATTGCGCCGACGGCGAGAAAAGGCAGCGTCAGTCCGTCGTCACCGCTGAGGATTGTGAACGACTCCGGCAGGCGCCGTCGCAATTCCCCCACCCGCTCCACACTGCCGCTCGCTTCCTTGATTGAAACGATGTTGCCGCACGCGCGGGCGAGCCGCTCCACGGTGTCGGCATTGATGTCGACGGCGCATCGGCCCGGGATGTTGTAGAGCATGATCGGCAGCTTGGTCGCGCGGGCGATCGTGGTGAAATGGCGGAAGAGCCCCTCCTGGCTCGGTTTGTTGTAGTAGGGCGCGACGATCAGCGCGCCATCAACCCCGAGCTTCTCCGCATCGCGCGTCGCTGCGATCGCGTGCTCGGTTGAATTTGAGCCGGTGCCTGCAAGCACCTTGCAACGTTTGCTCGCCCGGCGAATGACGACGCGGATGATCTCGTCGCGTTCTTCGTGCGTCAACGTGGGCGATTCGGCGGTGGTGCCATTCGCGACCAGCCCGTCGACGCCGCCGGCGATCTGCGCATCAACGAGCTTTTCAAGCGCGTCGTAATCGACCCGTTGATCGCGGAACGGCGTGACGAGCGCCGTGTAGGTGCCGTGAAACATTGCGCGAACTTAGAAGCGGCTCCCCTCAGCCGCAATTCCTGTAGGCGAAGCTGCCAGCTCCGCTACAGGTCGATTTCGCCGTCGAACGCGAAATCGGCCGGGCCGGTGAGAGTCACATTCATGAACTGGTCGCCGCGTTTTTCGAAACCGACGCTCAACTCGTCGCCCCCGCGAACGAGCACGCGAATCGGTCCGGCGGAATTCTCGAGCGCAGCAAAGATGAGCGCACTCGCGACGACGCCGGTACCGCAGGCGAGCGTCTCCGCTTCGACGCCGCGCTCATATGTGCGAATGGCAATGCTGTCGTCGCCACGGCGCAGAAGGAAGTTCACGTTTGCTCCTTTGGGCGCGAAAAGCGCGTGCTGTCTAACTGCGCGGCCAAGCCCATGCACGTCCACGATTTCGAGATCGTCGACCGGGACAACAACATGCGGCACACCGCTGTTCAGGAAGTGGCCGTGCAACGCCTGGCCATCGAGGGGAATTTCGACGTGCAGCCGCAGGTCCTCCGGGTCGCTCATCTTTAACCGCACAAGCTCACCTGTTATCGCCGCGCCGATAACGCCCGCCGGCGTTTCAAAGGTGACGTTCTTCAGCGGACCAGCGACGCGATCGGCGAACCGCGCAAAGCACCGCGCGCCGTTCCCGCACATTTCCGCTTCGCCGCCATCGCTATTGTAGTAGCGCATCCGGAAATCAGCGCCGTTCGCGGCGCCCTCGAGTAGCAACACGCCATCGGCGCCAACCCCGCGATGCCGATCGCAGAGCCGCGCAATCTGCTCGCGATCGAGATGCAGATCGCCCGCGCGGTTGTCGAGCATCACGAAATCGTTGCCGGCGCCGTTCATTTTCGTGAACCGCAGCATGGCGTTGGTTAGCACAGCCGCTCCTCCCTGTCATGTATCGCCGCGGCGATCGGACGGACGAATTCCCCAACTTTATCCGGCAAATCGGCGTTGCGCCCGAAACGCGCGATGCGATCGACAATCGCGCTGCCGACCACAACGCCATCGGCAGCTTCTGCGACCTGCCGCGCCTGCTCGGGAGTTGAGATGCCGAAACCGACGGCGATGGGCAGCGCAGTGTATTCGCGCAGCTCCAAGACTCGCTCACGCAACGAGGAAGCGACGCTCGTCCGCACGCCCGTGACGCCTTCGCGCGACACGTAGTAGATGAATCCCGCTGCCGCGTCACAGATTTTCCGAAGGCGATCCGCTGGCGTCGTCGGCGCGACCAGCCGGATGTGCAGTGGCGCCGCCGGCGCGTCGATCGGTTCGTCCGGCGGCAGATCGAGAATCAGCAAGCCGTCCACTCCGGCAGCGGCGGCATCGTGGTGAAAACGTTCAAAGCCAAACTGCAGCAGCGGATTCAGATAGGTGTAGAGAACGATGGGCACTTCCGATTTTTGCCGAATTGCCGCGACACACTGCAGCACGCCGCGCGGTGTTGTCCCGCTCTCGAGCGCGCGCTGCGCGGCGAGCTGGTTAACGATCCCGTCTGCGAGCGGATCGGAAAACGGCACACCCAGCTCGATCAGATCGGCGCCGGCACGCTCAAGCGCCAGCGCGATCTCGACGGTTCGCTCCAGCGTCGGATCTCCCGCGCAAATGTACGGGATAAACGCGGCACGATTTCGTTCGTGGCAGCGGCGGAAAAGACGTTCGACGCGATCCGGCATGACGTTGATGCTTATCGCAGAATCGGCAGAACGAAAACGGCGATGACCGAGAAGACGCTCACCATCAACGAAATCTATGCGTCCATTCAGGGCGAGAGCACCTGGGCGGGTGAGCGCTGCGTTTTTGTCCGGCTGACGTTCTGCGATTTGCGCTGCAATTATTGCGACACCGAATACGCGTTCTACGAAGGCAAAAAGCAAACGCTCAGCGACATCGTCGCCGAGGTGCGAAGGTTCGAATGTCCGCTGGTGGAAATCACGGGAGGCGAGCCGCTGTTGCAGAAGAACGTGCTGTCGCTCATGACGATCCTGGCCGATGCCGGGTTTACGGTGCTGCTCGAGACGAGCGGGGCGCATGACATCTCAGGCGTCGATCCGCGCGTCCACCGGATCATGGATCTGAAGACGCCCGGAAGTGCCGAGGTCGAGCGGAACCGGTATGAAAACATCGCGCACCTGACGCAGCGCGACGAGGTGAAGTTTGTGATCGGCTCGCGTGAGGATTACGAGTGGTCGCGCGGACAGTTGCAGCAACACGATCTCGCCGGTCGCTGCCGCGCGGTTCTGTTTTCGCCGATCTTCGGCCGGATCGATCCGCGCGAGATCGTGGAATGGATTCTCGCTGACAAACTGCCGGTGCGGTTCCAGCTGCAGATGCACAAGTTCATCTGGACGCCGACGCAACGCGGCGTGTGATCGTCAATGTGGGAGCCGCCTTAGCGCGGCGAGTTCCTCCCACACTGCAGCATCAATGCTTCGGCGCGCGAACGGTGCCGGTCTCGATCGCGGTGCGGCGTTCAGCCACGATGCGATCGGCGATCTCCTCGACCATGCGCTCCAGCAGCATGCGCAAGTGCGTGTTCGGCCGGAAATCTGACGGCGCAATGTGCTTCACGCGATCGGCGTGCGTCGAGAGCTGGTAGCATTTTTTGAAACCGACCCGCAGTGGATCGTCCGGATTGTAAACCGCGATCGCCTGTCCGCCGTTTTTCTTCATCACGGTGAAACACGGCACGTCGGTCGGACCGTCGCCGATGTAGATCATATTCGGGAACGGGATCGGCCGGATCTCGGGCTCCATGTGATCGTTCACGTCCTGTGACATATCGAGAAAGCCTTTGTTGATCCGAAAAAGGTACTGCGTCTTCTGGGTGTGACTGATCACGCGCTTCGGGAAAGCGATTCGACCTTGATCGTCCTCGTCGAACTCGCAGCCGAAAACGGCGCGCACGTATGGCGCGAGGCGGCTGCCATCGATCAGCACCTTGAGCCCCGATGAGATGATGTAGTGCTCGACGTTGATGCCATGCGACAGGTGCTCTTCGGTGAGCAAGCCGTCGGCGAACTGATCGAACATCTCGGGCAGGCCCTTGTAAAAATTCAGCCGCTCGCCTAACGACTTCAGTTGCTCGTTCGTCGGGCGATCCATGCCGAGCGTGTCGAGCAACACCTTCATGTAGGCGAGCTCGTTGTCGTAGCCGTTGTCGCGCACGAGCTCCGAACAACGCGCCCAGAATCGCTGACCATCGATGCCGAACGCGGGAAACACCGTCTCGTCCTGCATGTAGCTCGGGCTGAGCGTCTGGTCGTAATCGTAGACGATCGCGATCGTGTTCTGTGGTGTGGCCATGACGAACTAGACGGGATTCCGGTTGCCGAGGTGCGACACAAAATCGGCAAACAGCGAGCCGTAGATGTTGCCGCGTTCGGGGTGATATTGCACGGCCAATCCGAACGGATAATCGCGCAGGCGCATCTGCTCGACGATGTGGTCGTTCGCCGACCACGCTTGCACTTCGAAGCCGTCGGCGACGCGATCGACAGCCTGATGATGCGAGCTGTTGACCCGCTCGAACCGATGCTTCGCGCCGCTCGCGAGGCGCAACTCCTGCACGTCCTCGTCCTTCATCTCGGGTGCGTTGTGTCCCGGAATGTCGAGATGAAGCGTGCCGCCGAGCGCCACATTCAGCAGCTGCATGCCTTTGCAGATCGCCAGAATTGGCAGCTCTCGTTTCATCGCCTGCTCGACCGCCGCGAACTCCCATGCGTCGCGGGCCGGATCAGGTTCCTTCTCGAGCAGTGACGCGTCCCGCACATCCTGCCGCAAAAAATGAGGCGCGATGTCGGCACCACCCGTCAGCAAAAGCCCGTCGAGTTCGTCGAACGCCACAGCCGTGTGCAATGCATTGCAAAATCGCACGTCCGGAAAGGGCGCGAACGCGCGGGTGAAAAACGCATCGTCCTTCGGACGAATCCAGGTGGCGACATTTAGCACGTGCGATTTTGCGATGAGTGCCCGGCGTTGTAAATAGCACCCCGCCCGCGATGACGAACGCAGACCAGCTACGACACGCAATCGAGCAAATCGCAGCTGAAGCCGACACCGCGGCGGTCGGCGTGGCGGTGCGCGATTACGAACATGGCAGCGAATTCCAACTGCATGCTGAGCGCCGCTTTCACGCCGCCAGCACAATCAAAGTCGCCGTGCTGCTTGCGGTCTTCCGCGCGCTCGACGAGCACCGGCTGCAACTCGACGATCCGCTGCATGTGCGGAACCGCTTCCTCAGCGCCGTCGACCAGACGCCATACCGGCTCGACGCCGATTCGGACGGTTACGCACCGCTCTACAAGCTGGTAGGTCGCACGGCGAAAATCGGCGACTTGGCCGATTGCATGATCACTTCGAGCAGCAACCTCGCGACCAATCTCCTGCTCGATTTCGTGACGGTCGAGTATGCGCGCGAGGTGTTGCGTCACGCCGGCGTCAGCGGCGTCGATCTACGGCGCGGCGTCGATGATCAGAAAGCGTTCCGCGCCGGATTGAACAACGAAACGACCGCGCAGGGACTCTGCGATTTGTTTGGCGTCTTGCGCGGCGATTTCCTCTCGAAAACCAGCCGCGAAGCAGCCATCGCTATTCTGTTGCGGCAGCGATTTGATTCAATGCTGCCGGCGCATTTACCCAGCCACGCGACCGTCGCTCACAAGACCGGCGAAATCTCCATCGCGTGCCACGATGCCGGCATCGTGTATGTCCCGGAGCGGCAGCCGTACGTGGTGGCGATTCTTACCGAAGTTAAAGCGGACGGCGCGCAGCGTCGGGAAACCGTGGCGAAAATCTCGCGCGCGATTTTCGATGCGATCGTTGGAACTTCTGCACCATGAGCGACGCGCCGGGGTTGCGAGCAATCGATGGATTGCAGCTCGACGACGAGCATCGCGCCGTTCTAAAGCCGGGTGCGGAAGTTCCGTTCGCGGACGGAGTGGTGCATTCACTGCCGCGATTCTTCTACGAGGTGCCCAGCTGGCAAGCTGCGCATGAGATTGAAGTCGCCGCGCATTTCAAGCTCTCCGAGCTGCTGATGGTCGACTGTCGCGAAGCGCCGCTCCAGCTGCGTCAATTTCCGCACCATGTGCCGTGCGCGATCGTGCTGCTCGCGCGGTATCTGGAGCTGTTCCGCATCAAAGCCGGCGCACCGGTGTTCGTTGCGGCGAACGGCGGTTACCGCTCGCCGTCACATCGGCTGAATCATCGCGAGAGCATGCACCAGTGGGCGACGGCGGCGAACATCTACCGCGTCGGCGACACGTATCTCGATGACGAGGCGGCGATCCAGAAATACGCGCGCATCGCCAACTCGATCGGCGATGAAGTTTTCGTGAGGCCGTACGCGCAAGGCGACGATCACCTTCATATGGACATCGGCGTCGTGACGCTTACACCACGCGAGCTGAACGAAGTGAAACCGTGAGCGCGCCAGCTAAATCCGGGCGCTCGCGCGCAGCACGTGAGCAACGGCCGCCGCCGATCGCCGTGATCGGGCTCGAGGCTGAGTTCTCGCTCTTTGTGAATGAGCGACGCCGCAAGCCGGAGCAGGTGTTCGGCGATCCGCAGAAGCTTGTCCGCGCGCGAATGCTGCCGCGTACCGGCCGTTCGTTTCAACTGCCCGCCGGCGGCGCGATCTATTTCGACACCGGAGTGATCGAAGTCGCGACGCCGATCGTGGAGCTTGGCCCCGGCTGCTGTTTCCGCGCGACGCGGCTGCTCTGGGAGCAAATTCGATATCTGCGCGACGAGCTCGATCACTGGAGTATCCGCCACGATCGAACCGCGCGGCTGCAAGGTTTTAGCACGCATTACAACCTGTCGTTTCGCGCCCGCCATGAAGGAAGCGCACACCAGCTCGGTTTTCTGCTCGCGCACATTCTGCCGGTGCCGCTGATGTTGCTCGCGGCGAATCGGCAAAGCACCGCGATCGGCGTCCGGCCGCGCGCGAATCGCATCGAAGTGACCGCCGACTTCACGCCTGACGCCGCGCTGATGCTGGCGACGTGCGCGTTTGTCGCCGGAGCCGCAGAGACGGTTCGCGAGTGGCCGAGCTATGACGTGACCGAGCTGGCGAAGCATGGAATTCCGCGGCTCGCGCGGTTCAGCTTGCGCAAGCACTCGTCGCGCAAAGGCTGGCGCGTGCTGGCGCGATCGCTCGCGCGCGATCCATTTACGTGCGACCCGAATGCGCAGCACTGGAAGCTGCGCGATGGCCGGATCGTGAGTCTGCGGGACATCGCGAACGAAACGCTGCGGCCATTCCGGAAGCAGATTCGCCGGCTGGGCGATCTCCAGACTCTCCGCCACATCGAGGCGGTGTTCGCGGGCGATGCGCGTTCGCTCCTCGATTTTGCGGAACGCCCGAAGGCGTACGACGACGCGGGTCGCGCCTTTGATTGGAACCGCCGGCGCGTCCGGCATTGGCCACGCTCAGCCTACGAGCGCGTGATCCACAAAGTGATTGCCGGCGAACCGATTCGGTACGGCGCCAAGCGCTATAAGATCGAGCGGATGCAGGGTTGGTACGAGGTGGTGTGCCGTGAGATCAAGACCGCACGGCGCCGCGTTTTTAATCTCGACGAGCTCGCGAAGTGGGGCGCGACGCACAAGCGCCGCTGAACGTCACAGTCCGAGCATTTCCCGCACGTACTTGACCGGCGGGCTGCCGAACGAAAGCACGGCGTCGTTGTATTTTTGGAGATCGAACTTCGCGCCGTCACGTGCTTTTGCCTGCTCACGCATCGCGAGATGTTCGGTCACACCGACGAAGTAGGTCGAGAGCTGCGCTGAACTGAGCCGCGCGCGTTTCCATTTGCCGACCGCTTCGCCTTCCTGCTGAAAACCTTCCTTCATCATCAGATCGAGCGCTTCCTGCTCGCTCATGTTCCCGGCATGAATCGACTGATCGATGATCGCGTTGCAGATCACGCGAAGCCGCATCTTCAGCTGCTGCATCTTTACTTCGGGTCCGCCGTAGCCGTTCTCGGCCATGAACTGCTCCGCGTAAACCGCCCACCCTTCGATAAACGTGCCGCTCTGGAAGACGGCGCGGACGAGCGTCGGCGCGTGGAACTGATTCGAATGGGCGAGCTGCAGGTAATGCCCCGGCATCGCTTCATGCACCGTCAGGTCGCGGCACATGTAGTTGTTGTACTCGCGAAAGAACGACTCCTTCCGCTGCGCGTTCCAATCTTTCGGTGTGGGCGCGACGGCGAAGAAAGTCTTCCCGCCTTTCTCCAGTGGTCCGGGTGAATCGCAGTACGCGACGGCCGGCCCGCGTTTGAACTCAGGCATCACGATGACGTCGAGCGGAACGGTCGGGACGGTGACGAGGTTCTTCGCCTTCACAAAATCGGTCGCTTCCTTGAGCACCATCTTCGCGTAATCGACGATCGTGTCGTCGTTCGGATGCTGCTCGGCGAGCTTGTCGAGCACGGCGGCGGTGACTTTGTGTTTGTCGTTCAGCGTCGCCTCGTCAGCGCCGGGGAAATACTTTTTGTAAAGCGGCAGTGCCGTCTCGTAGATCGCCTTTTGCGTTTGCTCGAGATCGGCGCGCGCCGCTTTCATCAGATCTTCCATCGACATGTCGCTGGCCAGCGCGAAGCGGAGCTTCTTGCGGAACTTGTCCGCGCCGATGCGGAAATCGCCGTTCGAGCGCGGGAGCAGATCGTTCTGCAGCCAGCTCTTGTAATCAGTCAGCGCGGCGATCGTTTTCTCCTGAACCGGCGCGATCTCCTTCTTCGCGTCCGGCGCCTGATCGAGCACCTCGTTCAACCCTTCCTTGACGAGCGAAACAGCGCCCTGCACCTGATCGATCGCGGTCTCCGTATGAACGCGTGGCGGATTCTTCAGGTTCGATTTGGCCTGCGCTATAACGCCGGGAATCGCTTCCATCCGCTTGCGCAAACTGGCGGCACGTTGCGGCGCGGGAGCAAAATCGCGCGCGGCCAGCAGGTAGAGGCTGTTCGCGAGACTCTGCATGTAAACGAGCGGGTCCCATTCGCGTTCCTTCAGCTCCTCAAGCCCGAAGATTTCGTTGTCGATGTTGTCTTTCAGCAGGCGAACGTCGACTTTGTTCGGTCCGGTGAGCTGTTTGAGATCGCTGAACGCGTCGAGCTTCCGACGAAATTCCTTGGCGCGCGCAAGCTCCTTCGCGACCGCCGCGTCCGAGTAGTCGGTCAGCTTGTCATCGAACCGATGGTCGCCAAGCTCCGTCGCGTACTCGGGATGCGTCTGCAGGAGCTCCTCGATGTAATCCTTCGCGATTTTTTCAAACTGGTCGTCCTGCGGCGTAGCGTATGAAACGAGCGGCAGCGAAAATGCGGCCGCGGCAATCAGCGCGAACTTCTTCATTCGTCAAACCTCCGGCTGCACCGCAAACCCGACCTCCGGCTCCTCGTCGCCGGCAACGTGCGTCTGGTCCTGCAAATAGGTGCGCCCTTTGTAGAACGGCGTCACGATCGCGAACAGCACCGCCGTTCCGACCATTATCCAGACGAAAAACATGAAGTAGCTCGTGCCGTGCAACTTCACGGAACCATCAGGATTCTGGATGAAGAAATTGACTGCGGCGGTGAATTGATTGCCGAGCGACACAGCCAGCAAGTAGGTGCACATGATGAGCGATTTCATCTTTACCGGACCCTGGGTGTAGGAAAACTCGAGGTGGGTCGGCGAGACGAGCGTCTCGCCCGCGGTCAAGACAACGAAGGCCCAGACTTGCCACACGATGCTCGGCCGCGCGCCTGCATCGATTCGCGTTTGGACGAGCGCGATGATGAAAAAAGAAGCGGCGGTGACGAAGAGCCCGGCGCCCATTTTTCGCAGCGGCGTCAGTTTCACGAACTTCTCCACCACCGGATAAACGACGTAGGAGAAGAGCGGCAGCATGATCAAAATGAAGACCGGGTTCACGGTCTGGATCTGCGAAGGCAGCCACTCGATCCCGAACAAATGGCGGTCCATCGATTTCGCCTGCACGATCCACGAGGAAAAATTCTGCTGCCAGAGCGCCCAAAACATCGCGACGAACGGCACCGGCATTAAGACATTGAGGATGACCTTGCCGGTCTGTTTGTTGAAAATTTCGCGCGCATAATTCCGCCCACCGACCGGCGGGATGTGAACGAATTTCCTGCGGCCGGCCCAAAAGAAAATCGTCGCAATCACCATGAAAATACCCGGCAGGCCGAACGCGACGTCGGGACTGTGCAGTCGCGGGCTTTCGAGAAAAGTGACGACGGATGGCGGCAGCTTCGCGAGCAGACCGTTCGGATCAGCCTTGTACGGATCGAGCAGCCACGGAATTAATATCGTCGAAAAAGCGGAGCCGGCGTTGATGGAAAAGTAGAACCAGTTAAAGAGACGCGGCAGCAGATGCTTGTTGGTCTCGCCGAACTGGTCGCCAACGTTCGTTGAAACGCACGGTTTAATGCCGCCGGCGCCGAGCGCGATCAGGAAAAGGCCGATGGCCGAGAGCCAGACAGGCGCAATCACATGCGTGACCGCCGAACCCATCAAAGCAAGGACGCCGTGGCCAGCGCAGTAAACGATCGACAGCCACAAAACGACTTTGAATTTCCCGAAAAATGCGTCCGCCAGAACCGCTCCGAGCAGCGGCAGAAAATAAAGCGCCGAGACGAATGTGTGATACCACGCATCGGCCTGTTCCGGTGTCATCGGAGCGAGCTGGCCGGCCTTGTTGCGCAAATATGTCGTCCAGAAAATGACGACGATGGAGTTCATCCCGTAGTAGGAAAAGCGCTCCGCCGCTTCGTTGCCGATGATGTAAGGAACGCCGGGCGGCCAGCCGCTGATCTTCGGCGGCGCGGTCAGGTACTGCTGCTTGGCCATAATCGTGAGACGACTAGTGCGGCGTGGCGGTGGGGAAGAAGTTCGCCGGTGTCGGCGTAGGTGTTGCTGACGCGGATTCGTGTGTCGGCGCGGCTTCGTTTTGGTGGCCATCCTGCGCCGGATAGAGCTCCGCGGGGTGATGGCGTTCGCACGAACACCACAAGATCACTGAACCGGCGGCGAGCAGCGGCACGGCTCTGCGAATAAGCGGTCGCATAAAGGGGACGCAAGCTACTCGCCCTGCGGTGCGCCGCGCAAGAACGAAAGCAGCATCAGCGC
>CADDYX010000064.1 GCA_902810735.1 Verrucomicrobiota bacterium | reverse complement strand
GCTTCTGCGGATGCAGGTTGAACAGCGATGACTTCAGCCCGCATCTTCGCGCGACGCGAATCGGAATGCCGGCAAGTCGAATCGCGACGGCGGTTTTCCACGTTGGCGTGAAGACGATCGCAACGTCGAACTCAGCTGTGCGGCGTATCTTTGCCGCTATCGCTGATGCCGAGTCCGATTCGGCAAAGTCGACGATTCGACTCACCCCCGCAGTGTGCCTCCAGAAGCCGGCAAGCGTTGCGGGACTCAGCACGCCGATCCAGCTGTCGGGCCGACCGGCTTCGATCGCGCGCATCGCCGGCACGATTGCCGCAGCATCGTCGCCCGCCTGAGGCGACACGATCAGGATTCGAAACGGCACGAGCTTCGCGCGATCGACCTGCGGCGGGAGAAAAACGCGACGCTGATCGCGCGTAAAAAGAAATCCGGGGCGATTCGGCCGCCAGCGGTCGTGCGCCCAAAGCCAGTCGGCCGGCGAACGTCGGATCTGTTGCTCGAGCAGCTGATTGATTTGCGCCGTCAGCAGCTCGGCGTCTTCGGTGGTCGGATAAAGCGGCTCCGAGATCACCATGTTCCAGCGCGCGCGGCCGGTGGTGTAAATCGCGATCGGCACCACCGGCGCGCCGGTCCGGAGCGCGAGTGTCGCCGCCAACGTAGAGGAAGAAGTGAGCCGGCCGAACAGCGGCGTCCAAATTCCAGCGTGGCCGGCGCGTTGATCGACCAGCACGCCGACAACGCCGCGCTCGCGCAGAAAGCGCACGCATTTGAGAAGGTCGCTCCGGCGGTCGAACAGACTCGTGCCGGAGCGCGCCCGCGTTCGGCGCAGATAATTGTCGAGAAACGGATTGTAGAGCCGGCGGTAAACCGCGCCGAACTGATACTCCGGATATTTCGCGCCGAGATGGCTGAAGAGTTCCCAGCAGCCGATGTGACTGATCGCGGCAAGCCAGCCGATC
Organism: Verrucomicrobiota bacterium; assembly: GCA_902810735.1. Taxonomy (GTDB): domain Bacteria; phylum Verrucomicrobiota; class Verrucomicrobiia; order Chthoniobacterales; family UBA10450; genus CADDYX01. Next base: position 13,088 of record CADDYX010000064.1, on the reverse strand, counting down.
GGCGGCCGTTCCTCCGGCACATTGGCTGTAACGCGTTTCCAGATTTTCTCCGTCGGCATGGTCGACGCTTTGATGCCGGCGAGAAGATTGGCGCCGAGCAGCTGAAAATGTTTTCGGTTAATCGCGCGGAGCTCCGCGTCCGTCATCTCCGTGCCAAAGGCGAGCCGCAAATTGCGCAGCGCGATCGCGCGGCGTTTGTCGAGCAGTCGATAAGCGAGCTCGCCACCGAGCTGTCCAAGAACGAAAGCGGCGTCGATCGGCAAGAGCGAAACGACCGTCTCGCAGGCGCGCACGACGAGGTAAACGCAGTAGTGGAAAAGGCGCGTCACAGCGGCATTGCGTTCGGTTCAGAAGCACACGGCGGCGGCGATTGGCAAGTCGAAGATTGATTTCATGCAAGCGCGCTGCGCAGCGTGTAGTTAACCAGCTTTCGATGAGCTCGTCTGTCCCGCTAGCCGATCTCGCTCCTGGCGCCGCCCTCTACGCGATGCGCCGGGATCCGCTGGAGTTCTTCACCCGGCTCGCGCGCGAATACGGCGACATCGTGCGGTTCCGGCTCGGCGATCACGAGCACGATCTCTACCTCGTCAATCATCCGGATTACATCAAAGAGGTGCTCGTCACGCACGATCGCCGGTTCACGAAATGGTTCGCCGTCGATCGCATTTACAAAGTTCTCGGTGACGGCCTCTTCGTCAGCGAAGGCGAATTCCATCTGCGGCAACGCCGTCTCGCGCAGCCAGCATTTCACCGCGACCGGATCGCATCCTACGCCAACGACATGGTTTCGTTCGCAACCGAACTGCGCGACCGCTGGCGCGACGGCGCGACGATCGACATTTCGCGCGAGATGAACTGGCTCGCGATGATGATCGTCGGCAGCACGCTGTTCGGCGCGAACGTGGAAGGCGACGCATCGGAAATCCGCGATGCGCTCGGCGAAATCCTCGATCAGTTCGAGCGCTCGATGCTCCCCGAGGCCGACCGCGCGGATTTCGACCGCTCGATGGAGAAGCTCGACGCCGCCGTCTACCGCATTGTCCAACAACGCCGCGCCAGCCGGGAAGAGCGCGGCGATCTGCTTTCAATCCTTCTGCGCGCGCATGAAACGGAAGGCGAGGGGGCGCGGATGAGCGACCTGCAATTGCGCGACGAAGCGATGACGATTTTTCTCGCAGGCCACGAGACTTCGGCGAACGCGATGGCGTTCACGTGGTACTTGCTCTCGCAACATCCGGAGGTGGAAGCGCAATTTCACCACGAAGTGGACGAAAAACTCGGCGGCGGCGCGCCAGGCGTTAACGATGTCGCCGACTTGCCGTTGACCGGGCGGATTTTTTCCGAAGCGCTGCGACTTTACCCGCCGCTCTGGGCTATCGGTCGCCGCGCGATGGAGGAATGCCAGATCGGCGAACACAAAATCCCAGCCGGCTCCGTCGTCATTCTCTCGCAATGGGTGACGCATCGCGATGCGCGCTGGTATCCCGAGCCACTGCGGTTCGACCCGGAACGCTGGCACGCCGCGGCGCGGCTGGAGCGTCCACGGTTTTCCTACTTCGCATTTTCAGCCGGCAGCCGCGCGTGCCTTGGCGAAGCATTCGCGGGAATAGAAGGCGTTCTTTGTCTCGCGACGATCGCGCAGAAATGGCGGCTCCGACTGGATCAGCCGAACACCATTCCGCTCCAGCCGCAGCTGACATTGCGGCCGCGGTACGGGATCAAAATGCGTGTCGAGCCGCGCGGCTAGTTCGCGGCCGATTCGAGTGGCTTGCAATGTGGCGAGGCCGCAGGGATTATCGCGCTCGAGATGCCTACGGAGCTGACGCAGGAGCAAGTCGAGTCGATCGGTCGCAGCTTCAAACGCTGCCGCGAAGGTACCGCGGATGCGATCGTGAACCTGCGCCGCACCGGCGACACATCGCTGATTCCGACGATCATGCGCGGAATTGTCTGGCGTTATGTGCGGCCGGAAATTCGCAGTCAGGCCGAGAATGCTCCGCCCGAGACGCCGCTCTCCACCCTCGGCATGGATTCGCTCATGATGCTGGAAGTCGTTCTCGATCTGCAGGACGCGCTCGACATCGTGATCGAGGATTCGGAGCTGCGACAGGTGCAGACGATCGGCGATGTGACCGATCTTCTGATTCAGCGGTTTAACGAAACGCACCGCAAAGAAACGTAGGCTGCGGAGGCGATCGCCCGCGTTGCGTGCATGATCGCGCGGCCTCGCTACATTGCCGCGCGATGGGAAGACAATCACCGCAGGAGCGACGCGTTGTCGTCACCGGGCTCGGGTTCATCACGAGCATCGGCAACAATCGCGAGCAGGTATTGAACAGCCTGCGCGAATGCCGCACCGGGATCGAATATTATCCCGACCTGGAACGCAGCGGCGTCCACGTTCGCCTTGCGGGCACGGTGAAGGATTTCAGCTTCCCGGAATTGCGGCCGGACGAATGGAGCTATCCGGCCGAGTACGAGATTCCGCGGGAACATCTGCGCTCGATGTCGCCGAACGCCGTCTATGGATTTTGTGCGATGCAGCAGGCGATCACCGACGCGCAACTGGTGCCGGAGCTGGTCTCGAGCCCGCGAACCGGAACGATGTGCGCGTCCGGCGGCTCGCCGTGGCTGACCTACGAGTACATGGACATGATGCTCGAAAAAGGCCCGCAGCGTTGCAACCCGATGGCGATGGTCGCGAGCATTTCGGGGACGTTGAACATGAATTTTGTCGCGTGCTTCCGGATCAAAGGGCATTCGCTTGGTTTTTCGAGCGCCTGCGCCTCCTCTGCGCACGCATTGGGCGAAGCGTTTGACCGGATCAAACTCAACCGTCAGGACATCGTTTTCGTGGCCGGCGCGGAAGACGTAAACCTTTTTAGCATCCTGCCGTTCGTCGGAACGCGCGCGCTGACCACTGGAACTGATCCAGCCCGCAGCCCGTGCGCGTTCGACATTAAACGCGACGGCTTCGTTGTTGCCGGCGGCGCGGCGGTGCTCGTCGTGGAGGAACTCGAGCACGCGCGACGACGCGGCGCGCCGATTCGCGCCGAAGTGCTCGGCTGGGGCGAGGCGTCCGATGGTTACAGCGTGATGGCGCCGGAGCCGCTGGGCGACGGCCTCGCGCGAGCAATGACCGCGGCCATTGAGGAATCCGACATCTCGGCGGCTGACGTCGATTACATCAACGCGCACGGAACGTCCACCATGCTCGGCGATGCTGCCGAAATCCGCGCCATCAAACGGGTGTTCGGCGAAGACAAAACCCCGTACGTCAGCAGCACGAAGTCGATCACCGGCCACGGTTTGTCGCTCGCCGGCGCGATGGAAGCCGGGTTCTGCTGCCTCGCTCTTCAGGACGGATTCGTGCCCGTCTCGGCGCACATCACCGAACCGGATCCGGAGTTCGCACCCGTTCGTGTCGTCTCGTCTCCAATCGACGACGCACCGCGCGTGGCGATGACAAATTCAAGCGGGTTCGGCGGCACAAACGTGAGCGCGATCCTGCGCCGCTGGGACGGCGATTGAACCGGAGCCTACGGGGCTCGAACCCGCAACCTCCGCCGTGACAGGGCGGCGCTCTAACCAATTGAGCTAAGGCTCCTCGAAGGCGCAGGAGCGTATGTCGCGCGCTTCTGCGCTTCAACCGCTTTTTCCGACGGCAACGCGCGTTCAATGCTACGTTGTTCGGCTGTGGGTTTTCAGCTCGAATCCAACTACAAACCGCGCGGTGATCAGGCGCAGGCGATCGCGAAATTGATGAAGTCGGTCGAGGCAGGAAATCGCCATCAGACGCTGCTCGGTGTGACGGGGTCGGGCAAGACGTTCACCGTCGCGAACGTGATCAAGGAGCTGGATCGACCGGCGTTGATCATCTCGCACAACAAAACGCTCGCGGCGCAGCTCTACTCCGAGTTCAAGCAGTTCTTCCCGCACAACGCGGTCGAATATTTCGTCAGCTATTTCGATTACTACCAACCCGAGGCCTACATTCCGCGCAGCGACACCTACATCGAGAAGGATTCGTCGATCAACGAGGAGATCGAGCGGCTCCGGCTGAGCGCGACGAGTGCGCTACTCTCCCGGCGCGATACGATCGTGGTCGCCAGCGTCTCGTGCATCTACGGCGTCACGTCGCCGGAAGATTATCTGCGCATGCTGCTGACGGTGAAAAAAGGCCAGCAGATCTCGCGTGAAGCAGTGCTCGGCCGGCTCGTCGACATGCTTTACGAGCGCAACGACATCAATTTCTCGCGCGGCAAATTCCGGGTCCGCGGCGATGTAGTGGAAGTTCATCCGGCGACGTCGGACGAAGACGCGATCCGGCTGGAATTTTTCGGCGACGAGATCGACGCGATCACGCGCTTCGATCCGCTCACGGGCCATTCACACGAGTCGCTCAGCGTGATCACATTTTATCCGGCGAAGCAGTTCGTCACGCCGGCCGACAAATTGAACCGCGCGCTCGCCTCGATTCGCAACGAGCTCGACCATCGGATCATCGAGCTCGAGGCGCACGGCAAACTCCTTGAAGCGCAGCGGCTGAAAATGCGGACCGAGTACGATCTCGAGATGCTGCAGGAGATGGGCTTCTGCAACGGCATCGAGAACTACTCGCGGCACTTGTCCGGCCGAATGCCGGGATCGAAGCCGTTCACGCTGCTCGATTTTTTTCCGAAGGATTACCTGCTCGTGATCGACGAGTCGCACGCCACGATTCCCCAGATCGGCGGGATGTACGAAGGCGACCGGTCGCGCAAAACCGTGCTGGTCGAATACGGCTTCCGGTTACCGAGCGCACTCGACAACCGTCCTTTGAACTTCAAGGAATTCATGGGCATGGCGAACCAGCTGGTTTACGTCAGCGCGACGCCCGCTGAGTTTGAGATTCAGAACAGCGTAGTCGGAAATTCCGGTTACGTGCCGCATAAGCGCCAGCGCATTGGTGAAGATGAGCTAGTGCCGTTTGTCTTGCCGGGAAAAAATGGCGGTGCCGAAACGCCTGTCAGTCGCACGGACGAGCCGCCGGAGAAGTTCGATGTCACGACTCCGGGCAAACCGCTCGTGGTCGAGCAGATCATTCGCCCGACTGGGTTGCTGGATCCGAAGATCACGTTGCGCGGCTTAAAGCATCAGATCGACGACACGATCGAGCTCTGCCGTCAGCGCGTCGAGCGGAGCGAGCGCGTGCTGGTTACGACGCTGACGAAACGCACCGCCGAGGATCTATCCGATTACCTGCGCGATGTCGGACTAAAGGTGCGCTACCTCCACAGCGACATCGACACGATCGAGCGGGTGGAGATTCTGCGTGGTCTCCGCGCGGCCGATTTCGACATTCTCGTCGGTATCAATCTGCTCCGTGAAGGCCTCGATCTCCCGGAAGTGTCGCTCGTCTGCATCCTCGACGCCGACAAGGAAGGTTTCCTGCGTTCGCAAACCTCGCTGATCCAAACGGCCGGCCGCGCCGCGCGTCACGTGAACGGCGAGGTCGTGCTATTTGCCGACACAGTAACGGACAGCATGCAGGCGTTGATCAACATCTCCGAATATCGGCGCGCCAAGCAGATGGAGTACAACGAGAAACACGGCATCACGCCGCAAACGGTGCGGCGCGCGGTGCAGGAAAGTCTGCACACCATTCTGCGCGGCCGTGACGTGGCCGCCTCGGTGATCAACGAAACTGGGGGCGATTACAATTTGACCGAGCTGCTGCGCGAACTTGAAGACGAGATGCAGCAGGCATCTGCGAACCTCGAATTCGAGCGCGCAGCGCTGCTCCGCGACCAGATCATGGAAGTGAAGAGCGGCACCGGCATTTCAAAGATCGAGCCGAAGCGGAAACCGGTGAGATACACGCGCAACAACGGCCGCCGCCGCGGCTCGCGCGTTTGACGCGCCGGTTGTCAGCGAAAGCCGAACAGGAACGGCAAGACGCACGCGACGACGCCAGCCCACGCACTGTAGACGGGTAGAAAACCGGCGATCGCGCGTTTCGTTCTCTGCGCCTCCGGCAGCGACTGCACTGCCGGCCGGGTGAATGTGACGAGGATCAGCACCAGGTTCGCGAGCACCAGAACGTTCGTTACGAGGGTAACGGTGCGATTTGGTGAAAAGCCATACGAGGCGAGGCGAAGCAGAATCGCGCTCAACGCCACGCCGTCGATGATTAACGCGACACAGACCAACGCCCAAATCGTGAGATCGAAGAAACGATTGGTGCGGCGTTGCGAAATGCAGAAAACCGCAATCCCGAGGACGCAGACGAGCATTACGTTGAAGACGAGAAGAAATTCGCGGTCGGCATACGGACTGTGCCGCTGCACCGCCATCGCGACGAGGTAGACAATCAGCGTCGCGAGCGCGAGCGGGCTGAAGATACGCGCGATGATTGGCGCCAGAGCGATGCGACGGCCGCGGCTAATCGCGAGATGCGTCGCAACAATCGGCAACGAGCAGCCGCCGTACACCACAACCCAGTTGACGTACCATTTCGAGATGTTCAGGCCGATGACGCTGAAGAGCGCAATCGTAATGCCAGTCATGAGCGTGCCGGCGATTTGGATTAGGGCGGCGGTGATCAGCATTTCGCCGTTAAAACGCAGATATGCGATACGGCTCTCAGCCTGGCGCCAGTCAGCGGCAGCAAAGGCGACCCCCACGATCGTCCAGAGAAAAAGCGGCAGATGAAGGCAGGCGAGCGCGACCGAATCGCTCATCCGGTGCGCGGGTCCGGACGGATACGAGTTAATTACGATCCCGCCCACCAGGAACGCGCTCGCGATCGCAACCAGGCGCGGCCATGATTGGCGTCGCCGCGCAGTGAAGTAGGCGGCAAGCGAAGCGAGAACGACAATCGGCAAATTGCGAGTGTAGAACTTCTCCGCGTCGATGGAATCGAACCAGGCCGGCAGCTTTGCCACTGTCCCGGAAAATGCACACAATGCGATGACGACCCCCAACGTGAGACGCCCGCCCTCCTCAGGCGCCGAAGGTTCTCTCGCTTCCAGCGGGCTTGCTAACCGCGCTCCCCACGCCCGGATCAACAGCGCGTGCGGCTCGGCAGCAAATACGGTGTGGAAGCTGGCCTCGAACGCCGCCGGATCGGTGCGATAAAGTTGCTCGAGCGCCTCGGGGTCGTCGCGCATCGAGAGGATTTGCGCGGCGATGTCGTTATTCATTCGGCCACCATCGTATCGCGCACCGCAAAACAGGGGCAATCTTGTAATCCACAAGCAGCAATGCGATGACGACTCTCGATGGCGACTAAACGCAAAGCCGCGGAGACAATTGCGCAACTCCACGCGGTCGTCGGCTCCGATGAGAGCGAGGTGAAGCGGATCGCGCAGGACCTTGCCGCAAAGCTTACGCCGGCCGACACGGGCGAGTTCGGGCTCGAAGTGATCGATGGGTGCGCGGACAACGCGGAGCAGGCTGCAGCTCGCGTGCGTGACACGATTGCGGCGCTGCAAACGATGCCCTTCTTCGGCGGCAAACTGGTCTGGCTGAAGAACGCCAACTGCATGGCCGATTCGCCGATCGGGCGCGCGGCCGGTGTGCAATCAGCGCTCGAGGAGCTCGCCGATGTGCTGCAGAGCGGGATTCCAGAGAACGTGACGTTCCTGCTCAGCGCGACGGAGACAGACAAGCGGCGGTCGTTTTACAAGACCCTGACGAAACTGACCGACGTGCAGGTGATCGACAGGCTCGATGCTTCGCGGAGTGGATGGGAAGAAGAAGCCCTGGACGCCGTTCGCAGCCGTGTGCGAGCAAGGAAGCTGCCGCTGGACGAGGAGGCGCTTGATCTTTTTGTGCTGCTGACCGGCGGCGACACGCGCCAGGTCGAGAACGAGCTGGAGAAGCTCGAGCTGTATGCCGGACCAAACCAGAGGGTGACGCCGGAGGACGTTCGTCGCCTCGTGCCGCTTTCCCGTGCCGGTGTCATCTTCGAGCTCGGAAACGCGCTGGCCGCATGTGATCTGAATCGAGCGCTCGCGCTGGTGCGCCGGCTTCTCGACCAGGGTGAAACAGCGATCGGCATTCTGCTCGTAGCGATCGTGCCGACAATTCGCAATCTGCTGCTTGCGAAAGACCTCATGGAGCGGAACCGAATGCAGCGACCTTCAGCGCCGTTTACATTTATTTCGGCGGTCAATCGGTTGCCCGCTGAGGCAACCGCGCATTTGCCGCGCAAAAAGGACGGGACAGTGAACGCTTATGCGCTCGGCATCGCGGCGATGAACGCGCACCGATTCACAAGCGATCGGCTGATCGCTGGACTCGAGGCGTGCCTGTCAGCGAATTTGCAACTCGTCAGCAGCCAACTCGATCACGAGCTGGTGTTGACCGAGATCGTGGTGAAGCTGCTCGCGTGTTGATCTTCAATGTGGGAGCGGCCTCAGTGCCGCGATAATCGGGACGCTCAGGTCCCCTCCCACATTAGACGGCGCCGTCGACCTGTTTGCGCGCCATCGGCCCGATGTATGGGATTTCCCACCGGACGCCGGAGAACGCCTTCACCACCGCGATGATGAACACAACGAGAAACGCGAGGTGAATCAGCGCGGCCAGCAGCGACCATAGCACGACGAGCACGCCGCCGAGCGCCGGCAGCGCGCTGAAGATCGATGAGATAATCATCGAAATAATGTCGAACAGAATCCACGCGCCGCCGAAGATGATCGACTGCATGGCATAGAAGCGGACGAAGCTATTCTGCTTCTCGATGATGTAAAAAATGATGCCGCCCACAAGCGGGATGCACGCCAGCGCGGCCGCGACGTTCGCCGGCAGGCCGCTGTTCGTCGATCCGTGGGACGTAGATGCGGGAGTGGGCGTGATCGGATCGACAGGATCGGACATGAGACAGTTAGAAAAAATTCACCGCGGCTTGTCAAGGGAAGGCTGTGTCCGTGTGGCGGAATTTGTTTAACCTGACACGCCGATGGCCACGTCCATACATCGCATTGAGATCACGGGTGGCACGCACCGCTACGATGCACTCGTCGGACGGGGTTTGCTGAACCGCGCTCCCGAGCTGCTGCGGCCGGTTGTTGACGAACGGCGCGTGGCTCTGATCTGCGATACGAATACGCAACGGCTTGCCGGACGCCTCGCGCAGCGGCTGGGCGGCGCTGAGGTTTTTGCGATTCCTGCCGGCGAGGAATCGAAGTCGCTCGAGCAGGTGAGCGTTCTCTGCGACCAGCTCATTGCGGCGGGGTGCGACCGCAGCGCGTGCGTCATCGGCGTAGGCGGTGGTGTTGTCGGGGATTTGTCGGGATTCGTGGCCGCGATTTTCGAGCGCGGAATTCCGCACGTGCAGGTGCCGACGACGCTGCTTGCGATGGCGGACAGCTCGATTGGCGGCAAGACGGGTGTGAACGCGCGTGCCGGCAAGAACCTGATCGGCGCGATTCACCAGCCGTCCCTCGTCCTGGCGGATCTCGACACGCTCGATTCGCTCCCCGAACGTGAGCTCCGCCAGGGCTTCGCCGAAATCATCAAACACGCTGTGATCCGCGACGCGGCGATGTTCGATTCACTGCAGCCGTTCGACCGCGGGGATTTAGCTTCGTTGGTCGCGCGCAGCATCGAGATCAAAGCCGCGATTGTCGCCGCGGACGAACGTGAACTGACGGGTGAGCGCGCGCTGCTGAATTTCGGCCACACCGTCGGCCACGCGATCGAGCGCGCCGCCGGCTACGGGCAATTGCTTCACGGCGAGGCGATCAGCCTCGGAATGGTAGCCGCCTGCGCGATTTCGATGAAACGAGCGGGACTCGCGCCAGCGCAACGCGATCGCGTCGTCGCGATGCTGCAGCAGTTCGGATTACCGACATCATTGCCGCCGGGCGTTTCGCGCGAAGCGATTCTGGACGCCGTGCAGTTCGACAAGAAATTCCGCGGCGGCGCGGTGCGGTTCGTCGTCACGCCGCGACTCGGCGAAGCTTGTCTCTCGACCGACGTCACGATCGACGATATTCGCGAAGCGGTCGGGAACCTCTAGTCGCGCAGCTTCCGCGCGGAGCGGCAGTACTCGGCAAGGCCGTCGGAAACGGCCGTCGCGTATTCGCGGAAAATACTCGGACGCTGCACGCCATTGATTTCACGCGTGCCGTCGTAATCGCCCGCCTGAATTCGCGCGAAGACTTCGTGGCTGTTCATGACGTACGGCTCGAAATAAACGACGGGGCAGCGATACAAGCGTGTCGCGAGCAGATTCCGCGCGTAAACGTATCCGCTCGTGCCGACCTTCACGACGGTGTCTTTCGTGTAAACGTACGGCGGCAATCCAGTCTCGCGGGCGAAGACTTCCGCCATTTTGTCGGCGAGCGGCAGCTCCTCATCGTAGGCGCGGCCCAGAAGTTTCCGCACCATCTCGAAGCGCTCGTCGTCCGGTTCGAGTTCCTCCGGCAGATACGAGCCGTTGATGAGAATGTGAAAATGATTTGTGTCGAGCAGTGTTGGCTTCAGCGGATCGCCCCATGCTTCGGCGTTGAAGTGCAGGCAGAGGACGAGGTCGGGCTCGAGAACGCCGTTCACGCGCTTCGCTCGGTAGCGAATCTCGCTTTGACGATAAAAGAGCAGTTCGCTTTGCCACTGCAGCGTGTTCTCTTTCGCTGGATCGGCGGCGTCCGTGTAATGATCTGCCGGTTCCGTAACGCCGTTTTTCTTCAACACGGCGCGAGCAACATTGCGAAGATCGTCCGGACGCAGCGGCGTCACCGGCGCATTTTTGCCGCGGACGAACGAGACTTCGGCGCCGAGCTCGCGCAGCCGTTTCGCGAGCAGCTTTGCGACGAACAACGCCATCTCGCCTTCTTCAACCGGTTTGGTGTTCTCGACCTGGTACCAGCGCTCTTCCATTTTCGCCCACTTGCCGCCGATGTGGCCGGGATCGAGAGCGATGCGTAGATGCCGGAGTGGCTTTTCGCGTGAGGCGCCCGATAACTTCTCGATCGGATGCCAGTAGCGCGGCACCTTTCGCGGCGTGTCGCTGGCGAAGCGCAGAGTGAAGAAAGTCTTGGCGTCGCGATCTTCGACGATCCGCGCGTCCTTCGCGCCGACCGTGATCAGGTCTGAGTAGCCGCGCGTCGCGTAGACCGTGTCAAGCAGCCGCACGAACTCGTCGTGTGTGATCGTTTCCTGGTAGCCGTCGAGGATGCTCCAGCGCGGCGGTTTACCGAGCGGCGTGAGATTGGCCGCGGCGGCAGCCAGCGCCACGCCTGCGCAACCGAACAGAACCGCAACCCGCAGACGAAGCATTGGAATTCAGGTTCATTACGGCGATGATCGCCGAATGCTAACGATACTTTTCCTCGGCGATATCGTTGGCGAGCCGGGCCGCACCGCCGTGATCGCGCGCCTGCCGGAATTACGCGAAAAATTCGCGCTCGATTTCGCCGTCGTGAATGGCGAGAACGCCGCCGGCGGCCGCGGCATTACCGGTAAAATCACCATCGATCTATTGCGCGCCGGCGTGTCGGTGATCACGACTGGCGATCACATTTGGGACCAGAAAGATATTGTGGGTTTTATCGGAACGGAGCCGCGCTTGCTGCGTCCGATTAATTATCCACCCGGAACGCCGGGGCAGGGGACGATCGTGCTTGAGACGCCGAAAGCGAAAGTCGCGGTCGTGAACGTGCAATGCCGCACGTTCATGCAGCCGATTCTCGAGAATCCGTTCCGCGCGCTGGACGCGGTGCTGTGGGAGCTGCGCGCTCAGACACCTGTGATTTTCGTCGACGTGCACGGCGAAACCACGAGCGAGAAGATCGCAATCGGGCGCTTCCTCGACGGGAAAGTGTCGGCGGTCATTGGAACGCACACGCATGTGCAAACGGCCGACGAACAGATCCTGCCGGGCGGCACCGCTTTCCTTTGTGACGCAGGAATGTGCGGACCGGTGAATTCGATCCTGGGTCGTTCCGTCGAACCGATTGTGCAGCGGTTTGTCACGAATCTGCCGGTTACGTTTCCGGTCGCGAGCGGCGAGGTCCGGCTGCGCGGCGCCGTTATCCAAATCGATGAAACGTCAGGCCGCGCGTTGCAAATCGCGCGCGTCGACGAAGCTGGTTCGCCCGAGCGAACATCCGGCGGCACGCCGTCAGACGTTTTTAATGAGGAGGCGCAAACTCGCTGAACGAGAAGGCGTTGCAGGCTGCGACGCTGTCATGCACACTCAACATCTGAAAATCCAATGACTATGCGATTCACACGAATGTCTCTCGCGGTTGCCATCCTCGTTCTATTCGCTGGCGCAGCGCTTTCTGCCAGCGACAAAGCCGAAGCGGTTAAAGTCGCGCGTGAAGCTGCTGAGGCTGCAAAGGCGAAGGATTGGAACAAGGCGGTGGAAGGATTCCGCCGCGCTCATGAGCTCGACCCGAGCTTCTCCGAAAACTATTTTGCAGCCCTCGTGCAACGCGGAGCCGCGTATCGCGAACAGCAAAAGCTCCAGGAAGCGCTCGCCGATTTTACTGAAGCGCTGAAGCTCAAGCCGGGCGATGCGGATACGCACGAGCGCCGCGCCTACGTCGAGCTGCAGATGAAAGATTTGAATAAAGCGCTCGAGGACTATGATGCGTCGCTCAAAGCGGATCCGAAAGAAGCTCGCGTCTATCTGCTGCGGAGCTACGTCTATGAATTGCAGGGGGACGCGAAGAAGGGGATCGCCGACTGCGAGAAAGTTTTGAAACTGCAGCCCGGCAACGCTGAAGCGACGGCACGCAAGCAGCGACTTGAAGCGAAGCTCAACGCCCCTCCACCGGCGCCGACGCTTCCGCCCGGACCAATCAAGAACCCGAATCTGCGACCGCACGGCCCGGCATCGAACGCGAACGTTCCGCCGACCAGCCCGGCCGCGACTGCGTCACCGGCAAAGCCGTAGGCGCGGTATCAGGCGCCGTTCTCGGCGTCGGCTTCTGCCGCTTCGGCTTCGGCGTCCTGCTCGGGGACTGAGAAGCGCCGTTTGCGGCGTGCAGCGGGCAACGGCGAGAGTGTCATCGTGATGTTGCGGCCGGCGAGCTTTGGCTCCATTTCGACCTGAGCCATTCCGGCGAGGTCGGTCTTGACCCGATCCATCA
>CADDYX010000063.1 GCA_902810735.1 Verrucomicrobiota bacterium | reverse complement strand
GGCCGAAGCCGAGCAGCCGACAACAGCAGCTGGCGCCACAATCAAGCTCTCGCTCAAAGCGGTGTTCGAGGCGCTGCCGGCATTTCAATTGAGCGACGACGCGGCGGCGACGATTCCAGCGGACGCGCGGCTCGAGTTGCCGTTTGCGATCGTGCAACCACAGCTGGCGAGCGGGCGGGTGATGATTGCGCCGGAAGTTTTCGCAGCGGGTATACCGGAGAAATTCCGCGAGGCGTTCAAAGGCGACTGCGCGGCCGCCGTTTCACTGCCGTTGCAAGAAGTGTTGAAAAACCTGCCGGCAGCGTCGCTGCGGATGCGCGACGACCAGGTCGAGCAGGAGGTCGGCGTGCAAATCAAAACGCCGTTCTCGACCACGGCGGAAGAAGACGCGCAGCGGATGAAGGTGGCGAACACGCCGATCGCGAAACCGGCGGAGGAAGACGAAGCGGTTGCGGCAGGCGAGCCGACGCCGGAAGCGCTGCCACTGCCGGATCGGATCCGAACACCACTCCAGGCCGCGCTCGACACTGACGACAAGCTCGATGCGAAAGAAGTCGTCGCGCGGATCAACCGAATGCCGGGAGTGAAGGCGAGCGCACTGATTTTCCGCGATGGCCTGTCGCTAGCCGGCAATCTGCCGGAAGAACTCAAGGCAGACGGCCTTTGCGCGATCGTGCCCGCGCTGATGCAGCGGATCGAGAGCCACACGGCGGACACGAAGCTCGGCGCGTTGCGCGGCTTTACGGTGCAATGCACGCAGGGCGCGCTCACGTTTTTCGCGCACGAGAATCTCTGTCTCGCGACGCTGCACGCCAACGGCGAAATCGCGCCGGAGGTGCGGGAGCGACTCGCGCGCGTCGTGCACGAGATGTCGCGAGCGTATTCCGAGACGGTCTAGAGGGCTGCGTATGTCGATCATCAACTACGCGAGCCGCGAGATTCAGTTCAAGATCGTCTACTACGGTCCGGCGCTGTGCGGCAAAACGACCAACCTCGATTACATCCACAAACGGATTAACCCGGAGAACCGCGGCGATCTCGTGTCGCTCGCGACCGCGTCGGACCGCACGCTCTTTTTTGATTTCCTGCCGCTGAACGCGGTCGTGATCAAAGGCTTCGTCACCAAGTTCCAGCTCTACACCGTGCCCGGGCAGGTGATCTACAACGCGACGCGGCAGCTCGTTTTGCGCAGCGTCGACGGCGTCGTGTTCGTCGCCGATTCGCAGTGGGAGAAGATGGAGGAGAACGTCGAGAGCTTCAAAAACCTGGAGGAGAACCTGGCGAAGCAGAACGCCTCGATCGACGAAATTCCGTATGTGCTCCAGTACAACAAGCGCGACCTCGAGAACATCGCGCCGGTCAACTACATGGAGTACGTGCTGAACAACCGGAAGAAGCGCGTGCAGAGCTTCGAAGTGGTTTCCAGCACGGGACAGAATGTGTTCGCGGCACTCAACGCCGTGTCGCAGATCCTGCTCCACAAATTCAGCAAACAAGGGGAGGTGCCGCAGAATTCGCCCGCGCCGGTCGCGATCCCGGTCGAGCCTGAGGTGCACGCGCAGGAGGGCGCAGCGCTGTGAATTCGATCCCGTGTCTGACGATCGAGGACGTCGCGAATCTCGACGGCATTCTGGGCGAATTTCTGCAGAAGGCTGAAGCGGAGCTGACGGTCGTGATCGACCGCGGCGGCAACGTCATCTCGCAATTCGGCGACATCTCGGTCATGGACGTGACGATCATCGCCGCGCTCGCCGCCGGCTCGTTCGCCGCGACCAAAGAGCTGGCCCGCCGCATCGGCGAGATCGAATTCAACGCGCTTTATCACCAGGGCAACGGCAACCACATTTTCATGAACTCGGTCGACGAAGACACGATCATGATCACGGTCTTCGGTAAACGCAGCACCGTCGGCCTGGTGCGCTTCTATTCCACCGCGACCGCGCAGCGCGTGAGTGAGCTGCTGCAATCATTGCAGAACAACGGCGGCCACGGCTTCACGTTTGACGCGGCTGATATCACGGCGGCGCCGATCTTCGCGGACGCAAAGTAGCGGTAACATGCGGCGCCCGGTTCAAAGCGTCGCCGGGTTCAGTCTCGTTGAGCTGCTGGTGGTGATGGCGATTATTCTGATCGCGTATGCGACATTTCTCGGCGCCGGGTCCGAGCAGGGCCAGGCGCGGCGCAAGGCGGCCTGCGCGGCAAACCTCCAGCAGATGCACATCGCGCTGTCGGTTTATGCGGCGGAGCATGATGGCGCCTTCCCGGTGACGCCGCGCGCGACCACTTCCGAAGCGCCGCTGAGCGAGCTGGTCCCGCGTTACACCAGCGACACCAGCATTTTCGTGTGTCCGGGCTCGAAGACTCCAGCACTGCCCGGGGCGGAACCGTTCGCGGAGCGGCGGATCAGCTATGCGTATTACATGGGGTTGACGCGCGATTCTGGCGCAGGGGCACCGCTGGTTTCCGATGCGCAGGTAAACACAAAGGCCAAGCAGCGCGGCGATGCGGTTTTCTCATCGGATGGCAAACGGCCGGGCGACAATCATCGGAAATACGGCGGCAGCATTCTCTTTGCCGACGGTCACGCCGAGACGTGGGGCACGGTTGCGGCACGCGATCTGCCTGTGCTTAGCGGAGCGGTTTTGCTGAATCCGAAGCCGTGACAACGTGATGAAACAGAGACTCTACGAGCTGGCGGTGAAGGCATTCATCGCCGTCATCGTGCTGCTAATCGGCGCCAGTTTGTGGTACTACACCGTCGGCCGCAAACCGCACGTCGTTCTCTCCTCAAAGGTTTCGAGCAAGGAGAGCACGCCTTCCTCCCACGTCATCTCGCCGGGTGAGCTGCTCGTGATCGACGGCTCGAAGATGTCGCTTTTCGACACCGACGCCGGCGTCGAAACGTGGAGCGTCGACAGCGGCCCGGTGGCGAAAGCGACCGCGGCGCCAGCACCGGCTGTCGCTCCTGAACGCGTGGCGCACGTGGCCGTCGACGCAAAGCACGATCCGAGCAATCAGCTGCACCAGGCGCGCCTGGCGAATCGATCGGCAAAACTCAACGCGTGGGCGGCACAGCTCAACGCCAGGCGCAACTCTCTCGACACGCCGTTGAAGGCGGCGAACTTCAAGCAGGAAGAGGCTCGCTACCAGGCTGAAGCAGCTCAGCTGAGCGTCGATGCGGGCACGCCCGAGACGAGCGCCGCTTCCGGCAGCTACGCGACCGAGGCGTCATCCCGCGGTTATGATTCACTCGATTACGAGAAGCCGGAAGTGCTACGCGACGGCGCGACGATCTGGATTGTAAAAAGCAAAGGCGTTCGAATCGTCGACCACGCGAATGGCCGGATAACAAAAGAGTTTTCGGTAGCAGGCAAGATCGTCAAAACGATGCGCGGCGCTGGCTGCGTCTACGTGCTCGCCGCAAGCGCAACAGGCGCGCAACAACTGATTCGCATCGGGACGGACGGCGCGCTCAAGGGTGCGACAGTGAAAGACGCAAGCGTCGAGCGTTTTGCGTCGAGCTCGAATGGAACCGCAGGCCTGCAGCAACACCGCACCGAGGTGAGCGCGACCGGCGCGGAGCTGGTGCAGCTGGATGTCCGTTTGCTGCATCCGAAGATCACCGAACGTCAGGCGCTGAAACAAAACTCCGCGGCCGACTGGGAAGAGGCGGACAAGAACACGACCGGCGGCTGGTCGAGCGACGCCGCGGTGATCGCGCGCGCAATGGCGGACGACGCGCAGCGTGAGGTAAGCGGCGGCAAGGAGCGGATCGACGAAAGCGATTACGAAATTGTGCTGCGTCGGCCATTCGACGTGGCGGTCGGTGATTCGACGCCGTTGAAAGTGCAGGGCCGGCCCGAACTCTTCTCCACCAAGTCTTTCGACCTGGTAGTCGCGGGGCAAACGCTGATTGCCTTCGATCGCTCGAACAAAAAAGTCTGGCAGGCCACGCTCGCATTCCCGGCCGCGCGGCAGGATTACGAGTCGGAATTCGGCACGACAACATCACCGCCGTGCGCGGAAGACGAAAAGCATCTCTACTTCTTCGACCGTGGGTGCCTCACCGCATTCGACCGGCAGAACGGCGCGGTCGTGTGGCGTCTGCCGAGCGTCGGTATTCGCAAACTGCAGCTTGATTCCGGCGGTCTGCTCGATCGCGGCGCGATGCTCTACGTCGTGACGCAAAACGGAAGTGCCGAGTCCCTCCGCTACTCGCAGGAAGCGACCGCGCCGACCGAGCCACTGCTGCTAAAGGTCGAAGCCAGCAGCGGAAAAGTCGTGTGGAAGCTCGACAAATATCAGGATTGCTATGTTTCCGATGGCAACATTTACGTCACCCTCGAAACGCGCAACGGCAACGATCTGGTAAATTCCGTCTTCGAGCGCGGCAAACCGATGCAGACGCGGTTCAAGGTTTACAAGCTGAGCGCGTTCGACGGCAAACCGCAGTGGGAATGGTTCGAGCCGCGCAGACCGCTCCAGATCGCAGCCGATAAAAAGAAGCTGAGCCTGCTTTTTCTCGACGAGCTCCAGGTGCTGCGTTCGCGCGCTCTGTAGCGCGATCGCCAGCGTTGCCCTAGACGAATTCCTTCGCGACGAGCGTGGCGTTATGGCCGCCGAACCCGAAGGAATTGTTGACCGCGACGCGCACTTTTTTCTGCTTCGCAACGTGCGGCGTGTAATCGAGGTCGCAGTCTTCGTCCGGATTGTCCAGGTTGATCGTCGGCGGAACGACACCGTCGCGAATCGATAACGCGCAGGCCGCCATCTCGACTGCACCGGCCCCGCCTAACAAGTGGCCGGTCATCGATTTCGTCGCGCTGATCGTGACCGTCTTTGCGTAATCGCCGAAGACGCTCTTGATCGCGCGAGTTTCGCAAACATCGCCGAGTCCGGTGGAGGTGGCGTGCGCGTTGACGTAATCGACGTCACCCGGATTGACCTCTGCGTGGTCGAGCGCCATCTGCATCGCGCGGGCGGCGCCGTTGCCATCCTCGAGCGGCGCGGTCATGTGGTAGGCGTCGGCGGAAAGGCCGTAGCCGGCCAGCTCGCAATAAATTTTGGCGCCGCGTTTCCGCGCATGCTCGAGCTCCTCGATGACGAGCACGCCGGCGCCTTCGCCGATGACGAAGCCGTCGCGGTCGCGGTCGAATGGACGTGAGGCGCGCTCCGGCTCGTCGTTACGCGTGCTGAGCGCTTTCATCGCGCCGAAGCCGGCGAGGCCGATCTCAACGACGGACGCTTCGGAGCCGCCGGCGAGAAAAATATCGGCGTCGCCGAATTTGATCATGCGCCAGGATTCGCCGATCGCGTTGTTGGAAGTGGCGCAGGCAGTGACGATGCAGAAATTCGGGCCGCGCAGGCCGAATTCCATCGAGATCAAGCCGCTGGCCATGTTGCTGATGAGCATCGGGATGGTGAAAGGCGAAACGCGCGAGGGGCCTTTCGTGTTCAGGATCGCGATTTGATCCTGCAACGTTTTGAGGCCGCCGATACCGCTGCTGACGAGGACCCCGAAGCGGTCGCGGTTGATTGCGCTGAGATCGATACCGCTGTCGCGCATCGCTTCCTTCGTGGCGGCCATCGCCATTTGCGCGAACCGGTCGGTGCGGCGCGCGTCTTTCGGGTTGTTGAAGTGCTGTTTGGCCTCGAAGTCGCGCACTTCGCCGCCGATCTGGCAGTCGAACGCTGAGGGATCGATGTTGGTGATCCGGCGGATGCCGCTGACGCCGTTTTGCAGGTTTTGCCAGAACGTCGGCACGTCGTTGCCGAGCGGCGTGATCGCGCCAAGGCCAGTGATGACGACTCTGCGGTTGTTCATTTGCGCGGCTGAAGATTGAACGCCGAACGCGGAACGTCCAACGCCTAACGAGTACTTGTCAACGGGTTCCCATCCCGACGCTCTGGACGGTCTGGAAAAGCTTGCCTTCGGTCTTGATGGAAGGGGCGATGATGATCTCCGTTTGCTGGAATTCGGCGATGTCGCGCGCGCCGACGTTGCCCATGCAGGTGGTGATCGCGCCGACGAGATTTTGCGAACCGTCGTCGACTTCGGCCGGGCCGAAGAGGATCTGCTTCAACGAGCCGGTCGCGCCGACTTTGATGCGCGTGCCACGCGGCAGATTGGCGTGCGGCGTAGCCATTCCCCAGTGATAGCCCGCGCCGGGCGCTTCGTGCGCTTTGGCGAATGCGCTGCCCACCATGACGGCGTCGGCGCCGCAGGCGAGCGCTTTGCAGACGTCGCCGCCTTTGCTCATCCCGCCGTCGGTGATGATCGGCACGTAGCGTGAAGTTTTCTTGAAGTAGGCGTCACGGGCGGCGGCGCAATCGACTGTCGCGGTGACCTGCGGCACGCCGAGTCCAAGCACACCGCGCGAAGTGCAAGCGGCGCCGGGACCGACGCCGATGAGAACCGCGGCGGGGCCGCATTCCATCACTTCCAGCGTGACTTCGTAGGTAACAGTGTTGCCGACGATCACCGGGATGCGCATGTCGCGGCAAAATTTTTCCAGGTCGAGCGATTTGTACTCGGTCGACATGTGGCGAACGGTCGAGACGGTGCTTTGCACGACGAAGATGTCCGCGCCGGCTTCCTGCGCGATGGCTCCGAATTCCGCCGCGCGTTGCGGGATCGAGCTGACGGCGGCGATCGCGCCGTTATCTTTCATCTGCTTGACCCGCGCGGCGATCAGATCGGGCTGCACTGGTTCCTGATAAATGCGCTGGAGAATGCCGGTGACCTCGCTCTTGTCCGCCTCGACGACTTTCTGCAGCACTTCCTGCGGGTTTTTGTAGCGGGTCTGCACGCCTTCGAGATTCAGCACGGCAAGACCGCCGAGCTTGCTCATCTCGCACGCGAATCTCACGTCGACCACGCCATCCATCGCGCTGGCGAGAATCGGGATTTTAAATTCGAGCGGCGCACTATCGCGTCGCGGCAGACTCCAGCTGATGTCGACTTCGTTTGGATTGATTGTCACGCGGCCGGGCACGAGCGCGATTTCATCGAACCCGTAGGTCACGCGAGCTTTGCGGTTACGGCCGATCCACATTCCCATGGCTAGATTTGCTCCGGTTTAAAACGTTCGTTCAGGCTGCCGCAACGCGGACAACGCGGGAGGAGCGCATCGGTCCGGTCTTCGAACTCGAATGCGCAGATGACGCATCGCAACCGGTATCGCAAAGCGCGGCGCTCGCGTCGGCGGCGGTTCCATTCGCTACTTAACCAGAGGAGAAAAACTGCCGCAAGAAAAAGCAGCAGATAGACGGTGACGAGAGCCGAGAGGCTGACGCGAATCACGGCGGTGCGGCTTTCGGCGCAATGAGATCGCTGCCCCACGTGACTACTGCGCTCGTCCAGATCAGATCCCGCGCAGCGCTCCGTTGAATTTCAGGAAAGCGGCAAAGCGCAAGATACTGTCGTGCCTGTTCGTCAAGCGCGGCGTCGCCGGAGGAGGTCTGCAGGAAGCAATAGCGGACGTCACCGGCCGGCGAGATGGCGACGCGGAATTCCGCGGGCTGAGGTGATTCGCTGGTCGAGCGCGTAAAGCGCATCTCCGGCGTTTGCACACCGCGCAACGCAGCGGCGTCGTCCGCGAAAGCGATCGCAGTTTTCGCCGGCGGCGCAGGTGTTGCCGGCGCTGACCGCGATCGCGGCACCGGGCCGGGCGGATAGATTTCCGGTGCACGCAAATCGGGCAGGTACGGCGGAAGATCGCGCAACGCCGGGCGATGCGTGGCGAATGAAGGCACGTGCGCGATTCTCGGCGGCGTGAATGTCTTTGTGTCAGGCGCGCGCTGCGTTTTTGCGGCCAGCGCCGGGTCCTCCGCCTCGATCCAGCGGAGCAGAATCCGGCCGTCCTCCGTCACCGGCGAGATGACACTGACGCGCCCGGGCGGCGGCAGGAGAGCGGCGGGCGGCGGATAGACGATTTGAAAAAGATAAAAACAGAGCGCGTGCAGCGCGACCGAGGCGGTGATGAAGCCGAACAGGGAAAGCTTGCGCCGCCGCGACGGCCGCCAGTTGAACAGGAGCCCGTCGTTCGTGTCAGTCAGCGCTTCGGTGCTCACCGCGGCGGGGTTGTGGCGAGCGAGACGGATGTAACTCCGTGCTCGAGCGCTGCATTCGTGACCGCAATCACCATCGCGTAGGGCGTCAGACGATCAGCTTTGATGATGATCGGCCGGCCTTCCGTCTTGGTTGAATCGAGAAGCGCGCCGAGCTGCTCGAGCGAAATTTTCTGGTCGCGGAAATAAATGATCGGCGCCGCGCCTCCGGTAATGCTGATGATCTGCGGATTTGCCTGGGGCGCGAGGGTGAAGCGCGAGAGCGGCACGTTGACGGCGATCCCCGGCTGCAGAATGAAGTTGGAGCCGAGGACGAGGAAAAAAATCAAAATGAAAACGACGTCCAACAGCGGAACCATCGCCAGCCAGCCGAAGTGATATTCCTTCGTCCGCTCGAGTTTCATAATCCGCCGCCGCGCGGATACGCGCCGCTCAACGGTCGGCGCGCGCTTCGCGTTCGGCCGCGCCGCTCGTGCCGGGAGATTGGAAACTGATGATGCCGCTGACCGGCTCGCGATCGGTCAGCATGTGCACGACCTCGATTCCGGCGCGTTCCATTTCGTGCATCATCGCGTTGACGCGCGAGGAGAGATAGCTGTAGGCGACGAACGTCGGCGTCGCGACCACCAGGCCCGCGGCAGTGGTAAGCAGACTCTTGTAAATTCCAGCCGAAAGTTCCGTCACAGTTGTGTAGCCGCCGCTGGCATTGAGGGCGCCGAAAGTGTCGATCATCCCCGAAACCGTACCGAGCAAGCCAAGCAATGGCGTCAGGTAGGCGAGGGTCGCGAGCACCCCGAGAAAGCGCTCCAGTTTTGGCACCTCCAGCTGGCCAGCTTCCTGCACGATCTCGCGCAGCTCTGACCGCGGCGCGTCATGGCGAATGATCGCGGCGTGGATGACGCGCGCCACCGGTCCCGGTGTGCCGGCGGATTCGTGGAGCGCTTCGGCGAAATTGCGGCGCTGGATGAGATTCGACAGGCCTTGCAGAAACTCGCCGACGTGAATCGAAGCGCGGTGCAGATAAAACAGCCGCTCGGCAAATACCCCGATCGAGATGATGCTGCAGATCAGGATCGGCCACATCAGCAGCCCACCCTTCTGGAGGTAATCGATCATGCCGGAACGAGTTTTCTAGTCTTGTTTGGCTACGCTGGCAAGCGGCTTGCGGAGCGGTCGCGTCAACGCGAGTGACTCGCATCCGCCGGAGGACGCGACGCTCCCGTGCGGCCGACCAGTTTACCATCGCCATCGTATATTGAATAACCGAGCTGCCTGCCTCCGGTGTCGTAGGCGTAGACGATCCGGTTGCGCAGCGCGCCATCCGCCGCCATCTGGCTCTCCTCCGCGAGCCGACCCGCAGCGTCATATTTGTAGCGGGTGCGGAAACGAAGCGTTCCGTTCGGCGCAAAAACCTCACCGGTGACGAAGCGGCCTGTGTCATCCAGCACATATTGAATCTTCTCGCGCACCTTGCCGCGATCGGAGGTTGTCGCCGTCGCGCGGTGATGCGCGTTATCCCACTCGTATGTGGTGCGCGAGCCGTCTGGATTCACCGTGACCGTAACGCGCAGCGGCTCGGGCGAATTGTCGCTCGTTTGCGCAAAAGCGGCCGTGCCGGGCAGGATGAGCGCGAGCGCGAAAGTGAGAGCGGCCGCGAGTCGGAACATCCGCTGATTGTAGGGCAGCGAAAAAAGGGCGCAAAGCGGCATTAAATTTTATTGACCCATGGCACGCAAGGTGGTTACAAGTGGGGCGAAGTGGATTGAAATGGGAGACCTGTCCACCCGCACATGCCCGGCGACTCACAGCACAAGAATCTCTTCGCGGGGGAGTTTCGTCATTCCATCGACGAGAAAAACCGTATCACGATCCCATCGCGCTGGCGTCGCGGCGAGGCCGAGGAATTCATCCTTCTGCCCGAGGCGCAGCATCAATACCTCCTCGTCATGTCGCCCGAGGAGTTTTCGCGCATGATCGAGCAGGCCGAAAATTCACCGGCCGTATCAGCGCAGGAGCGCCGCATCTTCCTGCGCCAACTGCATGCACGCGCCCAGCACGGCGGCGCCGACAAACAAGGCCGTCTCCTTTTGCCCGACGAGCTTTGCCGTCAGCTCCAATTGAAAGGCGAAGTCGCGCTGGTGGGTGGTCGCGGCCGTTTCGAAATCTGGAATTTGCAGCGGTGGAAACGTGCCCACGAGGACGAGACGCCCACGTATCAGCACGTCGCAAATGTGATCGGGTTGTGACGGGAGGAAACGAATGAACGCGTTGTTGTTTGAGCGGCAGGTCTGGTTCGCGACCGGACCGCTCGTCATCGAAGAGGAGGCGCCGGAGACGATGGAGGATTTCATTTATCACCGTCCTGTGCTCGTGACGGAAGCCGTCGAGCTGCTCGCGCCAAAACCAGGCGCGCTCGTCGTTGACGCGACGCTCGGCGGCGGCGGCCACACCGAGGCGATTCTGCGCAGCGGCGCGGATGTTCTCGCGCTCGACCAGGACCCGGACGCGATCGCCTATGCGACTGACCGGCTCGCGGATTTCGGCGGACGCGTGACGTTGCGGCAGGCAAACTTCCGCGAAGCGACGCGTGTGCTGGACGAACTCGGAGTTGCGCAGATCGGCGGCGCGTTGCTCGATCTCGGCGTTTCCTCGCGGCAACTCGAAAACGCGCAGCGCGGTTTCAGCGTGATGCGCGGCGGCCCGCTCGACATGCGAATGGATCCGCGGCGCGAGCTGACTGCGGCGACGGTCGTAAACACCTACAGCGAGGAAGAGCTGACGCGGATTTTCCGCGAGTACGGCGAAGAGCCGGCCGCGCGGCGGATCGCGAGTCATCTCGTGAAATGGCGGAAATCATCGCCATTCACCGAGACGATGCAGTTGGCCAAAGCGGTGGAGAAAATCGTGTGGCGCCACGGCCGCCGCCATCCCGCCACGCAGGTCTTCCAGGCCTTGCGCATGGAAGTGAACGACGAGCTCGGCGCGCTCGAAGAAGGGCTCCGCGCGCTCACCGGCCGGCTCGAATCGGGAGCGCGGATCGCTGTCATCACGTTCCATTCGCTCGAGGACCGGATCGTGAAAAATTTCTTCCGCGAGCTCAGCCGCGAGTGGCTGGACGAGCCGAACTGGCCAGAGCCGAAGCGCAACCCGGCGTTCGCGTTGCGATTGATCACGCCCAAGCCAATCGACCCGAGCGAAATCGAGCAGCGCCTGAACCCGCGTTCGCGCAGCGCGAAATTGCGCGTCGCCGAGAAACTCTGATGCACGCGCCGCGCCGGAAGCAGATGAACACGATCGACGCGGCGTCGATGGCGCGCTGGATCGTGATCACGGCGTTCCTCGCGTTGATCGGCCTCGTCTACGTTTACCTGACGCTGCAGCTTTACCATCTCGGCGATCGCAAAAAAGCGCTGGAGAATGAGATGGCGAGTCTCCGCTCGCAAAACGAAGTCGCGACCGCGCAGATCGCGGCGCTCACTTCTCGGGCCGCACTCCAGCGTCGGCTCAAGGAAGGTTATCTGAAAATGATACCGATCGCTGAGCACAGCATCGTGCGGCTGACGGCGCCGGTTCGCGCGCCGGCTGAAGATTCGGTCCAACCGGTCGCAAATCAGCACGTCACGAGATGAGATGGAACAGCCGCGCCCGATGCTCGCTGGTATGCGTGGGGTTTGCCGCCCTGTTCAGTCTCTTCTCGTTCCGGCTCGTCTATTTGCAGATGCTCAAGCACGACGAGTACGCCGGCCTCGCGGCTGAGAAGCACGTTCACAGACAACCGATCTACGCCAATCGCGGCGAGATTCTCGACGCCAACAACGAGGTGCTGGCGGACAATGTTCCCGGCGAGACGATCGTCGCCGACGCGACCCTTATTAATAATATAGAAGCGCTCGTGCCGTTGCTCGCGGCCGAGTTGAAGCTCGATCGTGCCGACCTCAACGCGAAGCTGCGCGGCGATCGGCGTTACATCGTGCTGAAACGTCAGGTGCCCGAGCCGGCAGCGGTCGCGTTGCACGATAAATTGATCCAGCAAAATCTACGTGGCGTTTATCTCGAGCGCGATTCCGCGCGCGTTTATCCGAACGGCTCGATGCTTTGTCACGTCATCGGGTTCACCGATTTCGATCACAAGGGCATCCAAGGCGTGGAAGCGTCGATGGAGGATTACCTGCATGGCCAGGACGGCTACCGTTACATCGAGCACAACCGCGCCAACCACGAAATCGTGCTCTATCGCGGGCAGGAACGCGCGCCGCGTGACGGTTATCAGGTCCATCTGACGATCGACTTGAACCTGCAGAACATCGTCGAAAACGAGCTCGACGCGGCCATGCACGAGTTCACTCCGCAAAAAGCGATCGTCATCCTGATGCGGCCGCAGACCGGCGAAATCCTCGCGATGGCGAACCGCCCGGCGTTCGACATTAACGAGCGCGCCGAAGCGAAGCCGGAGCAAATGAAAAACCGCGCCATCACCGACATGATGGAGCCGGGCTCGACCTTCAAGATCGTCACCGCTGGCGCGGCATTAAACGAGCACAAGGTGCGACCGGACACGACGATCTTCTGCGAAAATGGCGTCTTCAATTACGGCGGCACACCGCTGCACGATCACAAGGCGTTCGGCGAAATGAGCGTGACCGATATTCTCGTCCACTCGAGCAACATCGGCGCAGCGAAGCTCGCCCTCAGCGTCGGCGACCAGAAATTCTACGAATACATTCGGCGATTCGGTTTCGGCGAACGCACAGGCATCGAGCTGCCGGGCGAAATTTCCGGGCGCATCCGTCCGCCGCAGCAATGGAACAAAATCTCGATCACGCGAATTCCGATGGGTCACGAAGTCGGCGTGACGCCGTTGCAGATGTGCACGGCGATGGCGGCGATCGCAAATGGCGGCAAGCTGGTCACACCGCGGATCGTGAAATCGGTCACGAGCGCCGACGGAAAAATCATCAGCAAGTTCGAGCCGGTCGTGCTGCGACAGGTGATTGCGCCCGAGACGGCGAAACAGCTCACCCAGGCGTTGCGCGGCGTGGTTAGCGATCGCGGCACAGCGGCGGCGGCGGCCGTGCCCGGTTTCAGCATTTCGGGCAAGACTGGCACGGCGCAAAAAGTAGACGATCTGCACGGCGGCTACGAGAAAGGGAAATACGTCGTCTCGTTCTCCGGTTTTTTGCCGTCGGATAATCCGGAATTTGTCGGGCTCGTGGTGCTCGACGATGCACACACGAAGACGCCGGATCAAAATTACGGCGGGCTCGTCGCCGGCCCGATCTTCTCGCGCATCGCGGAAAAGGCTGCACGTTATCTTGATCTCGAACCGCAGGCGCTGCCGGCCAAGCCGGTCAACGCCGCGCGCGTGGCCTCAACAACTGCACGGCGTTGAGCTTCCCGCGTCCGTTTTTTCCTAACCCATGGCGCTCAAAAACCTGCTGGCCGCAATCACCCCGCGCAAAGTCGTCGGGCCGCTCGATCGCGCAGTGGAAAGCATCGCGTATGACTCGCGGCGAGTGCAGAGGAATTCCCTCTTCGTTGCATTACGCGGCGAAAAAGTCGACGGCCACCACTTCATCGGTCAGGCGATCGAAAAAGGGGCGAGTGTGATCGTTCTCGAACGTGAAGAACTTTGCCCGCGCGCTACCTGTCTTGTCGTAGATAACACCCGCACCGCGCTCGCCGATCTCGCGGTCGCGTTTTACGAAAATCCGGCGCGCAAGCTGAAACTCGCCGCCGTCACCGGCACCAACGGCAAGACGACGACGACGTTTCTCATTAAACACATCTGCGAACGCGCCGGGCTGCGCTGCGGATTGCTCGGCACCGTCCGCTACGAGATCGGCGAACGAATTTTGCCGGCTGTGCGCACGACGCCGGAGTCGCTCGACGTGCAGGATCTGCTCGCGCAGATGCGCAACGCCGGCTGCAAAGCGGCGGCGATGGAAGTCTCGTCGCACGCGCTGGTGCAGGACCGCGTGCGCGGCATCGAATGGGACGTCGCGGTCTTCACGAACC
>CADDYX010000062.1 GCA_902810735.1 Verrucomicrobiota bacterium | reverse complement strand
CGTCGAGCCCGAGCGCGATCGCTGATTCGCGGATCGACGGCGCGATGTTCTGCAGACCGGTCGCGGTATTGCGCACGATCGGCAGCAATCCGTAAAGAAACAGCGCCGCGATCGCGGTGCGCGGACTGATTCCGAAGAACGGCAGTGGAATCAGCAACGCGAGCAGCGCGAGCGACGGAATCGTTTGCACGGTGCTGGCGAACGCCAGAATTGCATGACCCATCGCGCCGCCGCGACTCGCCACGATGCCGAGTGGCACACCGACGATAATGGCGAGCAGCAGTGAAATGCCGGCAAGCTCCAGGTGCCGCGCAGTCCAGCGCGCGAGCTTGTGGGGAAATGTCTCGGTCGCAACCGCGGAGGTGTCATTGCTGAAGTACAACGCTGCGGCTTGCGCGTAATTTTTCGTTTGTTCCGCCGCCGCGTTGAGCTGCGTCATCCGGCGCTCGTCGATGGTGTGCTCGAGCCGCCGCAAGGCGCCGATCGCCGCCGCCGGCGTCTCAAGCCGATAGAGGAACACGGCTTTGTATTGCGGAAAGAACTGCAGGTC
Source organism: Verrucomicrobiota bacterium (assembly GCA_902810735.1). Taxonomy (GTDB): domain Bacteria; phylum Verrucomicrobiota; class Verrucomicrobiia; order Chthoniobacterales; family UBA10450; genus CADDYX01. The sequence goes on along the minus strand of CADDYX010000062.1, from coordinate 13,636 downwards.
GTCCGTGAGCACGACGAGATCGTTCTGCGCGATCTTCGCGTCGGTCGAATAGGCGTCCTTCACGTCGATGTCGCCATTCGCGAGCGCCTGGTAGCCGAGGGCGTGATCGATCCCGCGCACGTTCGTGGTGGCGAGCTGGTATCTTTGCGCCAGCGGGTTCCACCCGTCGCGCCGGTCGAGGAACTCGTGCGTGAGGCCGAAACGCAGCTCAGGATGTTTGCGCAGATCTGAGATCGTCCGAACGCCGGTACGCGCGGCGGTGGTCCGTTGCATGACCAGCGCGTAAGTGTTGTTGAAACCGAGATCAGCCGTCATCCCGACGCCAAACTTCGCCAGCGCATCGCCGATTTCGTTTTCTGATCTCAGGTCCGGCTGCTTCAGAATCTCCTCGGCGATCGTGCCGGTGTAATCCGGATAACAACTGATCGCGCCCGTCCGCAGCGCTTCCCAGACAATGACTGTGCCTCCTAATCCCTGGCGCAGCTCGGCCCGGACGCCAGCCTTCTCGATCGCGCGCTTCGCGACTTCGCCGAGCACGTACGACTCTGTGAATTTTTTCGAACCGACGATTACGGCCTGAGCGTAAGCGGATTGAATTTCAACGCCAGAAAACCAGAAAAAAAGCAAACCGATCGCGAGAAGACGTTTCTGGTTTTGCGCCTTCCAAATTCGAGTCATGACAATGTGAGCGTCCGCTGCGCGTTGATGAATTCAGTGACAAACCGATCGACTGGCGTCTCCTGCAGATCGCGCAGGGTTCCGCGCTGCACGATTCGGCCGTTGTTCATCAGCACGATTGTGTCGCCGAGATACGCCGCTTCGGCGAGATCGTGCGTGACGAGAATCGTCGTCTGACGCAGACGCGCGAAGATTTCCTTCAGGTCGCGCTGCAGTGAGGCGCGGACGAGCGGATCAAGCGCGCCGAGCGGTTCATCGAGCAGCAACAACTCGGGCGAAAGCGCGAGTGCGCGCATCAGGCTCACGCGTTGTCGCTGGCCGCCGGAAAGTTCCGCGGGATAGCGGTTGAGCAGTTGTTCGTCGAACCGCGCGAGGCAGGAGAGCTCGTTCAGTCGCACGTCCGCCGCGCGGCGGAGATGCCGCGCGAGCAACAGCACGTTGTCGCGCGCGGTGAGATGCGGAAACAAGCCACCCTCCTGGATGACGTAACCGACACGGCGGCGGAAATCCTGCAGCGCTTCCGGCGTGATGGCGTTGCCGTTGAAAACGATTGTGCCGTTGTCTGGCGTCACGAGTCCGACAATGATCCGCAGCAATGTGGACTTGCCGCAGCCGCTTGGCCCAATCAGGACCGTGGTTTTGCCGCGCTCAAACTGAAGATCGGTCGGCGCGAGTGCGAGCGCGTTGCCGAAAGATTTTCTGACGCCGGCGAGCTCAACGAGCGCATCCACCGCCGCTACTTTGACGCGCTGAAAAAGAAAACGCCAAACAACTGCTGCTCGTCAGTCCAAAGCTGCCGGAACTGAAATCCGGCCGATTCGGCGAGAGCAACGAAGTCATCCGGAGCGTGTTTGTAGGAATACTCGGTCGTGATCTTCTCGTCGGCAGCGAAGTCGAAGACCGTTTCACCGACGTGCACGGACTGAGCGGCATTGCTAAACAGGTACATTTCGATGCGGCCGGCGTTCGGATTATAAACGGCGCGGTGGCGCCAGCGCCGGAGGTCAAAGTCGGTGTCGAGTTCGCGATTCGCCCGCGCCAGCAGATTCAGATTAAAAGCCGCGGTGACACCGGCGCTGTCGTTGTAGGCAGCCTCGATGATTTGCGAATTTTTCTTCAGGTCGACGCCGATCAGCAGCGCGTCGCACACGTTGCTGGTTCGCTTCAGAAAGTCGCGGGCGGCGTTGGGTTCGAAGTTGCCGATCGTTGACCCCGGAAAGTAGACGACCGCGGAATCCGGCTGCCGCATTGGCCGCGGCAGAACGAGCGGCTGGAGGTAATCGGCGCAAACCGGCAGGATTTCGAGCGCCGGAAAATCGCGGCTGAAGGCGGCGGAGGATTGCAGGAGTTGCTCGCGCGAAATGTCGACCGGCAGATACGCGACCGGCTCGCGCATTTGTTCGATCAGCAGGCGCGTCTTGGTTCCGGCGCCGGTGCCGAAGCCGATCAACTCGGCGCGCGGGCCGATTGCTTCCGACATTTCGGACGCGTATCGTCGCAGGAGCGCGAGCTCGGTCCGCGTGATGTAGTACTCCGGCAGGTCGCAAATTTTGCCAAAAAGCTCCGAGCCGCGTTCGTCGTAAAAGTATTTGCATGGCAGCGTGCGCGGCGATCGCGAGAGGCCGGCGATCACGTCGGCGCGGAAATCATCCGCGGCGGGCGCGAGATCGAGAACGTTAACTTCGCCAGGCTGGCCGCTCATCGCAGATCGCGCGCGAGCCGGATACCGGTGAACTGCCATCGTTTCTCCGGCTGGAAGAAGTTGCGATAAGTGTGCCGGATGTGTGTCCGCGAAGTCGCGCACGAGCCGCCGCGAAGTACATATTGGTTGCACATGAACTTGCCGTTGTACTCGCCGAGCGCGCCGGCTGCGGCGCGGTAGCCGGGGTAGGGTGAGTACGAGCTGCGCGTCCACTGCCACACGTCGCCGAACATTTGGGCGAAGCCTTCGCCGCTTTGCGCAGGCGCGGGATGAAAGTTGCGCGACTCGACGAACTTGCCTTCGATCGGCAGATCGTTCGCAACGCGTTCCCACTCGAACTCAGTGGGCAGACGCGCGCCCGCCCAGTTCGCGTACGCGTCGGCTTCGAAATAGCTGACGTGGGTCACGGGCTCGTCCGGCTCGACCCGTCGAAAACCAGAAAGCGTGAAGTTCCACCAGCCGTCATCGCGTTTCGTCCAGTAGAGCGGCGCGTTCCATCTCTGCTCATTTACGGTCGTCCAGCCTAACGAGAGCCAGAACTCCGGACGTGTGTAGCCGCCGTCCTCGATGAACTCGATGTATTCGGCATTCGTGACCGGCTGCGTCGACAACGCGAATGGCAGGACGAGTGCGCGGTGTCGTGGCCCTTCGTTGTCGTAGCTGAATTCAGAGCCGTCGTGGCCGATTTCGATGACTGCTTCTCCGAAGTCGACAAACGCGGGGCGTGAGACAGCCGATGGTCTTGCACGCGCAGGGGCGTAAACCGGATGCAGCGGATTTTGCGCGAAGACATGTTTGATGTCGGTCACGAGCAACTCCTGGTGCTGTTGTTCGTGATGGACGCCGAGCGTGATCACCGGCTCGATCTGCGCGAATGTTTCGGCATCCATGCTCTCCAGTAGATCGGCGACGCAGTCGTCGATCGTCTGACGGAAACGCAAAGTTTCGTCCAGCGTCGGGCGCGAGATCAGGCCGCGCAAATCGCGCCGATGCATGTCGCCCGCTGCGTTGTAGTAGGAGTTAAACAGATAGGCATACTCCGGCACTTCCGAGCGATACTTCGGCATGCAAGGCTTAAGCACGAACGTCTCAAAGAACCAGCTCGTGTGCGCGAGATGCCACTTCGTCGGGCTGACATCCGGCATCGATTGCACGACGCAGTCTTCCGGTTTTAGGGGACGGCAGAGCTCGTCCGTGAACTGGCGCACTTCGCGATAACGTCCGAGCAGCAAAGCGATGCCCGAATTGCGTTTTGTCGCCGCTCGCTTGCGCACGATCTCCCCGCCCGCGACCGCGGTAGAGCCGTTCACGGCATTACCCTTCCTGCGAAAGATCCTCGCGGCGCGCCTCGAGCATCTGATCGTGGGCCGCTTCCTCAAGACCGCCTTCGACCAGATGGGCGCCAAGCGTCTCGTCGTCATCGACTCCGGCGCGCGGCGCGCGTTCACCCGTGGTGTTCGGCGTCACTTCCCAGTCGTCGCGCATCGCTTCGCTGTGCTCGATCTCTTCCGGCGGCCGCGGATCGGCGTTGCCCATCAACTCGCGTTTTGCCTGTTCCCAGTCGCCATCCGTGAACTCGTCCGGATTGCGTTCCGCGATGAGTGCGATTTCGCGTGCGCGTTTCTCGATCAATTCCGGAGTCGGTGCGCCCATTCCGTCGCCGTGGACGGAGATTTTCCCGAAGCCCGGCTGTGAGTTCTCGTTCATAATGCTAAATCGCGGCGCACCGAGCCATTGTTCGCATGGCGCCGGCGTTTCGTCAGCACGGATGTTTTACGAAAAATGAGCGGCCGCTCGCAACTGCTTCGTTTGGCTGACGGCGCGCACCTCGCGATCGAAGAATACGGCGACGAAACCGGCGTTCCGGTCGTGTTTTGTCATGGGTGGCCGAGCTCGCGAACGATGGCGCAATTGACCCACGAAGCGGCGTGCGAACTCGGCGTACGAATCATCTCGCCGGACCGGCCGGGTATTCGCGATTCGAAGTTTCACCCGAATCGCACGCTGCTGGATTGGCCTCCACTGATGTGCGAACTCGCCGATCAGCTGAAGCTCGATAACTTTCGCATGCTCGCCGTGTCGGGCGGCGCGCCTTACGCGCTCGTGAGCGGTTGGGCGATGCCGGCACGCGTTGCCGCGATCGCAATCGTAAACGGCGTTCCACCGATCGCTGAGCTGACCGACTGCTCGGGCCTGATGCCGCTGCATCGCCGCATGATGGCGATGCGCGAACGGCGGCCGCAGCTGCTGAAGTTGCTATTTCAGATCGTGCGGCCATTTGCGGCGACGCGAATTCCGATGCTGATGCGCCCGTGGCTCGTTCGCGCATTGCATGGCTCCGATGCTGAGGTGCTGCGCGAAGCGCGCGCGTTTGAGGCGTGCTTCGAAAGCGCTCGCCACGCGTGGCGCGTCTCAGCGCTCGGCATCATGGTGGACGCGGAGATTTACGCCAAGCCGTGGGATTTTCCGCTCGAAGACGTGCGCGTGCCGGTACGGCTCTGGCACGGGACGCGAGACCGGACATTCGATTATCGCCTTGCGGAGCAGGTCGCAAAACGGCTGCCGAACTGCGCGTTGCGAATCGTCGAGGACGCCGGCCATTTCTCACTGCCGATCCGCCGCATGCGCGACATCCTGAGCGATTTGATTGCGGTGCCGGCAGGTTGAGCGGATTGTCGCCGGTGGAAGATTTCACCGGAGGCGCGACGCATGATCAGCCGACGCGGCGACAATCGAACGTCGGGCCGCCGTTCGACGAACGCGTGCGGCAATTAGTCGCGGATTGGGGTGCGGAAAAATCTCCGGAGCTGATCGAGGAGATGATTATCACCGCGCTGAAAATGGCGCGCGACGGCATGGGGACGGGCGACCTGAAGCTGATGAACCGCTCGCTCAAAGAAATGCGCTATGCCGCGAAAGTGTTTTCCGGTTACCGGCAATACCGCAAAGTCTGTGTGTTCGGTTCGGCGCGGGTGGCGCCGAGCGAAGCGCAATATCAGGTCGCGGAAGAGTTCGCCCGCGCGATGGTCGCGGAGAATTTCATGGTCATCACCGGTGGCGGCGATGGAATCATGGGCGCGGCGCAACTCGGTGCCGGACGCGAGCACAGCTTCGGGCTCAACATTCGGCTGCCGTTCGAACAGCACGCGAACGTCACGATCGAAGGCGACAAGAAGCTGGTCAATTTCAACTACTTCTTCACCCGCAAGCTCAATTTCGTGAAGGAAACCCACGCGATGGCGCTGTTTCCCGGCGGCTTCGGCACGATGGACGAAGGGTTCGAAGCGCTCACCCTGATGCAGACCGGTAAAGCGCGCATCATTCCGGTGGTGTTACTCGACAAGCCCGACGGCACGTACTGGGAAACGTGGTTGCGGTTTCTGCGCGAGCAGCTCTACGACTACGGCTACATCGGAAAAGACGACTTCTCGCTTTTCAAGCGAGTCGGCAGCGTGTCCGAAGCCGTGGAGGAAATCGCGACCTTCTACAGTGTGTATCATTCTGCGCGCTGGGTCGGCGAGCAGCTCGCCATTCGGATTAATCGCAAGCTCTCGCCCGGTGCCGTCGCGCAGCTCAACCGCGACTTTTCCGATCTCGTGCGCAGCGGTGAAATTGTGCAAAGCGGCGCGTTACGGCAGGAAAAAAACGAGCCTGAGATCTGGGAGCTGCCGCGACTTCTGCTTACGCCGCGTCGCAATAATTTCGGCCGATTCCGTCAGTTGATCGACGCGATCAACGCCGCCGCTTAGCGCGCGGCGCAACAAACAAGCGCGGCTGGATGAGCCGCGCTCCAATGTTGCCGCGAGACGCTTCCGTCCGCTCAGCCAGCCGTTGCCTTCGGCACGTTGATCACGATCTCATGCCCATTCCGTTCCACCTTCAGATCCTGCGCGCGGATCGGTTCCGGCAGCGTCACGAGCTGCTCATACTGACCCAACTCGCTGAAGCTCGAAACGCCATTCTGCGTGTCGCGCTTCTCTTCTTTCTGGTGCGTAACGGCGACGCGCAGCGTCTTGTCACCCTCTGTCGTGACTTTCACGTTCGACGCTTCCGCGTCCGGCAGATACGCGCTGATCTCGAAGTGATCCTTCTTGTCGCGCACATCGAGCGACGATGAGAAGCCGACGTCGCGCGGCAGAAGATCGGCGCCAGGAGTGAGCCGCAAGTTGTCGGTCGCGCGACGAATCGCTCGATCGATGTCCGCCTGCATCCGCTCCATCTCGGCGAACGGATCGGCGGCGTCTTTCTCTCCTGTCGTCGTCGGGTGAGACGAGGTCAGGCCGGGATTTGGCGCAGCGGACGCATCGCTGCTGCGTGCCGACAACGTGCTAACGCCGAAGCCGAGCGCGACGCCGATCACCAGCATTGCGACCGCGACCAGCCATGTCTTCTTTTTCAACAGTTCCATCTATCGCCACCTCCTTTCGCGATCAGGATTCGACCGGAATGTGCCGGCGGCGCGACTGCGCTTCGGCAGTTTTCGGCAGTGTGATTTTCAACACACCATTTTTGAACGAAGCCTTCGCCTTGGCGGCATCGATATCGCCGGGCAACGCAATGCTGCGTTCGAACGTGCCGTAACGCACCTCCGAGCGATAGAAGTCGCGCTTGTTATCCTCGTGCTCTTCGCGTTTTTCGCCGCGGATTCGCAATGCGCCATCGACGAGCGTGATCTCCACGTCTTTCTGCTCCATGCCGGGCAGCTCCGCGACGACACGCACCTCCTTCTCTGTCTCGCTGACTTCGACAGTTGGAATGAAGGTGCCGGAAACGCGATCCAGCATGCTGCTGTGCGCGGACAGGGGAGCGAGGAACCCGTCGAACAGGCGATTCATGTCGTCGTGGAACCGTTCGAACAGGTCTTCGCCAGTCCGTGCGACCGCGAGTTGTCGATCAGATTTCTTCCAAGGGATCAGTTCTTTAAGTGCCATCGTTGTTCCTCCTTTCTCCTGATGTTGGTTCCGCAATTTGTTTCACTAATAACGACAATGCCGGTTACAAAATGTTCACCGCCGATCGCGCGGCGAGAACTGCTCGCTTGACGCACGCCACGGGCGTTCGTTAGCGTCCGAGTTCCAACAGCCGAACGACAAACCGCGTATCATGGGTGCGCGGCGGAGGGCTCGCGACGCTCACGGCAACACCATCAGCTAAAACTCGGCACAACATGAAGCTCACGTTTATTTTCTCTACTCTGATCGCTGTCGCATTGACGTATGCGCCGCTCTCGCGCGCACAAGAAACCGAAGCCCCGACCAGCGAATCGAGCCCCAGCCCTGACGAAAGCACAAGCACGTCAGCGGAATCCTCGCCTAGCGCCAGCCCAGCCTCGACCTCAAAGCATTATCCAACTCCGGGTTCAGGAGCGTCTGAAACTCCGACGCCGGCGGCCAAGGCGTCAGCGTCAGCGTCAGCAAAGAGTTCCGCCTCGCCGGCTGCGGGCGCTAAGCAGGCGAACCTCTCAGCAACACCGATTGTGTTGAAAGGCACCGCCGAACAGCAGATTCGGCAGGTCGAAGATGCGTACGAGACCGCGACCCAGGCGCACAACATTGCGTTGGTCGAGCCGTTCATCGCTGACGACTTCGTCCTGACCGACTCGAAGGGCCGGGTGATGAACCGACGCGGCGCGATCGCCGAGTTCAAGAAAGACACCGATACTTACACGACGGCGAAGAACACCGAGATGAAGTTCCACAAGGTGGACAAGGACGTCTACGTCGTGACCGGAATCGCGCATGAAGCGGGCAAGGACAAAAGCGGCAAAGCGTTCGACCGGCGGTTCCGCTTCACCGACACTGTGGTGAATCGCAACGGCAAATGGCTCGTCGTGGCGACGCACGCGTCGGCGTTAACGAGCAAGTAGACGTTTCAAGCCGTCTGCCGCTTCTCGAGGATGTAATCGTGAATTGTGTTCACGCTCCGCAGCGCTTTGCCGGCAACTTCGGAGTTAGGCACGCCGACGCCAAACGTCTTCTCCATGCTGACGACGAGTTCCAGCGCGTCGATTGAGTCCAGACCCAAACCACCCGGCCCGAAGAGCGGCATCTCGTCCGTGATCTGATCCGCGGTTGTTTGCAGCATCAGATTCTTCACGAGCATCTCTTTGATCTGCCGGCGGAGATCGGGTTCGGCCATACGCGAGCGGCGAAGGTGATGTAACCAGCAAGGTGCGTCAAATGATCGCGGCGAACGGAGTAATCCGCGACTCGCTCGAAATGAGGCGCCGAGCTTGACGACTCAGCGCCCGCTGCGGATCTCGTCCGCTTGCCGCCCTGGCTCCGTCGTCTGCGCGGCCGCATCCGGTTCGGTCACGGAGTTTTCGATCCGCGGCACTGTCGCCGCAGGCGTGCGCACGTCCGGTTGCGCTTTCGCGACATCGCTCTTTCCGGCATTGTGCAGCTCGTCGCTGAACTCGTCTTTTGCCTTTTGGAATTCCTTCACCGCCTGGCCCATTCCGCGCGCGAGCTCAGGCAGTTTTTTTGCACCGAAAAGAACGAGGATGATCAGGAGAATGACGATCAGGTCCGGACCGGCCAAATTCATGAATGTGGCGAGGAGCGTCATCATTGCGGAAAGCATCTGCCCAACGAGTGAAGTTGCAAGGTAATTCGCTGTCGCGCGATTCCGGCCGCGCGGAGCGGAAGAGCACAACTCTTGTGCTGAAGCACGGTTGAAACGTAACTACCCTTCACATGAATCGCCTTCTCTTTGCGCTTGCCACGTTCGCCGCGTCGTTTTCCGTCGTAACCGGTGCACCGAACAGTTCGCCTCAAACCAGCCGCTTCCCGGCGCCCCTGCTGGATCGCGTTTCGTCCGGCGGATTGTGGCGATTGGATGACAACGGCGACCTTGTCACGGCTCCGCAAAACGGTGCCGCGCAGCAGCAGACAACGTCATCAGAAAAAGAGATCGCGCTGGCTGTGACGCTCGACCCGCGCGTCGGCAAGAACGTTCGGCTCGGCGCTGACCCGCCGAAGCTGCCCTCCGGCCAACGCGCGCAAGCTGAGCCGCACATCATGCGCTCGCGCAGCAACCTCGACCTGCTTGTCGCCACATTTCAGGAAGGCCGTTTCACCAACGGTGGAGCGCTCGACTGCGGATTTTCAGCCACGCGGAACGGCGGCCTGACGTGGTCGCGCGGCCTCTTGCCCGGCGTCACGAAGCTTACCGGCGGCTCCTATTTTCGAGCAACCGATCCGGTCGTCGGATTCGACCTGAGCAACACCGTCTTCATCAACATGGACGCGGCGACGGATTCCGCTTTCAACCACGGCGACGTCATCGTTAGCCGATCAGGCGACGCGGGCGCGACATTTCAGCCGCCGGTGCTCGTCTATCATCCGACGAACACAAACTACTTCGCCGATAAAAACTGGATGGCCGTGAACACGTTCGGCAACACACCGAGTGCAGGCCGTGTTTATGTCACCTGGACGCTGTTTACCAACTTCACGAGCAGCAGCAGCACGTCGCCGCTGATGGCGAGTTACAGTGACGACGGCGGGGTGCATTGGTCGCCGGCGCAGTTTATTACGCCACTGAACAGTTATCTCCAGGGCTCGCAGCCGCTGTTTTTGCCGAATGGTCGGCTGGCGGTGGTCTACTGGAATTTTACGCAGCCGACGATTCCGAACGCTGGGGAGCACATCGAGGTGATCGTGTCGGATAACGGCGGCGCGACGTTTGGTCCACCCATCCACGTGACTGGGCCGGTCAAAGAGTGGTTCGAGCCGAGTATCCGCTCCGGCACCTTCCTTCCGTCGGCAACGACCGATCGGACGACGAACAGCATCTACGTTGTCTACCAGGCGAACCTCGGCACCGACAGCGCGCCGCTCCCGAAGATCCTCTTCGTCAAATCCAAAGACGGCGGCGCGACGTGGTCGACGCCGAAAGTCATCAGCAACAACCCTGGCGGATCGGGAGTTTTCAACCCAGCGATCTCCGCATCGCCGGACGGCAAGACATTGACCGTTGCGTTCTATGACCATCGCGCAACCCACTCCGCCACACGCGTCGACATGTTTGAGGCGCAGTCGTTCGACGGCGGCGCGACATGGCAGCCGAACATTCGAATCAGCTCCGTCTCGAGCGACGTGACCGTGGCGCCGAACACCGGCACCAGCCAGAACCCCTCCTACATGCTCGGCGATTACCTGGGCATTGCTGATCCGGCGAACGTGCATGTGCCCGCAGTGCCAGTCTGGGTCGACACACGCACAGGGAATCCCGACCCGTTCGTGACGCGCATTGGCGTCGCGCCACATTTCAATTTCGCGAGCTGGCAGGCCGCGCGGTTATCCCTCGCCGAGATCGAGGCACCACAGGGAGGGCTGAAACCGCTCAACATTTCCACCCGGGCGCGCGTCGGCCTGGGCGAAAATGCGCTGATCGGCGGGTTCATTGTGACCGGCCCAGCTGGCTCGACGAAGCGCGTGCTCATCCGAGGCCTCGGGCCGTCCCTCGGCGCGCTCGGCGTGCCCAATTCGCTGCCCGATCCGCTGCTGATTTTGCATTACCCGAACCGCCCGGCAGCGACGAACGATAATTGGCAGAGCGGATCGAATGCCCGACAGATTCCAGCGGCACTGCGGCCGCACGACACGCGCGAATCTGCCATGCTTGTCACTCTTCCGGCGTCCCCGGCTGGCACTCACTACACGGCTGAGCTGAAAGGCGCGCATGGAGAGACGGGGATCGGCCTCGTGGAGGCGTATGATCTCAGCGAGGCCTCGGCTCCGCAGTTCGCGAATATCAGCACGCGCGGCGCGGTCGGGACTGGAGACGCGGTCATGATCGGCGGGTTCATCATTGGTGGGGGAACAGCGCGTAACGGAATCGGCAGCGCCAAAGTGGTCGTCCGGGCAATCGGACCATCGCTGGCGAAGTTCGGAGTCAAACAGCCGCTGCAGGATCCGACGCTCGAGCTGCACGACGTGAATGGCACCGCGATTTTCTTCGACGACAATTGGAAAGACAAGCAGGCGGCCGCCATCAACGCCACTGGGTTGGCGCCAACCGATAGTCGCGAATCGGCTCTCGTCGCTCTTGTTCCGCCCGGCAACTACACCGCGATCGTTCGGGGCAAGAACGACAGCACGGGCGTGGCCTTGGTCGAAGCTTACAACGTGCAGTAGTTGCTTAGACGCGCCGGCGAGCTACACGTCGTAGTACATCGCGAACTCGTACGGATGCGGGCGGAGGCGGAGCGCGTCGTATTCCTTTTGCTTCATCTCCAGCCAATTCGCGACGAAATCGGCGTTGAATACATCGCCCTTCAGCAGGAACCCGTGGTCGACCTCGAGCGCTTCGATCGCGCCACGAAGTGAGTCGGGCACGCTTGGCACGTTCGCGAGTTCTTCTGGCGGCAGCTCGTAGAGGTTCTTGTCCAGCGGGTCGCCGGGATCGATCCGGTTCTGAATGCCGTCGAGGCCGGCGAGTAACAGGGCCGCAAATGCGACGTAAGGGTTGGCGGATGGATCGGGCGTACGGAATTCGATCCGCTTCGACTTGGGATTTGCGGAGTAGGTCGGGATCCGGATTGCGGCAGACCTGTTGCGCGCCGAGTAGGCGAGGTTGACCGGCGCCTCGAATCCAGGCACCAGGCGCTTGTAGCTGTTCGTAGTAGGATTAGTTAAGCATGTCAGAGCCGGAGCATGTTTCAGAATGCCGCCGATGAAAAACAAAGCCATCTCGCTCAAGCCGGCATAGCCGTTGCCAGCGAAGAGCGGCTTGCCTTCTTTCCACAACGACATGTGCGTATGCATGCCGGAGCCGTTATCGCCGAATAGCGGCTTCGGCATAAAGGTTACTGTTTTGTTATGCCGTTTCGCCACATTGCGAACAATGTATTTGTAGTATTGCAGGTGATCGGCCATTTGCCTCATGGGAGCGAACCGGATGTCGATCTCAGCCTGCCCCGCGGTAGCTACTTCGTGGTGCTGCCGTTCGATAGGTATCCCGGCGCGCTCCAGCTCAAGGCACATTTCGTTGCGAATGTCCTGAAGGGTGTCCGCCGGCGGAACGGGGAAGTAACCTTCTTTCGCGCGAATCTTGTAGCCAAGGTTCGGGAACTCCTCCTTGCCGCTGTTCCAGTGCCCCTCCGCACTATCGACCATGTGAAACGAGCTGTTGCCGCTGAAGCTGAACCGGACTTCGTCAAAAATGAAGAACTCCGCCTCCGGACCAAATGACGCGACGTCGGCTATGCCGGTGCTCTTCAGGTAAGCTTCGGCTTTCTCCGCTACGCCGCGCGGATCGCGATCGTACGGCTCGCGCGTGATCGGGTCGACGATAGTGCAGACGAGCGAAAGGGTCGGCTCGGCATTGAACGGATCGATCCACGCCGTCGTAGCGTCAGGTATAACCAGCATGTCGCTGGCGTTGATCGCGCGCCAGCCGCGGATGCTGGAGCCATCAAAGCCAAGACCATCGGTGAAGATTTCTTCGTTATACTCGGTGAGCGTCGTGGTGAAATGCTGCCAGCTACCTGGCAGGTCGGTAAATTTGAAGTCCACGAGCTTCACGTCGTGGTCCTTGATCATCTTCGAAACGTCGGATGGATCTTTTACTTCTTTGGCCATAGGCAGGCTGAGTGTTTGTGGGTGGGGTTAGTAGTTCGAAGAAATAACTCTGGCGACTCGACTCGCGTGTTCATTGCGGCCGCGCTGTAATGGGGGAAAATCAAACCGCTTTTTCGCCGATCTCTTCCGTACGAATACGGACGGCATGCTCGACCGGAAGCACAAACACTTTTCCGTCGCCGATCTTGCCGGTTTTAGCGGCGGCGACCACCACGCTGACAGCTTTGTCGACCATCTCCGCTGGCAGCACGACCTCGACCTTCACTTTCGGCAGGAAATCGACCGTGTATTCGCTGCCGCGATAAATTTCGGTGTGCCCCTTTTGCCGCCCGAACCCTTTCACTTCCGTCACCGTCATGCCTTCGATGCCGAGCTCGGCGAGCGCCTCTTTGACTTCCTCGAGCTTGAACGGCTTGATGATCGCTTCGAGCTTTTTCATGGCGGCTAAACTGGCGGCGTGGCGGGCAATTTCAATCAAAAGCTGACCGGCGCACGCGCTCTCATAGCAACCGTTGCGGCCGGTTGCAATACGAAATTTTTGTGGTCGCAAACGCAAAATATTGCGTTTTGCCCTGACCGTTTATACTGCATGTCGATGCCCGTCGATTCGTTCGTCCATCTCCATCTGCACACGGAGTACTCGCTCCTGGATGGTGCGATCCGGACGAAG
>CADDYX010000061.1 GCA_902810735.1 Verrucomicrobiota bacterium | reverse complement strand
CGCCTGCGCTTCTTGGTCCCGCCACTGCCACAAGGCGCGGAGCACCGCCGCCGTCCGTCCGCGCAACGCTCCCGCTCCGCTGATCCGCCACGCTTCGTCCTCGTCGCGCACCCGCTCGACAGCGGAGGATTCCACCGCGCGCCGGCACGATTGCTCGAACCATTCATAACGTCTGCGCTCGCGCAGCTCCGCTTCCATTTTCTCGGCCAGCGGCAGCAGATAATGCGTGTCGTTCTTCGCGTATTCCTCCATCGCTCGCGGCAAAGGCCGGCGCGCCCAATTCGCCTTCTGCGATCCTTTGGTTAGCGTCTTTCCGAAATAGCGCTCAACCAGCGCCTGCAAACTGAATGCGCGAATCCCGAGCAGGCGCGCGGCAATCACCGTGTCGAAGACGCGGCTCGCCACGAAACCGATGCTGCGTCGCAAGAGGCGCAGATCGAAATCGGCGCCTTGCAGCACGATCTCCTTGTCGGCTAACGCGCTCGCGAGCGGCGATAGATCCAATCCGGCGAGCGGATCGATCAGGTAATCTTCGCCGCCGAAGCTCATCTGCAGGAGGCACAGCTTCTCAAAATAACAGTGCAGGCTGTCCGCCTCGGTGTCGACGCCGACGCGATCGACGCGCGCGAGCTTCGGCAGCAGGGCCGCCACTTCTTCAGCCGTGGCGATCATCGCAGCCCGGCGAGCAATAGCTCCGCGTTTGATTTCGTTGCCTGCAGATTATCGATGAGCTTTTCCATCGCTTCGATTGGCGGCAGTGCGGCCATCACTTTGCGTAATACCTGCACAGCCTGCCACTCGTCCGGATGATAGAGCAGATCTTCGCGACGCGTTCCCGATTGCAGAACGTGGATCGCCGGATAAAGCCGCTTCTCAACAAGCGAGCGATCGAGGTGCAGTTCCATGTTTCCAGTGCCCTTGAATTCCTCGAAGATTACCTGGTCCATCTTGCTCCCGGTGTCGACCAGCGCAGTGGCAAGAATCGTCAGGCTGCCGCCCTCCGCCACGTTGCGCGCCGATCCGAAAAACTTCTTCGGCTTGAGCAACGCCTTGGCCTCGACGCCGCCCGACATCGTGCGGCCTTTGCCTGGCTGGAGTGAATTGTAGCCGCGCGCGAGACGCGTGATGCTGTCGAGCAGAACGACGACATCTTTCTGCTGCTCGACGAGACGCTTCGCGCGCTCGAGCACCAGCTCAGCCACCTGCACGTGCCGCTGCGGAGTTTCGTCAAACGTCGAATTGTAAATCTGGCAATCGACTTCGCGCTGCAGGTCCGTCACCTCTTCCGGTCGTTCGTCGACCAGCAGGATGATCAGCACGATCTCGGGATGATTCACCCGGACGGCTTTCGCGATTTCCTTCAACAGGATCGTTTTCCCCACTCGCGGCGCCGCCACGATGAGGCCGCGCTGTCCGCGCCCGAGCGGCGTCAACAAATCGACCGCGCGCGCGCTGATCGAATTCGTTTTCGTGTTCTCCAGCATGATGCGGCCTTCCGGATACTGCGGCGTCAGATCGTCAAATCCGGTCGGCTTCGCCCATTCGTTAGGCGGCATTCCTTCGATCGCGGTCAGTTCGTCGAGCATCAGCAGCTTTTCCCGATCGCGCGGGAGTCGCACCGTGCCGGCAATCGCCTGCGCCGGGTGAAGCTGGAACTGCTGGATCATCGCGCGTGAAACGCCGACGTCCTCCGGCACCGCCAGGAAATTGAGTTTCGGCCAGCGGATCACGCCGAAATGGTCCGCCACCGGATCGAGAAAACCTTCTGCCGTGACACGAACACCGCGCCCGAGCGCCGCCCGCACGAGATCGACGATCTGGTAATGTCGCGTTCGGCCAGGGAATTCGCGCAGATCGAAATCGCGGCAGAGCGAGTCGATCTGCTCCGGCGACATCGCCTGAAGATCGTTGATGTGCAGCGACTCGGGCAGCGATGCCGCCACTGCTGCTGCCGCGGCTGTCTCAGCGCCAACCTCCTGCGCCTCGGAATCAGCTGGAGTGTTCTCGTCCATTCAACTTTCCCACAACGCGACCAGCAACTCCGCCTGTCCGCACAACTCCTCGCGCGGCCCGTTGTTCCAGACCACGTGATCGGCCCGCCGCATTTTTTTCTCGAGCGGCATTTGCGAGGCGATCAGCTTCCGCGCCTCCGGCTGGGAAAGGGACATCCGCTCCATTAGTCGTTGCAGTTGCAGATCGGCAGAGCACGCCACCACGACGACGCGGTCACAGAGCGTTTCGCCTCCGGTTTCATAAAGCAGCGGGATATCGGCAAAAAAGAGATCTTTGGAGCCACGGCGGCTTTCGGCTTCGCGACTCCACTGACTGCGGATGCGAGGATGCAGGATTTGCTCCAGCGCGCGTTTCTTCTCCGCGTCGGAGAAGACTATCGTGCGAATCAGCTCGCGGTTCAAGTCGCCGCTCGGCAGGTAGGCTGCGGCTCCGAAATGGTGCGCGATCAGCTGCCGCACTTCGGGATTGTTATGTAAGTCATGCGTGGCGCGATCGGCATCGAAAAACGTGCCGCGCGCCAGTTGTTTCAGGCAATCGACGAACGCGGATTTGCCAGTGGCTATGCCGCCGGTGATGCCAATTACAGGCACAGAGTTACCAGTTTCGCTTCGCTCGATCGTTTGCGACGACCGTCACCTCTCTCCGGATCCGGCGGACGGCCGCGTCATTTTGCGTAATGATCGGCGCCGAGAAAGTGCAGCGACACATATTGCTCGTCGCCCACCACCCAGCTGTCGTGCGGCTCGGCTGGAATGTAAAACAGCTCGCCCGCGTGCATCTCGACGACGGTGCCGTCTTTGAATGCCGCCGTCGCGGTCCCAGCAATCACCAAGCCCACGTGCTCGACCCGGCAATGCGTCTCACCGGCAGCACGGCCGACGTGCTCACTCCATTTCCAGCCCGGCTGGTAGCTCGCGCGGCCAATCGTCAGGCCGCCGATCTGCACGATTTCGAACTTTCCTTTCTCGAATGTCCGCACTTCATCCGGCGCTTCGAAGCGCTTGAGGATAACTCCTAACTGCTCAGTATCCATCGTGTGAACGCGAATGCGTTCGACCGAGCAGTTACTTCTTGTACATCGGCACCTCGGGAAGCACCGGAGGCTCGACGACGTCTTCTTCTTCTACTTCTTCGGTCGAGTTAACCGGCTGACCGCCGGGATTCACGAGACGCGCTGTGACAAAGATCACGAGGTTGCGTTTGATGTGCTGCTCCGCGGTCGTGCGGAATAGCCGGCCGACAAGCGGAATGTCGCCGATGATCGGCGTGCGGTCCTCGGTCTTCTGCACGTCTTCGCGCATCAAACCGCCGAGCACGACCGTCTGCCCATCCCAGACGCTCACGCTCGTCGTCACCTTGCGCGTGCTGAAGATCGGCTGGTTGATGATGTTGTCGGTCAACACAACCGACGAGTTCGCTCCGGTAAGCTGCGCCAGCGGCGCTGTCACGCCGAGCAGCGCAGGATTCACGGTGCGAATCGGGCTGCCGTAGTTGATGAAACCTTCGAACTCGACCACTTGCGGCACGAGATTCAGGTCGATCGTCAATCCATCCGGCCCGACAACTGGTTCGACCTCGAGGGTGACGCCGGTGTTGCGCGTCTCGAACGCCGTCGGCGTGGTCGGCGTCACCGGCGCAATGTTGATCGTGGTATTGTTGCTGCCGCTTCCTCCACTGCCGCTGTTCCCGGTGCTCTGCGGAATCTGCGGCGGCTCAAACTGCGTCGGGTAACGGAACTCGCGCACGATTTCGATCATGGCGCGTTGGCCGCTCTTCGTTGTCACGCGCGGCGCGGAGAGCAGATCGACCGCTTTTTTCTGGTTCAACGCGCGAATCACCATTTGAAATTGCGGGTCGGTAAACACGCCGCTGATGCCGAAAATTCCCGGCGCCAGCACCTGGCCGGCGCCCGTTCCCATCAGCAATGTGTCGATCGCGTTACCGGAGATGGCGAGACTGCCGCTGCGGTTGCCGGCTGTGACGGGAAACTGCCCGACCGGCCGCCCGCCCGGCGGAACAAACGGGAAATCTCCGTTGTTGATCGTCTCGCCGGTGCCGGACGTTCCGCCGCCGCCGAACACGCGATTGTTCCCGATGTTAAACTGGCCTAACAACCAGTCGAAGCCGAGCTCTTTGAGGTTGTTCTGGTTGATCTCGACGAATTTCGATTCGATCTCGACCTGCTTCGGCCCGGAAACGTTTGCCTGCTCGACGATCGCGTCGACCAGCTCGAGCGCATCCGGCGTGTTGCGGACCACGAGCCGGCTGCTTTGCGGGAGGAAATTTGCGCTTGCGCCAGCAGGAAATGGAACGCCCTGGCTCTCAAGATATTCCTTCGCGCCTTCACGACGGACGAGCTGCTGACCGCCGGTCGATTCCTGCGTGTCCTTGCCGGTTCCAGCGGCTGCAGCATGCCCAGCAGCGGGTGCGGCCGGCTGGCTCAATGCCGATCCCGTAGAGGTGAGCGATGTCTGGATGAATCCCGGCGGCACGCGGTATTCCTTCGTGATCAACTCCTGGCTTTGCTCGCTGATCGGAATAATCGAGACCGCATACGGCTCGACTTTCACTTTCAGATTCGCCTGCGCCGCGATGTAGCGGAGCGCTTCGCCGAGCGGAATCTGGTTTAAAGTAATCGTGATCCGCGCGTCGCCGGGTGCGATCGCTGGGGCGGCCGGAACCGCAATCGCAGGCGCTGCCACAACTGTCTCCGCTGGAGGTGGCGGCGGCTCTGAGCCGGCCGGCAGAGCCGTCGCAGGAGTCGGCGTGATCACCGCAGCCGTCGACACCGCTTCGACTGGAGCGCGGCCGCCAATCGCGGTCAGCCGCAGCACGATGTCGACGCCGCGATGGCCGTCCGTTGTCGGATCGTTCGCCGCCGCCTGTTGCCGCAGAAAATCAATCGCTTCGCGGATGCTGGCGTCGCGAAATTCGACCTTCGGAATGATGATCGTGTTCAGCTTGTTCGCGATGCGCGCGGTGCCGGTCGCCTCGGTTCGCGACGCATCGGTGATCGCGCCGCTGGGCTGCCCGTACTGGCGCACCGGCTCTTCCCAGCCTTTCTCGACCTGCCACATAGAGCGGGCCCGCGTCTCGTTGTAAGCCTCTTCGCCGTAATGAAACTTGGTGTTGTCGATCTTCTCCTCACCGCGCCGCGCTGCGACGTTGTAGGGATCGAGATTGAGAACCTGCTCGTATTTCTTGAAGGCAAGATCGTAACGGCCGCTGTTGTAATAACCGTCTGCATCGCTGAGCAGCCGTTTCACCTCGTCGACCTTGGCGAGGAACTTCGGGCCCATCGTGCGATTGAAATATCCGGGCTCCGACAAATGGGCGAGGAGCTCCTGCGCAGGACGGCAGTTCGGATCGTAGCGCTCGCTCAACAACTCGCGGCAAATCGCTTCGGCTTCGCCGTATTTGCCTTCCGCGATCCGGACCTCGGCGAGCCTCAGCCCACTCGTGCAGAAACCGCTCAGCGCATCGTCGTGTGCTTTGCCGCTGACGACCGCATCGGGCAGGTCCCTCAGCGCGCTGCGATATTCCTCGTGAGCAAGCGTGTAGTTCTTCGCGCTCATTGCCGCTTCGGCGCGCGCGAGCGCTGCGCTGCCGCGCGGCAACGCGGCTTCACGTCTCTGGATTTCACGTTCGGCCGCCTGTTCCGCATTCTGCGCCACCGCGTTCGCGCAGCTCACCGCGACGACGCACGCAGCGGCGAAGAGCCGCCGTCGCGCAGCGTCAGGGAGTAACAAGGCCAACTTCGATCCGTTCGTTCGTTGTTGTGTTGACGATCACGGCTTTGTCCGGCCGCACGTCGATCAGTTTGTATTTGATGTCGTTCTGCGGAGGCAATGAAAATTCCTGGTCTTTTTTCACCGAGAACTCCGGCGGGCTGCGGAGCGGGTAAACGAAATTCGCGACCGACTCCGGCGAAGTCATGATTTTCTCCTTCACCAGGTTCAACTGCTCGCCGGTTTCCTCGTTCTGCACCGTCAGCTCGGAAACATCCACGTCGGTGCCGTACTGGTTCGGCTCGTGTTTCTCGGTGAATTTCACGACCTTGAATTTCGTGCCGTGGATCGTGTCGCCGAGTTTCACGAACTGCGTCGGCTCCTTCAAATCGCTGGTGTTGATCGCGTAGGTGTCCTCCACCCATGATGAAAACACGAGGCGGAACGGCTCTACCGCGTAGGAGCGCATTCGCAGTTTGATGACGTAGCCTGGGTGTGAATTTTTGTCCGTCGGATTCGTGTGCCCCTCCCACTCCTCGAGATTCGTAAATCCGTCGCTGTCCTGGTCCTGCGTCAACACATCCGCATCGGCAATGGGCAGCCCGAACTGATCAAGCCACTCGTTAGGCACCGGAGGATGCACCTCGGTCGTGTGCAGAGTGGCGGGCATGCCATTCGCCGCGATGAAATGTTTCTCCGGCACGAATAATCCCGAGCGGCCGCTCATCGTCCACTGCGCCGGCTGATGCAGCTTCTGCATCGCCTGGTCCAACTCGAGCGCTTTTGCCGGCGGAGCAGCCGGTTTCGGCGGCGGCGGCATTTGCAACGCCGCGATGTTGTCGCCGAAATGGATCGCATTCAGCAAAATCATCACGCCTGATGCCGCGAGGATCAGCGATGCGGCGATCGTCAGAAGCCGTTCGTAGTTTGTTCGCGCCCAATCCATCTCGTCAGAAGTTAAATCGCAGCATCTCTACGCGGGCCGCCATTTCCACGTGTTCGGTCCCGACGATAAAATGCAGCGCGCCGGCAGGTTTGGCCTGCGCCTGATCCTGACCCGCGGGCGCTGCGGCCGACTCCGCAGGAGCTTCGCGCGGCGGCCCTTTGCCTTTTTCATTTCGCACGTGCAGAAGCCGCACGATGTAGAGCTGTTTGTCGTTGGCGCCGATCTGATTGAGAACGCGTCGACCAGCCGCCGGCGAAGCGATGAACGCCGTCTCGATGACACCGCGCTGGACGATATTTTCCGCCGCAGACTTTTGCGCTCCGGCCCTCGACGGCGTGGCACTTGGCGCCACTGATGCTGCCGTGCGCTCGGCCGCAGTGACGCGACGCAGTGATGTGATCGCGTCGACGCGCGCATCAATCATGATGTTCAACAGCAGCTCGACCTGAGCAAGCTCCTGCGCGAGAACCGGCGCGGCAGCAGTGTCCGGCAGCGCGCTCGCAAATTCATCGAAGCCGAGAAAGAACGGCTCCGGCAATTTCACCTTGTTGGCGCGCGCCTTGTCGGAAACCGCGCCGATCGCGATCCGCAAACGCGACTGGAATTCACTCGGCGCAACCGGCACTGCCGGCAGCACGCGCGTTTTTAAGTCGGCCTTCAGCTTCGCCACTGCGCTGTCGTAATCCTGCGCATGCGCTTTCATTTTGCGCAGATTTTCTCCACTCGGGAACGGCGCCAGCCGCTGCAATCGGCCCAGCTCATTCGCGTTTGTCTCGAACTGCGCCGCCGCGTCATTCCACCCGGATCGAGCAGTGAACAAAAACGCCAATGCGGCAAGCGTCAGCACTCCGGCGACGAGCAGAAACGTGCCGAGAAAGCGGTTCTCGCGAAACCAGTTCATGGGAGTTTCACCGGCTTCTTCAAATCGAGGCGCAGCTCGTAGGGAAACGCCCATTCGGTGTTGTTAGGCGTCGTCGGTTTCAACACCTTCGCCTGGTTGTTCGGATCAATCGCAAAGAACGGCGACCCGATCAGGTTCTTGAAATAATCGACCACCACTTCCTGCTGACGCGGATTGAACATGTAAAGGCCGCGCACCAGCAGCCCGTCGATCGCCGGCTCGCCTGACGCTGGTCTTCCGCGCGCCGGCGTCGGACTCGCGATCGGCGTCGGTGCTGTTTCCGCAGCGCCTGATCGACTCGTTGGCGGCCCAAGCGCTTTGCCACCGGAGGTCGCTACCAACTCGGTAATCCAGATATCCTCTTTCGGAAGGCGCGCGTTCAGGTCCTCAAGCACTTGATTCCAAAATCCGCGATCGTTGATCGCCGCCACAAGCGGCGCGCTGATCGCGTCGAGCGCGGCTGTCTGTTTGCGTACCTGATTCATCTGCGTCTCGAGCCGGTGCATCGCGGCAATCTTCTCCTCGAGCCGCTCGTTCGCGTGCCGCTCGACCTGCGCCGCGCGGGCGAAATAAACGCCCCAGCCGACAATCGCCAGGATCAGACACGCAGCCGCGGCCACTAGGAATGGGCGACGGCGCTCGAGCTGCTGCCGCGCCACAACGGTGGCGGGCCGCAGATTCAGTTCCATCGGACAGCGCGTAACGCTGCGCAATCCAAGACCGACCAGCTCGCCGAGCAGATGCGCAGCTCGTCCGAGCTCCGCCGCATCCACCGACGGCGTGACCGCGACGTTTCGCAGCGGATGGAAAAACTCCACCGGCAGCTGGAGCTTCTCCTGAAAGAATTCGCGCATGTAAGGCATGCTCGCGCTGCCGCCGCACAGGAACACCCGGGCCGGCGCGCTCCCCTGCTGTTGCGCGCGATAATGGCTGATCGAGCGCATGATCTCCGCGTGCAGCCGCGTCATCGTGGTGCGGATAATTTTTGATACGCGAGCTACTTCCGGATCCTCCGGCTCGGCGTACGCGCCGCCGAGACTGACGAACCCGTCGCGTTTCTTGCGGAACTCGGCGGCCGTGATCGGCTCGTTGAACTCCTTCGCGATCGCGGCTGAAATCGAGCTGCCGCCGATCGCGACGCTGCGCGAAAAGATTTTGGCCGGCTCGATGAACAGCAGGTTGGTCGTGCGCGCGCCGATGTCGAGCAGCAGGGAACAGCCGGTCAGCTCGTTATAATTGTAGCGGAATGCGTTGTACAAACCCATCGTCGCCATTCCAACGACGTTGGTGCGCAATCCAGTGCTCTCGACTGCGGCGTTAATGCCGTCGAGCAGGTCGGCTTTGACCGCGACGAGCACGACCTGGATTTGCTCGTCCGCGCCGCCGCCGACGAGCTGGTAATCCCACACCACTTCATCGATCGGGAACGGCACATTCTGCTGCGCTTCAAAGGTGATAATCCGCTCGACTTTTTCCTCCTCCACGGCGGGCAGTTTGACGAAACGGGTGAAGACCGACTGCGCTGCGATCGCGTAGTTGACGCTCGCACGCCGGACTTGCAGCTCAGCCATCATTTCCGAGATCAACTCGGCGGCTCGTGCGTTCCGTGCGCCGTCGCCAGCGGCATCGGGTGGCAGCTCGCGGATGCGATACGCGTTCAACAGCAGTCCGCCGTGCGGCTGTGCGAAGAACTCCGCCAGCGTCAGCGTCTGCGAGCCGAGATTAAGACTGAGAATTCGCGCCGGGCCTGCCATCCGCGGTCAATGCGCCGGCGTTTTGATTTGTTCGTACCGGTCCCAGTAAAGCGGCGCGAAAGGCGTTTCGTTTTTGTTCAGAACGAACCCGGAGATCTGCGGAACGGCCGCATACCATTGCGGTGCGGCGCGGACGAGGCTCATTTCAGACTTGATCGACCCCTGCTGCACGATCTGCACGGCGATGTTCTGCACGCTGTTCGGGGTGAGCGCGCGATTTCCAGCGAACCGCGCCAGCGTTCGCGGCGAGACGTACATGACGGATCGATTATCGCGGCCGGCGGGTACGTTGGTGTGCGTGACTTCGCCGGTTAGCAGCCGGCCATTGAACAAAATGAAATACTTGAACGTCAGGTCGTCGGTGAATTCGGGCGTGGCGGTAAACTCGACCTCGATTTCCAGCCAGCGATCGCGCTGGTTCGTCTGATACTGCTGCGCGCCGGTGTACGAAAATTGCGGCGTGCTGATGAAATTGCGGTTGATGCGCGTGATCTGGAACTCGGACGGCACGCGAATCTGCGCGATCGCATTGGCAGCAAAACCGAGCGCCAGCGCCGCAATCGTTGCCACCTTCACTTCGCCACCTCCATCCGCTCGCCCAACTCTCCGCGTTCGATACACCCGCGGAAGTATTCGATTGTCTTCGCTATCCCTTCGTCGAACGCGACGCGCGGCTCCCAGCCGAGCACCGATTTCGCCCGCGTAATATCCGGCTGTCGCACTTTCGGATCATCAACCGGCAGCGGCTTGTAAATGATGTCCGATTTGGTGCCGGTAATTCGCCGAATCTCCTCCGCAAACTGTTTGATCGTCATCTCCCGCGGATTGCCGATGTTCACCGGCTCGTGGAAATCGCTCATTGCGAGCCGGAAAATTCCGTCGATCAAGTCGCTGACGTAACAGAACGAGCGTGTCTGTGAGCCGTCGCCGAACACTGTGATCGGCTGCCCGGTCAGCGCTTCGCCGATGAACGCCGGCACCACGCGACCGTCGCGCAATCGCATCCGCGGCCCGTAGGTATTGAAGATGCGCACGATCTTCGTGTCGAGTCCATGGTAGCGGTGGTAGGCCATCGTCATCGCCTCCGCGAAACGTTTCGCCTCATCGTAAACGCCGCGTGGCCCGATCGGGTTCACGTTGCCCCAGTAATCTTCCGTCTGCGGATGGACGAGCGGATCGCCGTAGCACTCGCTGGTCGACGCGAGGATGAATGTCGCCTTCTTCGCCTTCGCCAAACCGAGCGTGTTATGCGTGCCAAGCGCGCCAACTTTCAGCGTCGGGATCGGCAGCTCGAGATAATCGATCGGGCTCGCCGGCGAGGCGAAGTGGAAGACGTAATCGATATTCTCCTCCGGCGGCACGATGTAATTCGAGACGTTGTGCTTCACGAACCGGTAATCCTCGTTGCCGGCGAGATGGCGAACGTTCGCCATGTTGCCGGTGACGAGATTATCAATCGCGATCACCCGGTGACCTTCGGCCAGCAGCCGATCGGTCAAATGCGACCCGAGAAACCCGGCGCCGCCAGTGACAACAGAAACAGGCTTCGCAGCGGCGGACATGGCGGAGCAGTATCTACGGGCTCGCAATTATATTTGCGAGAACGAATCGCGGCGCGTCGCGCTGTGGAATTACGTCTCGACGATCGGCGGGACGATGTCCTCGGTTTCACCGACGACGATGCCTCGCTGGAGGCGGCTGTGGCGGATGCTGTAGAGGAAGTAGATCACGAGACCGACGATGAGCCAGCCGATGAAGCGCGCCCACGTCTCGACCGGCAGGCTGAGCATCAACGCGACGCAGAGGATCACGCCGATAATCGGAAACACCGGCACGAGCGGGACGCGGAATGGTCGCTGCCGATTTGGATCAGAGCGACGAAGCACAATTACGCCCAGGCAGACGAGCACGAAGGCGAAGAGCGTGCCGATGTTCGTCAGGTCGGAGAGCGACCCGATGTCGGTGATCATCGCGACGCCGCCGACTACGATGCCGGTTAAAATCGTGGTGATGTGCGGTGTGCGGAAGCGCGGGTGTATTCGTCCGAAGAATCGCGGCAGCAATCCATCGCGTGACATGGCCATCAAAATGCGTGGCTGGCCGAGCTGGAACACGAGCAGCACTGACGTGAGCCCGGCGAGCGCGCCGGCGCTGATGAGCGCCTGCGCCCATGGTTTGCTCGCGAACGCAGTGGCGACCGCGGCCGAATCCCCAAGGTAAACGGTGTATTTTTTGATCCCGGTCAGCACACCGGACATGAGGACGTAGAGCAGCGTGCAAATCGCAAGGCTCGCGATCATTCCAATCGGCAGATCGCGCTGCGGGTTGCGCGTTTCTTCCGCCGTCGTTGAAACGGCGTCGAAACCGATAAAGGCGAAGAAGACGATTGCCGCGCCGCTCATCACGCCGCCGAAACCGGAGGGCATGAACGGATGCCAGTTCGTCGGATGGACCATGAATGCGCCGAGCGAGATGAAAAACACGACCACTGCAACCTTGATCAGCACGATCGTGGTGTTCGTGGTGGCGCTCTCGCGAATTCCGTAGACGAGCAGCATTGTGACCGCGGCGACGATCACGAACGCCGGCAGGTTCAGAGCAAAGGCATGGCCGGCGATGGAGGGCAGAGTCGTCGAGGAAAAGTCGTGCAAGGCGGCGCCGCCGTTCGCGATCAGATTTTTCGCAGTCGCGGTATCGGTCACCGCCCACAGCGGAAATTTAAGGCCGAAGAGACTGCCGCACAGTTTCACAAAATAGCCGGACCAGCCGACCGCGACCGCCATGTTGCCGACCGCGTACTCGAGGATCAAATCCCAGCCAATGATCCAGGCGATGATCTCACCCAATGTCGCGTAGGAATACGTGTAGGCAGAGCCGGAGACGGGAATCATTGCCGCAAGCTCGGCGTAACAAAGCGCCGCGAACCCGCAGGCAAACGCCGCCACGATGAACGAAAGGACGACTGCCGGTCCTGCGCCAGGCCGGCCGGCGACGACATCGGCGTGCGAGATCATCGCGTAGACGTAATTCAGCACCGGCGTTTTCCAGAACCCGCCCGCGGCGACTTCACCAGCGGCGGCCGTTCCGGCGAGTGCAAAAATTCCTGCGCCGATAATCGCGCCGATGCCGAGACAGGTGACGTCGAACGCGCGCAGCGAGCGCTTCATCAGCCGCTCCGGCGCGGCCGCTTCGCGCATCAGCAGATCCGGACTTTTGGTTTTAAGAACTTTGGGAGCCACTTTGTTGATTCGTCAGGCGGACGCCGCACGTCCGTGCCGAGGCAATTCGAAGCGGAGCAGCGAGTCAATCTTTTTGGCCCGCAATAAGCTCCAACTGCATGTATGCCGGCCTTCAGCGTCGCCGAAATGGTCAGCGGATTACTGTTCGGATCGATCGGTTTCGTCGCGTTCATCTACGGCAAACGCAACGAGCTCTGGAAGCCGATGTTCACCGGCCTCGCCTTGATGGCCTATCCGTATTTCATCGCCGACGCTTGGGCGCTGTATGGCATCGGCGCCGCATTGACAGCGAGCCTGTTCCTCTTCAGTTGATCGAGCCTCGCCGCTTGTCGCGGTTGCGCTCCGCTGCTACACCGGGCGCATGGGACGGCAGTGGCTGCATGCCAAACGCGAGGTCGCCGGGCTGAAGAAAGGCCAGATCACGGGGAAGCTCGTGAAGGAGATTTCCGTCGCAGCGAAGCTCGGCGGCGCAGATCCGAACGCGAATGCCCGTCTCGCCGCCGCGGTGGAAAAGGCCAAAAGAGCGAGCGTTTCACGCGATGTGATTGAGCGCGCGATTAAAAAAGGCGCCGGCGTCGGCGGCGAAAAGCTCGAGATGGAGCACGTGGTCTTTGAAGGATACGCACCGCACAAAGTGCCGCTGATCGTCGAAGTGCTGACGGATAACAACAACCGCACCGCGCCCGAGATTCGCGTCCTGTTCAAAAAAGGCGGGCAGCTCGGCGCGCCGGGCAGCAACAAATTCCTGTTCGATCACGTCGGCATTGTCGAAGCGCATTCGGCGGACGCCGCCGCGGACATCGAAGCCGCGGCGATTGAAGCCGGGGCGCAAAATGTCGAACCACTGACACACTCCGAAAACGACGACATTCCGGCGGACGCGATCGGCGCCCGCTTCCTCACCGAACGCGCTGATCTGCACAGCGTGTCGCAATGGCTAGCCCAAAACGGCTGGACGGTCGTGACCAGCGAACTCGGATACGTCGCCAAATCGTATCCGGAATTGAGCGACGACGACCGCGGGCGTGTCGGTGAATTCCTCCAGGCGCTCGAAGATCACGATGACGTGCACCGCGTCTGGGCGGCGCTGCGATGATGGACGACGCTGACCGCCTGATCCTCGGCGACGCTGCCGTCGATGCGACGGAGGAAGGCCGCCGCGGATTACTCTGGCGCCGGCGCAGACGCAAAGGCGAGCGCGTCCTGACGCATTGCGAAAACTGCGGCACCGCGTTGACGGGCGAATACTGCTCGCACTGCGGACAGCACGCGATCGACTATCGGCGCTCAGTCTGGCGCGTGCTCATCGACGCGGCCGATTCGTTCCTGAACTGGGATACAAAATTCCTCAGCTCGATCGGCATTCTTCTCATCCGGCCGTGGCAGCTCACGAACGACTTCAACGCCGGCCGCCGCGCGCGCTACGTTCATCCGCTCCGCCTCTATCTCCTCGCGAGCATCGGCTTTTTCCTGATGCTGAAGTTGGTCAACCTGCAACACGCCGGGCCGATTCACATTGGCCCGAAGGACCGCGCCGAGATCGCGGCAACCCTCGGTAAATTGACCGGCCCTGATTCGGCTCTGACGCCGGAGCAGCGCGCGAAAATCGACGAGGTGCGGGCCCGCCTCGCGCAGGGCGCTGGCACGGTCACCGAGCAGGAAGGCGACCAGCTTCAGGAG
>CADDYX010000060.1 GCA_902810735.1 Verrucomicrobiota bacterium | reverse complement strand
GACCGAGGGCGAGAATAAGGGAGCGCGCCGAAATGCTCGAGCCATCGTTCAGCTGAACATCAAACGTCGCGCCGGCTCGCTGCCAACGCGTCATCGCCGCATCGAAACGCAGGGTTGCGCCGCTTCGTTCTGCAACCGCGAGATGGGCTGCGATCGCGCGCTCGGGTTTCAACACGCCCGCATCCGGTTCGAAGATCGCGATCTCATGCGGCTGAACTTGCAGCATTGGATGGCGCTGCCGCACGTCGTCGCGGGTGAGACATTCGATCGGCAGATTGTGTTCGCGCGCGGCGCGCAGCGTGCCGGTGATGATCTCGTCGCTGTCACGGCCGACCGTCAGCACGCCGGTGATCGTGAGAAGCTTCTCATCGACGTCGCGTCCGAGTTCGCGCCAAAGCTCATACGCGCGGAGAACGAGCGGCACGTATCCGGGATCCTCGAAATACGCCGCGCGGATCATCCGGCTCTTGCCCGCTGACGAGCCGAGCTCATGCGCGCGCGGGAACTGCTCGAGCCCGATCACGCGCGCACCACGCGCCGCGCAATGCGCAGCAATCGCGCTACCGATTCCGCCGAGGCCGACTACGCAGACGTCGAAAATCATGTCGCGCTCGAGAGCCGGCTAGCCGCTTTGATCCTTGAAGTGGCGTTTGCCTGTGAGCGCCTGCGCGTGCATCCAGATTTCGCCGCCGAACGCGCTCACGTCTGACGATTACAGAAGCGCGCGCGCGCATGCGAGGCCGTTTGTTCCAGCGTTGCGCCTCCGGTGCGCAGAACTAGCGTCACAGCATGGCAACGAAGCGAAAGGTGCCGTTCACGCTCGGCGTGGTCGGACATTTCGGGCTCGCGGTGCGCGACCCGAAGAAGAGCGCGCAGTGGTGGCAGCGCACGCTCGGTTTGCGGAAGGAGTTCGAATTCGACGGCGGCATCGCGGTTGGAAACGACAACGTCACGATCGCGCTGCACAAAGGAAAACCATCGCCGGAAACGCTCGATCACATCTCGTTCCATCTGCCGAACATGAGCGCGTTGCGGAAAGCACTTGCGCACCTGCAAAGCATCGGCGCCGACATCGAAGATCCCGGCGACGAGATCGGCCGCGAAGCGCCAGGCTCGCCGCACAGGGGCCTTTGGTTCCACGATCCGGACGGCTATCGCTGGGAATTGAGCGTGCAGAACGGCGCGCGCGAGAAGTAAGCCCGCGGCCGCGGCACGTGCGCCTGGGGCTCATTGCACGTGGGTAGCAGTTGGCCTACTGCTTTGTTGCTGTGAAATTTTTGTTCTCGCTTGTCGCCGGTCTTGTTTGGGCTCTCTCTGTCACTGCGGCGACGTTACCGCCGGGTTTCGTCGAGGAGCAGTTCGGGAGCGACCTCGGCGGCCGGCCAACGGCGATGGCCTTCGCGCCTGACGGGCGGCTGTTTGTGTGTCTGCAAGGCGGCGACCTGCGCGTGATCAAAGATGGCGCGCTGCTCGGCGCGCCGTTCGTCAGGATCGCGGTCGATTCATCCGGCGAGCGCGGCCTGCTCGGCATCGCCTTCGATCCGAACTTCGCGTCGAACCAGTTCATTTACGTTTATCACACGGTTCCGGGAGCGCCGGCGCACAACCGCGTGAGCCGGTTCACGGCGAACGGCGATGTCGCAGCGGCGGGAAGCCAGGCCGTGATCCTCGACCTCGATCCGCTCAGCTCCGCGACGAACCACAATGGCGGAGCGATCCATTTCGGACCGGACGGCAAGCTCTACGTGGCAGTTGGAGAGAATGCGAACGGCTCCAACTCGCAGACGTTGTCGAACCGCCTCGGAAAGATCCTGCGCATCAATCCCGACGGCACGATCCCGAGCGACAACCCATTTTTCAACACCGCGAGCGGGCAGAACCGCGCGATCTGGGCGCTCGGCTTGCGCAATCCGTTCACGTTCGGATTTCAGCCGGGCACGAGCCGGATGTTCATCAACGATGTTGGCCAAAACACGTGGGAGGAGATCAACTCCGGCGTGGCCGGCTCAAACTACGGCTGGCCGATCACCGAAGGGCCGACCGATGATCCACGATTCCGCGCCCCGATTTTCGCGTACGGGCACGGAAGCAGCGACACGACCGGGTGCGCGATCGTAGGCGCGGCGTTTTACAATCCGCCGGTCGCGCAGTTTCCCGCCAGCTATGTCGGCAAATATTTTTTCGCCGATCTGTGCAGCGGATGGATTCGCCTTTTCAATCCGGCGACGGGAAAGGCGAGCCTTTTCGCAACCGGGATTTCGACCCCGGTCGACCTCCATGTCGGGCCTGACGGCGCACTTTATTACGTGGCGCAGGGGAATGGCGGACAGGTTTTCCGGGTCAGCGCATTGCCGGCGCGCGCGCAAAACATCTCAGCGCGCTCGCACATCGGAACCGGCGATGAGGTTGCGATCAGCGGGTTCATCGTGAAAGGCGATACGCCGAAGCGTGTGGCTGTCCGCGCGATCGGCCCGTCCCTGGCGCGACGCGGTGTGGCCGACCCGCTCGACGATCCGGTAATCACTCTGCACCGCCGCGACGGATCGATCGTCGCGCGTAACGACAACTGGAAAACCCGCCAGCAGGCGGCGATTGAGGCGGCGCATCTCGCGCCAGCCAACGATCGCGAATCGGCTCTGATTACCACTGTGCCCGCGGGCGAGTACACCGCGATCGTGACCGGCAAGAATGGCGGCACCGGGGTCGCATTAGCCGAGGTCTACGATCTCGGGACGGCAGATTCGCGGCTCGCAAACATCAGCACGCGCGCGTTTGTCGGTAACGATACTGATGTGCTGATCGGCGGCTTCATCACCGGCGCGGAGATCGGCGCGACGCGGATCGTGGTGCGTGCGCTTGGCCCTTCGCTGAGCAAAGCCGGCGTCACCAACGCGCTCGCGGATCCGACTGTCGAGTTGCACGATGCCGACGGCGCGCTGCTCGCATCGAACGATAACTGGCAGGAAGATAATGCGCAGGCGGCGCTGATCTCCAGCTACAGGCTCGCGCCAAAGAACAAGCTGGAGTCGGCGATCGCGACCAGCGTGTTGCCGGGCAGATACACAGCGATTGTGCGCGGGAAGGATCAAACCGGTGTCGCACTCGCGGAAATCTACGACCTGCAGTAGCGGCAACAACGGCGTTTGCCGCACCGAATAGCTGGCGGATCGTCCAGACCTCGCGAGCCACCGCCGTGACCGGCAGCTCAGAGTTCAGGATTAAGTTGCGGCGCCGGCGTTGTTTTGCTTCCAACGCCGAGGCCAGCGTGTTATGAACCGCCATTGCCGCGAGCAACGCGGTCTGCTGCCATGGTCAATGAAGCTCCAGCCCCGGGCGAGGAACTGCGACTGCAGCAAAGTCGGCGCGAACCGACAGGCAACCTCAAGAGTGTGGCGTTGCTTGTCGTTTGCACGATCATCGCGGTGGCGATTTTAATTTGCGGCGCGTGGGTGCCGCGCGGCGTCGGGTTTGGAGCGTTGTATGTCATCCCGGTGGTACTGGTGCAGCGCGCTGGCTCGACCTGGTACACGGTCGCGATGGCAGTTGTCGGTGCGGCGCTCGCCAGCCTCGGCCTCGTTCTTTCGCCCGACATCGGTGTGCCGCCGGTCGTGGTGATCGCCGATTACGCGATCGTGCTGGTCGTGCTCGCGGCGACCGCGATTCTCGGCATCGTGGCCAGCCGGCGCTCCGCGCAACTCCGCAAGGTGACCGACCTGCTGACGATCTGCGCCTGGACGAAAAAGGTGAAAGTGAGCGACCAATGGGTGCCGATCGAAGATTACCTGACGAAGCACGTGGGCGTGACGATCACCCACGGGATGAGCGAAGAGTCGATGAACAAGCTGCTCGCCGAAGCCGGCCTCGAGGGAGCGCCGGAATAATTTTCCATGGCGCGCATCGTGTTTCCGTTTGAATCTCTGGCGATGAGAACGCGTTCGCTCGCCGCACTGCTCGGGCTGCTTTGCCTCTGCCTTCCCGCAGCCGCGCAGGACATGCTGGATGCGCGCGCGATCAACCTTTACGAACCGGCTGGCATTACTGCGATGGGTGCGCCGTTCGCGACCGGATTTTCAATGCCGCTGTCGTACAGCGATCAGCTGCGTTGTTCCACTGCGCTCGGCCGAATGGGAGCGGCGCCGGTCGATCTGTTTCCCAGCACGATTGTGCAGTCGCTCGCCACGAGAAACGTGAGTGTCGCGGCGATGTCGCGCACGGACCTGCCGGTGCGCGCAATCGAGCCGCGCAGTGACCCGGTTTACGTTGGCGGCGAAATGGGTGTGTTGTATGGCAGCTCGATCGGGAAGATCGGCGGCCACGAATTCGACTCGTACATTTTCGGCACCGTCGGCAACGAGCACTTCCAGATTACGGCCGGCGCGTCATACCAGGAAACGAGCATCCGTTTTCCGCAATCGCGCCGATAGCTGACGCGCCCGATTGCCGCTGCGGATGAAAATTTCCAACGCGGAGCGCGAGCAATTCTGGCCGGAGTTGCCGTACCCGGCGTGGCGGCCGACCGCTGAAACGCTTCACATGTGGATGCAGATCGTCGGCAAAGTGCGGCTGACGCTTTCGCCGTGGGTAAACCATTCGTGGCACGTGACGCTGTATCTTACGTCGCGCGGCCTAACGACCTCGCCGATTCCGCACGAGCTGCATACCTTCGAGATTCGGTTCGATTTCATCGAGCACGAGCTCCGGATCCTGAAGAGCAATGGTGCCGTCCGTGTGATGGCACTCGAGCCGCAGTCCGTCGCGGCGTTTTACGACAAAATCATGAGCGTGCTACGCGAGCTCGGCATTTCAGTCACGATCGACACGATGCCGAACGAATTAGCTGACGCCACACGGTTCGAGGCGGATGAATCGCACCGCGATTATGATCCGGAATCTGCGAACCGATTCTGGCGCGTGCTCCTGCAATCGGACCGCGTCTTCAAGGAATTCCGCGCACGGTTTTGCGGGAAGTGCAGCCCGGTGCATTTCTTCTGGGGCAGCTTCGATCTCGCGGTGACGCGTTTCTCCGGCCGCGTCGCGCCGCCGCATCCCGGCGGTGTGCCGCATCTGCCGGACAGCGTCGCGCGCGAAGCGTATGCACGCGAAGTCAGCAGCCTTGGATTCTGGCCGGGTAACGCCGCGATGCCCGAACCGATCTACTACTCATATGCATATCCCGAGCCGGCGGGGTTCGCGTCGGCAAAGGTGCTGCCGCCGGAAGCGTCGTACTCGGCGCAACTGCACGAATTCACGCTGCCTTACCGGACAGTCCGCACGGCCGAATCGCCTGACGACGTCTTGCTCACGTTTGCGCAGAGCACCTACGATGCGGCGTCGACACTCGGCGGCTGGGACCGGCAGATGCTCGAAGAAGCATCGCTGCATCCGCCGCAGCGGATCCGCAGTTAAATCGTTAGAGCCGCCCGGCCGTTTCAGCTTTGGTGAGCGGCCGATAATCCTTGCGCGGATATTGCACGCCGCGTTTCACCGTCAGCACGATTTTGCGAGTTGCCGAAATGTCCTGCAGCGGGTCGGCGTCGAGAAATACGATGTTCGCGAGCTTGCCTGTTTCCAGCGTGCCCATGTCCTTTTCCTGACCGGCCGCCATCGCGCTGATTAGCGTCGCCGATCGAATCGCATCCATCGGTGTCATACCGACTTTGTGGACAAGAATTTCGATCTCGCTGTCGAGCGCCGGAAACGGATCGTCCGCCGGCGCGAAGCTGTCGGTCCCGGCAGAGATCAGCACGCGGTGTTTGTAAGCCTGCGCGCAAAGTAGTTCCGCGAGCTGCGACGAGCAGTACGGCGGTGGCGGCGAATTTTTCGGGTCCTTTGCCCGCATCCGCTCGACCGTTTCGTAAACGTAATTCGTCGCGTCCAGGATGATTTTGCGCTCGCGCATCGTGTCGAACAGCGCGGACATCACGGGATTATCGCGGTTCGCAAACGGATGCGGATCGATCGGGAATTTCTCGCGATCCTGATAACGCTGCGGCCGGGATTCGACGGCCTGATATGCGAGATAGCCGGTGTGCGACACGGTGTCCGGCCGGGCGTCGATCACCTCCTGCGGCGTGGCGGGAAATACCATCCCGTGCGCCCAAACTTTCAGCCCCTGGCGATGCGCTTCGGCCGCGATCTTCGCGACCAGATCGCCTGGAAGGTTCGCGTAGATTTTGATCGCCACCGCTCCTGTGCCTTTGGCCAGTGTGACGGCGTTTGCCAGATCGGTATGGTCGTCGATCGCCTGCATCCATGGCGCAGTGCCTGGTGCGACGCCCTGACTTGCCGCTGCTGTTCGCGGGTCGTCAAAAAAGCTGCGGCCTGCGAAAAGCGCGGCGAAATAAATGTCAGGGCCGGGGATTTCGCCCACGAGCGATTCGCGCGCGAGCTCCGCGACCGCTCGGATATCGTCGCCCATGTCGCGCACCGCGGTGACGCCGCCGTAAAGATCGCGCCGCATCATTGCCTCTGCGAATTTACGGTCAGGTGGCGTGGCCAGGTGCTCGTGCGAGTTGATGAACCCGGGCAGCGCGAACTTGCCTTTGACGTTGACCACCTTCGCGCCGGCGGGCGTTTGCAGGCCGGCAGCCGGTACGATCGATTCGATGCGATCGCCGCGGGTGACGATTGCCATCTCCCGCTGAGGCGCAGCACCGGTGGCATCGATCACAGTTGCGCCCGAGTAAACGACGGTTGCGTCGGGCGGCTGCGACGCTGCAGGCGTGGGTTTTGGCTCGTGCGCCGGCTTCGCGCTAGCAGCCACACCAGCGCAAAACAGCAGGACGATGGTCGCGCCCGCCGAACCAAGCGCAGATCGCCTGCTCAATGCGCAGCGCGCCCCATCAACTCACCACGCGCGATTACGTGCCCGGCGATTGCCTTGTCGAAGGCGGCACGTTTCGCGCCGCTCGGCAGATCGATGGAAGAATCGAGTGCGAGAACGCGAAAATAATAGCGATGCGTGCCGGAGGGCGGACACGGCCCGCCATAGGCGACATGTCCGAAATCGTTTCCGCCCTGCGTCGCACCGGGCGTGACGGTGTTCTCCTGCACGCGCCGGGTGCTCGCCGGCATGTTCCAGACGAGCCAGTGCGTGAACAATCCGCCCGGCGCGTCCGGATCTTCGACCACCATCGCTAACGTCTTCGCTTCCGCCGGAATTCCATCGAGCCGCAACGGCGGATTCACGTTTTCGCCTTTGCAGGTAAACTGCGCGGGAATTTGCCCGCCTTCCTCGAACGCCGGACTGGTGACGTTAATTTTTGCGCTGCCGGCGAACGCGCACGTCGCGGTGTTGAGCGACACCAGCAGAGCCGGGATGACGACGCGATAACTCACCGGCTCATTTCTTCCGCGTGTAGTTGATCTCCATCGTTTTCACTTCCTGACCGCCGCGATCTTCAAACCACTCGAGCATCTGATGGTCGTCATCGACCAGCTTGAGCGCTTCACGGACTTTGATCGTGACTCCCGGCGCGGGTTCATATTGCGACCTGAAGGTGAACGTCTTGCTCGGCGGATCATAGATGCCCTCGGACACCATCAAGCTCGTCCCCATGTTGTCCGCCCAGGTGGCAAAGAACTTCTGCTTCACGTTGTCGTAACCTTCAAGCGACGTCCCTTTGAACTGCATCTCCTGCAGCTTGCCGTCCGGTCCCGGCATTTTCATCGTGCCGCTCGTATCGAATGTGAAGTAGCGACCGTCCATGATCGGCTTGCGAATTGCGGTGCCGCTGGATTTCATCGGCGGCGCGTCCGGCGACATCCACATCGTGACATTGAAGCTCCAGCTGCCGGCCATTTTCGCGAGCAGCTTGTGGTTCTCGTTCAACTTCGAGAGCTCAATCATCTGCTTCATCATCTCGGCGTCGTTCGGCTGGCCGGCTGCGGGAGTGCTCGCATTCGCCGGCGAGGCTGAAGGACTCGGGCCGGCGATGTCGGTCCGATCTTTGCTTTCGGTTTGCGCGAACGCGCAAGGCACAGAGATCGCCACCGCCGCCAACACAACCGCAGAACGCCATCTGCGCACGACCCGAAGCTGCAACTGCAACAGAGCGGTCATGCCGCGATTTTGCTTTCGCTCGCGTCGGGTGGTCAAGCCTGCGCCACGGCGCGGAACGCGGAGAGAAACGCCTCCATCTCGCTGCGTTTCCCGATCGTCAGCCGCATGTGATTCGGCAGCGCCGGGAACAACCGGCCGACCTGCACGTTGCGCTGCTTCAATGCGGCGATCAGCGGCACGACCGGACGTTTCGTGTCGAACATAATGAAATTGGCCTGCGACGGGATCGACTTGAATCCCATCGTCTCCAGCTGCGCGACAGTGAAATCGCGCGTCTCCTTGTTCCGATGCTGGCCAGCCGGCACCTGCTCGGGATCGTCGAGGCTCGCGGTCGCGGCGGCCAGAGCCATGCAGTTGACGCTGTCCCACATCTCCTGCTCGCGCAGCTTTGCGATCGTTTGTTTCTGCGCGATCGCATACCCGCACCGCAAGCCGGCCATGCCGTAAATCTTCGAGAACGTGCGCGCGACAATCAGGTTCGCGTGGTCTTTTACCAGCGGAATAACGCTCTCGTAGTCCGGGCTGTCGGCGAAATGGAAATACGCTTCGTCGACGAGGATCATCGTGTCGGTTGGCGCGTTGCCAACGAAATCGCGCAGCGCTGCTTTCGGAGTAATGCTTGCGGTCGGATTGTTCGGGTTGCAGATGTAAACGAGACCGCGCGCGGCCGCGCCGCCGAGTTTCGGCAGGTCATGCGCGAACGTCTGGGTCAGCGGCACTTTATCGACCTGCGCACCGCGAGCTGTCGAGTAATTCAGGATGGCCTCGAACGTCGGATCGGCCGCGGCGAGCGGGCGACCCGGGCCGGTGAACGCCTCCGCGCACACTTTCAGGATTTCGCTCGAGCCGTCGCCCAGCAGCACCTCTTCAGGCGCGACACCGTTCAGCTTCGCGATCGCGCCGATCAGCCGCTCGTTCGCTTCGTCGGGATAACGCCACGCCAGCGCGAACGCCTCGTTCATTGCCTGCAGCGCGCCCGCTGATGGTCCGTATGGATTTTCGTTCGCGCTTAGCCTGATCACGCCGGTCACTGCTGCCGGCGCTGGCGATCGCGCGAAAGTGATCGTCGGCCGAACGACTGCTGCAGCGGCGCCGACGCCGAGTATCTGCGCGAATCGGCGCCGCGAAATGGTACTGTTACTCATCCGATTCCTCCTGAAGCTGGCGCAGCGAGTATGCGCGTCGATGCTCGCGACGTGCGAGCACTTTGATTAGGCCGCAGCCGGGCTGCGCACCTGCCGGCGCTGTTCGCGCGCGACGAACGCTTCAGCCGCTGGATTGTGAAACATCTCGAGCTTCTCGACGTCGTCATCTGCGACGGCCGTCAGCGCGAGATCGGTGTACTCGAGCTTCTTCGGGTCGCGCTTAATTCGCACGTAAATGCGCCGCAGCTTGAAGTAGAGCGAACCCCATTTCACGCCTTTGGCGAACATCTCGAGAAAATAGCGCGGATAAAATGTCCAGATCGGCTCGATCGCAAACGTCGGCCGCCGATCGCGGCGAAATTTTAGCCGAACGGCGCCGGTCTCGAGCGGGTGGATTTTCTCGATGTTCAGCGAGCCCATGAACCAGGCGATGAACATCAGCGCGTTCGCGGTGCGACCTTGCTTCGCCACCAGCCGGCGCAGGATCGTTTCAACGTGATCCATCGTGTAGTACGTCTCCCACGCGGTGTGATAGGCGCGCTCCCATTCCTCGCGTGACATCTTCGCGTGCGGCGCGCAGACGTGGTTGAGGTCGTACTTGTTCATGTCGGCATCAACCGGCACGCCTTTGCGGACCAGCTCCTGGTGGTCCGCTGAACCTGGCAACGGCGTGAGGTAGAAAAACTCCAGGATATCGACCGGCAGCTCGCGCTTGATGATCTCAATGTCGTGCCGAATCGATTCGACGGTGTCGTTCGGGAAACCGGTGATGTAGCCGGCGTAGGTGAGAACGCCGGCATCTTTCCACGCCAGCAGCATCTTGCGGTACTCAGTGATTTTGTTCTGCCGCTTTTTTGCGCCGGCGAGGCTGTCCGGGTTGATGTTTTCCAAGCCGATGAAAACGCGGCGCACGCCGGCCGCGCGGCACTTCTTCACGAAGTTCGGGATCTTGTGGCAGAGTGTGTCGACCTGAATCAGGAACGACAGGTTGATCTTCTCGCGGAGCCGCAGATGGATCAGCCGGTCGAGAATCCGCTCCCAATCCTGATTTCGAGCAAAGTTGTCGTCGGTGATGAAAAAGCTGTGCAATCCCTGCGCGACGTTTTCGCGAATGATCCGCTCGATATCGTCGGGCGAACGGCGGCGCGACTTCCGCCCCTGCACGTTGATGATCGTGCAGAACGAGCATTGGAACGGGCAGCCCCGGCCGGCGTCGAAGCTCGTCATCGCGCCGGCGGTGCGGACGGCGCGGACCGCCGGGATCAGCGGAATCGGCTCAGACTCAATCCCCGGCAGGTCTGCCATGTAGTTGTAGAGCGGCTTGAGCTTGCGCTCGAATGCGTCGCGCAAAACGCCATCGAGCCGTCCCTCTGCTTCGCCCGCAAACAATGTGATGCCCATCGCCTTTGCGCGGTGGAGGTCAGCGTCGTTGCCATCGAGCATCGCGATTGTGCCGGAGACATGGAAGCCACCAATCCCGACCTGAATGCCGCGGTCGAGAAACGGCTTCGCGAGATCGAGCGCGCGCGGGAACTGGTTCGACTGCACGCCGACCAGCATCACCATTCCGGCACCGGCGCTTTCGATCATGCGCGCCAGACGCTCAGGCCGGATGCGCGTGTTCGTTTCGTCGAACGGGTGAATTTCTATCTCAAGGTCTGCGCCGAGCACGCGGCGTTCGGCGCAGTCACGCGCGAGGCCGTAAAGCGCCGCAAGCGAGTTCGACGGAATGGTCGAACGCAGCCACTGAATCACGTAGCCGTCATCGTCGTAGTGCGACGGCTTGATGAGAATCAGGCAGAAGCGGCGCTGGAGCGAGGCGACCATGCTGGGGGAGACGGATTGAAGCACGTCCGAGCCGTCTCGGCAATGGCGAACGGCCTTACGCCAGCGCGGCGAGAATCCGGCTGACGAGCGTCTGCGGCATGATGCCGAAGAGGACGATCGCGCCCGCGAGCGCGAGCAACGTTGCACGCTGGAGCAAATCGAGCTGCGGTGCGGCGACGGCAGCCGTTTCCTGTTTCGCGTCGACGAAAATGACCTTCAGCACGATCAGATAGTAATAGAGCGAAATCAGACTGCCGAAGAGCGCGAGCGCGACCAGCCAGAGCAGCCCGTGATTACCGCCAGCCCGCAGAGCCGCGCTGAAGAGGTAGAACTTTCCGAAAAACCCGGCGAGCGGCGGCAGTCCGGCGAGCGACAACATGAAGATCGCCATGCATCCTGCGAGCAGCGGCGCACGCCGCGACAATCCGCAGAAATCCCTGATGTCATCATTGCCCATTTCCCGGCGCACTGCCCCGACCACTCCGAACGCGCCGAGCAGCGTCAGCGCGTAGATCGTGGTGTAAAACAATGTTGCGCTGAATCCCTCGCGTCCGCCGGCGACCAGTCCCAGCAGCGTATAGCCGGCGTGCGCGACCGCAGAATATGCGAGCAGCCGCCGCACATTGGTTTGCACGAGAGCAACGAAGTTCCCGATCACAATTGATAACGCCGCCAGCACGGCGAGCAACGGCATCCAGCCGCCAGCCATCGCGTGCCATCCTGCGCTTCCGTGAAGCGGCGCAAGCCCGATGAGCACGATTTTTCCGAGCACAACAAACGACGCGACTTTCGACCCCGAGGCGATGAACGCGGCGCTGGTGACGGGCGCGGCCTGGTAAGCGTCCGGCGCCCAGAGGTGGAACGGCGCCGCCGCGATCTTGAACGCGAAGCCGATGAGCGTCATCACGACGCCCGCCGCGAGTAACGGCTCGATCGGCATACCAGCAAGCTTTTGGGCGATCGCCGCAAGCGCGGTCGTGCCGCTCATTCCATAGAGAATGCTGATGCCGAAAAGGGTGAAAGCGCTCGCCGTGCTGCCGAAGAGGAAATACTTCAGCCCAGCCTCGACCGCGCGAATGTCGTGTTTTTCGAACGCCGCCAGCACGTAGAGTGAAAGTCCCAGCAGCTCGAGGCCGATGAAGATCATGAGCAGCTCCTCGCTCCCGACGAGGAGCATCAAACCAATCGTAGCGAGAAGAATCATCCCGACGTACTCGGCGTGGTTTCGAGACGACAGATTGCGCGCCATCAGCAACGTGAAAAACGCCAGGAGAAGGCAGATGACCTTGAACAACGAAGTGAGCGGCGAGATCACGAGCATGCCGGCGAAAAGCACTGCGCTGCGCGGCAGCATGAACACCGCTGCGCACGCGCCGGCGAGACCGAGGACTGCAACTAGTATGTTCAGCCCTGGCGACTGCCGGTTCCTGAGGCCGATCGCGAGCACCACAAGCGTTGTTACGACGACAACCGTCTCCGGTGACGCGAGTCGCAGCAGCTGGAGATAGCTCATTTAAAAATCCGCATCGCTTCGACAGCCGGCAGGATCCGGTCAAACAACACCTTGGGATAAACGCCCGCGGCCAGCGTGGCCAACATCAGCAGACCGGCGCCGAGTTTCTCCGGGAATGTGATCGGCTCCAGCGCAGGCACGTTTCCGGCGAGTCGCGGCGTGTCACCGAAAAAGCTTTTGCGCAGCGCACGCAAAGTAAATGCCGCGACGAGCACCATACCGAAACCGGTTATCCAGACGGCGAACGGATACGCTTTCCAGGCGCCGATCAGGATCGTGATCTCCGCCGCGAATCCACTGAAGCCAGGGATGCCCATCGATGCCGCCGACGCGATCACAAACGCGAACGCCGCGAACGGCAACGCGGTGCTCAAGCTCATGCGCGAGAGCGCGTCGAGGTCGCGCGTGTGGGTGCGGCGGTAAATCATCGTGCCGGCGATCGCGAAGAGCAGCGCGCCAATAACGCCGTGCGAAAACATTTGCAGCACGGCTCCGGAAATTCCGAGCGCCTGCGCCGTCGCGAGTCCCAGCAGCACGAAACCCATGTGGCTGACGCTCGAATAGCCGATGACGAACTTCAGATCGCGCTGCCGCAACGCCACCGCCGCCGCATACACGATGCCGATTACCGCAATGACGGCGATCCAATTGCGCCACATCTGGAATCCCTGCGGGAAGATGTTCATCGCGACGCGCAGCGCGCCGTAGGCGCCAAGCTTCATCACGATTCCAGCAAGCAACATCGAGCCGGCCGTTGGTGCCGCGACGTGACCGGTCGGCGCCCAGGTGTGCAGCGGCCAGATGCCCGCGAGGACCGCAAATCCAAGGAATAACACCGGAAACGCCCAGGCCTGCAGTTGTGGCTCGAAGGCAAACGTCGCCAGCCGGGTCAGGTCGAGCGTTCCACTCGTTACATACGCCGTGATGACGCCGATAAACACGAGCGTCCCGCCGAAAAACGAATAGAGCGTCAACTTCATCGCGCCGTACTCTTTGTTGGTCGAGCCCCAGATCGCGATCAGGAAGTACTTCGGCACGATCACGAGCTCGTAGAAAACGAAGAGCAGAAAGAGATCAGCGCTGAGGAACACGCCGTAAGAGCCACCGACAACGAGCAGGAGCCAGAAGAAGAACTCGTTCGGCCGATCGGCGATGTCCCACGAAAAGAGGACGGCGCTGACCGCTGTCAGCCCGGTGACGAGCGCCATCGTCGCGCTGATGCCGTCGACGGCGAGGTGGTAATTCATTCCGAGCACCGGCACCCACGGCATGCGCACAATTGTGGAGAATTGCGCGAACTCGATGTTGGAGAAGAACGCCGCAACGCTGATCGCAAACGCCGCCGATGTGGTGATAAGCGCAACCCACCGTGAGATGCCGCGCGGCAAAAGCAGCGCCGCGACCGCGCCCGCGAAAGTGATGTAAATCGTCCAGGCGATCATCGTGCGCGCGTGGTGCGATATCGCGGAGACCTTTCACGCACGTGAAAACCGATCTCGCGTTTCACCGGTTTCGCAGGTGCGAGCAGTTGTCGGATCGCGTCGATGATCGCGGCGATCTCGTCGTCGTGCTTTCCCACGCGTTGCTCAAGTGCGGCGAACTTCTGCGCGAGCTCACGATCAGTCTCCAGCATTTCGCGCAGTTGGACGAACGCGCGCATAATCGCGATGTTCACCTTCACCGCTCGTTCGCTCTTTAAGACGCTAGAGAGCATCGCCACGCGTTGCTCGGTGAATGCGAAGGGGAG
>CADDYX010000059.1 GCA_902810735.1 Verrucomicrobiota bacterium | reverse complement strand
GGCGAGTTGCGCCGCACGCTGCGCGACGGTGTCCTCGATTCGCGCAGGCACAATCGTCACGTCCAGAATGTGAGCGACGTGGATGTTTTCTGAAATCGGCAACGTCGTGACCTCGCCCTCGACGCCACGTGCGACGATGACAGAAATCTCGCGCTCGAAATCAATCGCCTTCTCGAGGATCAGCTCGTCGCCTGGGCGCTCCGACCAGATCCCCTCCGCTGTTTTCGCTCCGTCCAGGAACTGCTGTCCTTTTCCATCGTAACCAAACCCGGCGGTCTTGAGAATTGCCGGCGCCGTTATCTGCTCGAGCGCGTCACGCAGATCAGCTGCGCTGCTCACCGCCGCAAACGGCGCCACCGGAAAACCCGCGCGAGAAAGAAACGTCTTTTCGCGCAACCGATGTTGCGCGGTGTGGAGGACAGAGCCGCTCGGCCGCACCGGGACCGATTGCGCGCACCACTCGACCGTGTCGACCGGGATGTTCTCGAATTCGAAGGTCAGCAGGTCGATCGCGCGGACGAACCGTTCGACTGCAGAGCGATCCTGGTAATCGGCCACCGTTGATGCATCGGCAAACTGCGCCGCCGGTCCGTTTTTTTCCGGGCTGAAGACGTGAACGCGATAGCCCATCCGTCGCGCCGCGATGGCGAACATCCGGCCGAGTTGGCCACCGCCCATGACGCCGATTGTGGCGCCGGGCAGAAACCGGCGAGTCATGGGACGCGCTGACTCAGCACTGCCTCGGTCTGGCGTTTGCGGAACGCTTCGAGTTTCGCTCGCACCTTTTCGTCATGCAGCGCGATAATGCTGGCGGCGAGAATACCTGCATTCGTCGCGCCGGCTGTCCCGATGGCTAGCGTGCCGACTGGAACCCCGGCGGGCATTTGCGCGATCGATAGCAGCGAATCGACGCCATTCAGTGCCTTCGATTGCACCGGCACGCCGAGTACCGGCAGCCACGTGTGCGCGGCGATCATTCCCGGCAGATGGGCGGCGCCGCCCGCTCCCGCAATAATAACGCGCAGCCCGCGTCCGGCCGCACTTTTCGCGAACTGTGCCATCAACTCCGGTGTGCGATGCGCGGAGACAATTCGATGTTCGTGCGGCACCGCGAGTTCATCGAGAAGCTCGATCGCATGGCGCATCGTTTCCCAGTCGGACGCGCTCCCCATCACCACCGCGACGACGGCGGAGGAAGTTTTCGGGTCAGCCATGACAGCCGTTCATCACTCCCCTAGAACCGCCGCCGTTGCAAAGCGATTTTTCCCGCCGGAACATGCCGAATGCGCGAACGTGGGCCCGCTCTGGTGCTCGTAGGATTCATGGGCACCGGGAAGTCGTCGGTCGGTCGCGCGATTGCACGCCGGTTGAGTCTGCCGCGTTTCGATACGGACGAGCTGGTGGCGGCGCGCTTCGGAATGCCTGTTTCGCAGATCTTCGCGCAACATGGCGAGGCACATTTCCGGAATGCGGAGAGCGATGTTCTTCGGCAGATCGGTGGTAGCAGCGAAGCGGTGATCGTCACCGGTGGCGGCATCGTGCTGCGGGCCGAGAATGTTGAGCATCTTCAGCGCGTTGGGACGGTTGTGGCGCTCTCCGCGCGTGAAGAAGTCATTTTCGAGCGGATCTCGCGGCGCGCTTCGCGCCCATTGCTGCAAACGGCGAACCCGCGCGAGACGATTACTTCGCTGCTGGCAATGCGGGCGCCGCTTTATGCGGCAGCGGCAGACGCGCAGGTCGACACGTCGAACCTGACGCACGCCGAAGCAGCTGACGCTGTGATTGAGCACTGGAACGCACTGCGGACAGCGTCGTCAGTATGACGGCTGGCGAGAT
Source organism: Verrucomicrobiota bacterium (assembly GCA_902810735.1). GTDB lineage: Bacteria > Verrucomicrobiota > Verrucomicrobiia > Chthoniobacterales > UBA10450 > CADDYX01. Next base: position 12,697 of record CADDYX010000059.1, on the reverse strand, counting down.
TAAGGGCGCGCTCGTTCATCGAGCCCGCGCGTTGGGTTTCGACGCGTGCCGGGTCGCACGCTGCGATTCGCCGTCGCACGCCGCAGAATTTCGCCAGTGGCTTGCGCAAAACTCTGCGGGCGAGATGTCGTGGATGGAACGCGGCGCGGACAAACGTTGCGATCCGCAGCAGGTGCTCCCTGGCGCGAAATCGGTCATCGTTCTCGCGCTGAACTACTGGCAAGGCGCGTCGACTCCGAGCGACCGCAGACGGCAAACCGGAAGAATTGCGCGCTACGCGTGGGGCGATGATTACCACGACCTGATTGAACGAAAGCTGATACAACTGAACCGGTTCCTGGAGGAGCACGGAGGGAGACAAAAGTGCTACGTCGATACCGGTCCAGTGCTCGAGCGGGATTTTGCCGCCGCAGCGGGAATCGGCTGGCACGGCAAGAGCACGATGCTGGTCGATCAGCAGCTCGGGACGTGGTTTTTCCTCGCTGAAATCCTGACGACGCTCGAGCTGCCGCCGGATGAACCGCAGCGTTCGCGTTGCGGCAGTTGCAATCGCTGCATCGATGTGTGCCCCACTCGCGCGATAACCAGTGCGCACCGCTTGGATGCGCGCCGCTGCATTTCATATCTGACGATTGAGCTTAAAGGCTCTATTCCGATCGAGCTGCGGCCCCTGATCGGCGATCGAATTTATGGATGCGACGATTGCCTCGAGATCTGCCCGTGGAATCGTTTTGCATCGGCCTCGCGAGAAACAGCGTTCGCAGCGCGGCCGGCGGTTGGCATGCGCCTCCGCGATTACCTGGAGCTGGACGACGCGCAATTCCGCGCCTTGTTCCGCGGCTCGCCGATCAAGCGTATCAAACGTCGGGGTTTTCTGCGCAACGTCTGCGTAGCTCTCGGTAACGTCGGTGACGAATCCGATTTGCCCGCGCTCGAAGCTGCGGCGACCGACTCGGAGCCGCTGATTGCGGAGCATGCGAACTGGGCCATTGACGCGATTCGCGCACGGCGAACGTCTTGTAAATCCGTCGCAACTTTGAACGACGTCGCATCGGCACGGTCGTAGCTATGTGATTCGTTCGACCGCATTTGCGCGACAAAGGATATTGATACTCACTTAGCAGTCCGGTTTACTCGCCCCCCATCATGCATCAGGCCCTGACGACACCGACCGAACCGGTGCGCGCGCCGCGGAAGCGATCGCGCCGCCGTCGCTATGTCATCATCGCCGGAATCGGTCTGCTGTTGTTGTGGCTCGTTGCCTCGATGCTCTTTGGCCGGCGGGAAAAGCCGATTCCCGTCACGACCGAAAAAGCGGTTCGGCGGACAATCATCCAAACCGTTTCTGCGACCGGCAAAATTCAGCCCGAAACCGAGGTGAAGATTTCGCCGGAAGTGGCGGGCGAGATCATCGAGCTGCCGGTTATAGACGGGAAGGCAGTTAAACGCGGTGATCTGCTGGTGAAGATCAAACCCGATTCCTACAAGGCGCTTGTCGAGCAGCAGGAAGCCGCGATCAGCGCAGCGAAAGCCACAAATCTTCAGCAGAAGGCGACGATGATGAAGTCGGAGCAAGACCTCCGTCGCGCCGAGGATCTCTACAACAAGAAGATGATCTCGGTGCAGGAATATAACGCCGCGCAGGCCGCCTACGACGTGTCGAAAAACACGTTTGAGAGCTCGCTGCACGAAATCGAGCGAGCGGAAGCCGGCTCAAGCCAGGCGCGCGATCAGCTTGCCAAAACCACCATCTATTCGCCGATCGACGGAACCGTCACGGTGCTCAACAGCAAGCTTGGTGAACGCGTTGTTGCCACCAACCAGTTCGCCGGCACCGAGGTGATGCGGGTCGCCGATTTGTCGAGCATGCAAGCCGTCGTCGACGTGAACGAGAACGACGTGGTCAACGTGAAGGTCGGCGACAAAGCGATCGTGACGATCGATGCCTACGGTGAGCGGAAATTCCACGGCACCGTCGTTCAAATCGCCAATACCGGAAAGACCACGGGCACGGGCACGCAGGAAGAAGTCACCAATTTCGAGGTCAAGACGCATATCGACGATAACGACGTGCAGTTGCGCCCGGGGTTGAGCTGCACGGCGGAGATCGAAACCAACAAAGTCGATAATGCGGTCGCGGTGCCGATGCAGAGCGTCACCATTCGCACCGGTGACAGCAATCTCAGCCCCGAAGAAATCGAGAAGCGGAAGCTGATTGCGTCAGTGCGCGACAAAGGCGACAACGCGGCCGAGTTGACCAACCAGAAGCTCGAAAAGAAGAACGCGAAGGAAGAACGCGAGAACGTGATCAAGGGCGTGTTCACGATGAACCGCGACGGCAAGGCCCATTGGGTAAAGGTCACCACCGGCATTGCGGACGACACCTACATGGAAATCAAGAGCGGCGTGAATCCCGGCGATGAAGTGATTTCCGGCAGCTACAGCGCGATCAGCCGCAAACTGAAAGACGGCGCGAAGGTCACGATCGACAAGCTGCAGACGAAATAGGGTGGCCGCAGGATGAGCTCCGTGGGTTCCATCCGGCCGAGCGGCCCGATCGTAATCGACATCGAGAACATCACGAAGGTCTACGTGATGGGTCAGGAAACCGTGCACGCCCTGCGTGGTGTGACGATGCAGATTCATCAAAACGAATACCTTGCCATCATGGGGCCCAGCGGCAGCGGAAAGTCGACGTTGATGAACATGCTCGGATGCCTCGATACCCCCAGCTCCGGCCGCTACTTCTTCAATGGCAAGAACGTCTCGGAAATGGACGACGACGAGCTGGCGGCGATTCGAAACCGCGAGATCGGGTTTGTCTTTCAAACATTTAATCTGCTCCCCCGCTCCACCAGCTTGCGCAACGTCGAGCTGCCCCTGATCTACGCGGGGCTCGATCCGGAGACGCGCGAGCAACGGGCCGCGCAGGCGCTGATCGACGTCGGCCTGGGCGATCGATTGCAGCACAAGCCTAACGAGTTGTCGGGCGGACAACGCCAACGAGTGGCGATCGCGCGCGCGTTGGTGAACGATCCGTCAATCATTCTCGCTGACGAACCGACGGGTAACCTCGACTCCAAAACAGGCGACGAGATCATGGCGCTGCTCGAAACGCTCTACCAGCGCGGCAACACGATCATTCTGGTGACTCACGAGCCCGACATCGCGCGGCACGCGCGGCGCACGGTGCATTTGCGTGATGGATTGATCGAAAGCGATGAGCCGGCCGAGCTCGCCAGCGAATCGCTCGCGTTCACCTGATGAAGCGGCTTATCTACGAGCTGACCGAGAGCTGGAAGATCGCGTTCGCTCAAATGCACGCGAACAAGACGCGATCGATGCTGACGGCGCTCGGCGTGATCATCGGCATCGTCGCGGTGACGTTGATGGGCACCGCGATCACCGGGATCCAGACCGGTTTCGACAAGAGCATGTCGATCCTCGGCGATGACGTGCTTTACGTGAGCCAATATCCGTGGGCGCGGGTGAACGACTGGTGGAACTACCGCGATCGCCGCGAGATCAAAACGGAATATGCCGAGCCGCTGAACCGAATGATCGCCGCCACGCCAAACTCCAACCTCGTGCTTGCGGTGCCGACCTCGAACGTGGTGCGCAACGTGAAACGGAATGACAATCAGGTGACCGGGATTTTCATCCAGGGCACAACCGCCGAGTATCCGCTGATTTCCGTCGTCGATTTCAACGAAGGGCGCTTCTTCAATGAGTTGGAAGTGAAAGGCGCAGCCAATGTCTGCCTGCTTGGCTATGACGTCGCCGATGCGCTCTTCCCTTCCGAAAACCCGGTCGGCAAGGAAGTCCAGATCGGTGGACAGCAGTTTCGCGTCCTCGGAGTTGGCGCGCGGCAGGGCTCTTTCCTCGGCCTCTTCAGTCTCGATTCCATCGTGCTTGTGCCGCTGCCGACTTTCAAAAAATTCTTTAGCGCGAAGAGCGAGTCCGACGTTCGCGTGAAAGTTCGCGACAAATCGAAGCTCACCGACGCCAAGAGCGAGCTGACCGGATTGATGCGACGCGTCCGAGCGTTGGCGCCGGAGAAGAAAGACGACTTCAATATCAACGAGCAGCAGGCGTTCAAGAGCACGCTCGATCCGGTGAAGAACTCGATTGCGATCGCGGGCCTGTTCATTACCGGCCTCTCGCTGTTCGTCGGCGCGATTGGCATCATGAACATCACTTTCGTGAGCGTGAAGGAGCGGACGAAGGAGATCGGCACGCGCAAGGCGCTCGGGGCGCGGCGCCGCACAATCCTGCTCCAGTTCCTCATTGAGTCGACCGCGCTCTGCGTCGTCGGCGGCTTGATCGGGCTGATATTCGCCTACGCGATGTGCTTCGGCATCGCGAGCGCGTTCCCCTCCTTCCCGATTCAGTTTTCGTTCGGCCTCGTTCTAATCGGGATGTTCGTTTCCGTTTTTACCGGCTTGATCTCAGGCTTTGCGCCGGCGTGGTCCGCTTCGCGTTTGGATCCGGTGACTGCGCTACGGTATGAATAGCGCCATTCAATTCCGCGAAGTCGTGGCCATGGCGATGCAGTCCTTAGGCGCGAACAAATTGCGCTCCGGCCTGACGATGATCGGCATCACCATCGGTGTGTTTTCCGTGATCTCAGTGATGACGGCGATCGGCGCGTTGCAAACGTCGATCGAGGGCGGCATCAGTTTTCTCGGCTCGAACATTTTCCAATTTGCCAAATACCCGGTCAGCGGCGGCCAGGGCGGACGCAACGCGCAGAAGTACGAGAACCGGCGCAACATCACCTACGAGCAGGCGGTGCGGTACCAGCATTTGATGGAAGGAATTGCGCGCGACGTTTGCCTGAAGTGCTTCGATTTCAAAGGCCAGTGCACCTACAACGGCTTCAAGACCCCACCCGCTCTGACGATTGCCGGCTCGAACAAAAGTTTCCTGGCCGCGAATTCGTACACGCTGGACTACGGCCGCAATCTGACTGACGAAGACGTCGATCTCGCGCGCAACGTCGCGCTGGTCGGCAAGACGATCGAGAAAGCGCTTTTCCCGCACGAATCGCCGATCGGCAAGGTGATCAAGATCAACGGGCATCCAATGTCGGTTATTGGTGTTCTGACGGAGAAGGGCTCGGCGTTCGGCCAAAGCCAGGATGACATCTGCGTGATGCCGATCACGCGCTTCTTCGAGAACTTCGGCTCGGCCAAGCGAACGATAAATATCGCCACGCAATCGTTCTCGACTGAGAGCTATAATCGCACGCTCGATAAAGGGATCGGTGCGATGCGACTCGCGCGCGGATTGAAGCCGACCCAGCCGGACGATTTCGAGGTTTATTCCAACGATTCGTTGAAGAGCGCGTTCGCCGCGATTGCCGGCGTCGTGCGGATCGGCGCGTTCGTGATCAGCCTGATCGCACTGATCGCCGCCGGGATCGGCATCATGAACATCATGCTGGTCAGCGTGACCGAGCGCACGAAGGAGATCGGCATCCGCAAGTCGATCGGCGCGCGGAGCCGCGATATCCTGCGGCAGTTTTTGACGGAGGCGGTATTCATCTCCGAAGCCGGCGGCATTCTTGGCATTGTGCTCGGGGTAATCGGTGGCGATCTCCTCGCGCTGTGGCTGAAAGCCGACCTCATTTTCCCGGTCGGCTGGGCAATCGCGGGGCTGGTGGTCTGTTCCGCGATTGGCATCGGCTTTGGTTTCTACCCGGCCTACCGTGCGGCGGCGCTCGATCCGATCGAGGCGCTCCGGTTCGAGTAGGTCGTTAGGCCAGCCTCGCGCTTTTCTATAGCCAACCAGCGGCAGAGGAGGCTACAATCGCGCCGATGTCGGGGCCTTCTCCTAGCTTTGTGCTTCGCAACCGGTGCTGCCGTGCCCCAGACAACACATTCCTCCGCAGAACGACCGCCCGCGCCTAAGCTTCTTCTCATTGAAGAGTACGACGCGCTCGCTCTGGCGATCGGCTCGGCGCTGAAGAAATTCGCTCCCGATTACGAGCGACATGTCGTCGCTTCGATCGGCGAAGCCGAACGCATTCTCGATGCGCTGGCTCCCGCGCTGATCGTAATCGATTTGGATCCGCCGCAGGCGGGTGTGGTGGCTCTGGTCGAGCGGATGCGCGTAGCCCATTCCGGCAGCCGCCTGCTTGCGATCGGCTGTGGAACGTCGCCTGAATGGGAAAATGCTCGCGGCGGGCAGAGCGGAATTCATTTCGTCGAAAAACCGTTTGAGCTCGCAGAGCTGGGAGAAGCAGTAAGCTATCTGACCTCCTCTGAATCTGGGAAACAGCCTGCGCGCGGCACAATCGGTGATATCGACGCGCTCGACTTCGCCGCACTCGAGTGTGTCACTGGAGGCAGTGTGGTTCTCCGCGTGGAAGCAGCCGGGGGTCGGATGGGAGAGATCCACATTCACGAAGGCCAGATCTGCCACGCTTTCGCGCCGGGCGTTACGGATAAGCAGGCGCTGGCGGAGATCGCGCATTGGCCTGCGCCGCGATTTGCCGAAGCCGATCGTGCACCGGATGCACCGCGGACGATCAGCTCTCGCTGGCCCGACTTGTTGCTCGACGTTTTGCCGCGGCTGCGGCGCCGCAGCGTCGTTACCGAACCTGAAGAGCCGCCAAAGCGGCGGCGGCGTCGAGAAAATCCCACCGGAAAGCGAGTCGTTGTCGTCGACGACACGGAACTGCTGCTCGACTTCGTCGAAGAAATTCTCACCGCCGCCCATCCCGAATTGCAGGTCGTAACGGCACACACCGGTACCGAGGGTGTCCGCCGTTCGCAGCTGATGCGGCCCGACCTCGTGTTGCTCGACTACAGCCTGCCCGACATTAATGGCGACGAGGTCTGCCGGCGCCTGCTCGAAAACGCGGAAACCGCATCTATACCGATCGTGATGATGTCCGGCCAGGTCGCGGATATGCAAACGACGGCAGCAACCTATCCGAACGTCGTCGGCACGATCGCGAAGCCGTTTCTTTCACTCGCGTTGCTGAAGCTGGTGGAGGAGACGCTCGCGGCGCCACCGGGGCTCCCGCCGGCATCCTCGGCGAAACCGCCTGATAAAGCGACAGTCGAGGCCGCCGTTACGCATAACGGCAAGGGGAAAAAGCAGCGGCAGAAGAGCGCGAACGGTGATGCCCCGCCACGAGCGCCTGTGGCGATACCGGAAGCCCCGCCGCCTCAAGTTCCGCCGGTCGCTCCCGGCCCGACTCCGGAAGTACCGCCGCGCGCTCCAGTCGCATCGCCGAAATCGACGCCGGCCGTTTCGGTACAAGTCGCGACGGCAGTCGAGCAGCCTCGCGCAGCCGCGCGGCCGACGCCGGTGCCCGCCGTCGCTAGTACCGTTGCTGTCCCGAGCGAGACAATCGTGCTCGTCGGAATCGCGCTTCAAACCATTGCGGTGCAGCTAACTTCCACTCTGCGTATTGGCCAGATCCGTGCACGCGGTGCATCGCGGACCGTGTCGCTGAATTTCCCGCCGGAGATGTTCCACGCTGTCGTTCCGGTGAAGACTGGCTTCGACCTCGACGCGATCACTGTCGGTAAGCACGGCGAAATCGAAACCGCGCGCCTCGTGCCAAACCAGCGGCCGCTCGAGCTGCTGCAGATCAATCGCCGCTTCGCGGTCGATGAGATCGAGATCGCGCCCGCGACGGCCGCGGTAGAGCTAACGCCGACCGCGTCAACGGTAATGCCGATTCAAATGCTCGCCGCCTTTCGGCTTCAGGCGGTCGAATTAACCCCCGCGCTAGAAGTCGCGCGGCTGATTCTTGTTGCCCGAAGCCGGCGCGTCCGCGTCAGTCTTGATCCGGCGACCGCTGCAATCGGCGCGATCTTCGATGCGACTCAGGTGCGAGTTGACTGGGTGCGGCAAATCGAAGAGATCACGCTGACGCCGGCGTAAAACGTCACGAGGGCCTTTGCCGTTCGCGCAGAAATTTCTCCAGCTCGTCGACGCCAAAATCGGCCAGCACTTCGCCGTCCCAATCAAGCGTCGGCGTCTTCACCTGACCCGAGAGGTCGCGCAGTTTCTGCATTTTCTCCGCGTTGCGCAGCACGTCCACTTTCTGGTACGCGATCTGGTGCTCGTCCAGATAGTTGATTGCCGCCGCGCAATACGGGCAGCCGGTTTTGATGTAAAGCGTGGGCGTGTTCACAGACCGCTCATCGCACGCCGACGGGTGCGTGGCCGCTATTACGCGAGTCCGACGGCGCTAAACATCTCGTCAACGTGCCTGAGATGGACGTCCAGCGAGCAAAGAGCGTCGATTTCGCCAGACGATAATTTCGCCGTAATCTCCGGTTCCTGCTTCGCGTTTTCCGCGAACGTCCCGCTGGCTTTCCAGGTGCGCATCGCGGCGCGCTGCACCGCCTCGTAGGCGGTCTTCCGCTCGAGCCCGGCGCGGGTCAGTGCAAGAAGCACTGATTGGCTGCAATATAACCCGCGGGTTAGCTCCAGATTCTGCTGCATTCGATCCGGGTAAACCTGAAGACCCGCCACGAGCTCTCGCAATTTCACCAGCATGTAATCCAGAAGCGTGCACGCGTCGGGCAGGATGATCCGCTCCGCGCTCGAATGGCTGATATCGCGCTCGTGCCAAAGCGCGACATTCTCCAGCGCGGTCAGCGCATAGCCGCGGATTACACGCGCCAGCCCGGTGAGCCGTTCGCCGGTGATCGGGTTGCGCTTATGCGGCATCGCAGAGCTGCCCTTTTGACCTTCCCCAAAGAACTCCTCCACTTCCAGGACTTCAGTGCGTTGCAGATGCCGGAATTCTGTCGCCCAGCGGTCGATGCTGGACGCGATCAGCGCGAGCGTCGTCATGAACTCGGCGTGCCGATCACGTTGCACGACCTGCGTGGCGATCTTCGCCGGTTGCAGGCCAAGCTTTTCGCAAACCATGCGCTCGATTGCCGGATCGAGGTGTGCGTGCGTGCCGACGGCGCCGCTCAGCTTCCCGACGCGCACTCGCTCGGCCGTGGCGCGCAGTCTCTCCTCCGCGCGTCCGAATTCATCGTACATCAACGCCAGCTTCAGGCCGAACGTGATCGGCTCGGCATGAATCCCGTGACTGCGGCCGATCATCGGAGTGGTCTTGAACCGGCGCGCCTGCGCGGCGATGGCAGTGCGGAGTTGCGCGAGGTCGGCCATCAGAATCTGCGACGCATCTCGCATCTGCACCGCCAGTGTCGTGTCCAAAATATCGGAGGACGTAAGCCCCTGGTGCATCCAGCGCGCCGCCGGCCCTACCGAGGCGGCAACGTTCTCGAGAAACGCGATGACGTCGTGGTTGGTGCGCTTCTCGATCTCGCGCACTTCGTCGACCGAGAAACGTGCCCGGTTGCGAATCGCCTCAGCGTCGGCCTGCGGAATCTGGCCGAGCTCAGCCATCGCCTCACAGGCGAGAATTTCGATTTCGAGCCAGATCGAGAGTTTTCGCTCGTCGGACCAGAGCTTGCGCATCTCCGGTCGCGTATAGCGGTCGATCATCGCCGCAACATAGAAGCGCCTCCGCGCGACGAGAAGTGCTTTTCTGTCGAAACGACAAAGCGCCGCACCGGGTGGACCGGAGCGGCGCTTCGAAAATTTCTTAGTGGAAGAAAACTAGCAGACGCGGGCGCGGGTAAACCGGCCGTTGCTCTGCACGCGCACCTTGCCGCTGCCGAGCAGGTCAGCGACGGTCGCTACCGTTTCCTTCGTGCTTTTGGTGCACGAACTGACGGCAAGAATCAGGTCGCCGAGGGAAAGTTTCTGTGAGGTGCGAAGGATCTGCTTGTTCTTCTTCATAGGTTGCACCTGTTTTGACAGCACTTCAGGTGCCACGTTCAATCGAGAGTCGCGAAACGAGAGAACTCAGCATCGCGCGGCATCTCTTCCGACTGCCGGACGGTTCGGCCGTTGACAGATGTGTCAGTTATTTTAACACGCGCGGTCGGGAATCACGCGGCGTCGCGCGTCGAGCGGTTCATCAGCCACACGGTCAGGAGATACGCGGCCGCAAACAGTACGACGACTGCGATAATCCAGGTCGATTCACCTTTGATAAACCGGACCAGCGCTTCCGGATCGGCCAGGAGATCTGGCTCAGCGATGTAAGCGCGGCGGCCGAGATACGCCAGGATCGCGCACCAGAGCGCCGAGCCCAGCAGGGTCACGATACTGAATGTTCGAAACGGCATCCGAACGATTCCAGCAGGGATCGAGATTAAATGCCTGACGACAGGAAGAAGCCGCGCAAAGAACACTCCGCCAGACTCATATCTGGCGAGCCATGCTTCAGATTGCTGCAGCTTTTTCGGAGAAATGAAGAACCAGCGGCCGTAACGAATGACGAGCGGTCGACCGACCGCTCGCGAGATCCAGTAGGTCGCCGCCGCGCCAAGATAGGAGCCGAGGGTGCCCGCAATCACGACACCAGTGAAGCTCAAGTGCCCCTGCGCAGCGAGAAACGCCGCCGGCGGGATCACGATTTCGCTCGGCACCGGAATGATCGAGCTTTCCATTGCCATCAGCACGACGATTCCAACGTAGCCGCCCGTTAACACCCAGCCGAACCAGACTTGCAGGAGGTGATGCATGTTGTCATTCCGCGCGAAGTCGAGGAATCTCGCGTCGGACGGCGCTAGTTCGTTCCGAATTCGGCGTTCCGCAATCCGAAATCCATGCCGATTTATCGTCGCGTCCTCGCCCATTACCGCGCGTTTCTGCCGCAGACGATTGCAGGTTTGTGTCTCTCGCTGGCTGGTATTGCGCTCAACCTGCTGAAGCCCTGGCCATTTAAGATCATCGTCGACGATTACCTCCGGCGGACCGACGGCCCCGCGCCGGACTGGCGAACGATGATCCCCCTGCTCTGCCTGGCGTTGGTCGGCATTCAACTCCTTTGGGGAATCGCGAACTGGGCAAGCAATTACGTGTTCGTAAAAGCCGGTCTGGAGGCGCTGCTGACGTTGCGCACCGACATTTACGCTCATCTGCAGCGGCTCTCGCTCAAGTTCCACGACGCGCGGCGCTCCGCCGATTCAAGCTTCCGCGTCGCGTATGACTCGCAATCGATCCAGACGATCTACAACAAGGGTTTCACCAACATTTTTGGGTCGATCGTCACGCTGATCGGCACGTTCGTTATCATGGTGCGGATCGATCCAATCCTGACGCTGCTCTCGCTTGCGATCGTGCCGCTGATCATCACCGCGATCTATTTCTTCGCGCGTCGGATTCGTGTCGAGTCCACGACTATCCAGGAGCAGGAAAGCGCGGTGCTCGCGCAGGCGCAGGAAGGTCTCAGCTCGATTCGAATGGTGCACGCGTTCGGACGGGAAGAATGGGAAGTGCGGCAGTTTCAGCAGCGCGCGCAGCAAAGCCTGCATGCAAACCTGCGACTCACTCTGACGAACGTGAACAGCGCACTCGTCATCAGCACGCTGATGGTCGCGGGCACCGCAGCGATGTATTACGTCGGCACGCTGCACGTGATTGCCGGAACGTTGAGCCTCGGTTCGCTCCTCGTCTTCAGCGCTTATCTGCTGATGCTCTACCAGCCGCTCGAGGCGCTCACCTACACGACCTGGGCGATGGAAGGCGCGACAGCTGGCGCGCGGCGCTGCTTCGAGGTGCTCGACCGGCAGGACGACGTCGCGGACGCGGCAGATGCGCAGGAGATCACGACAGCCGCTGGTGCGATCGGCTTCGACGGGGTCGAGTTTGCCTACGGCGATCGGCCGGTGCTGCAGGAGATCAATTTGCAAATCGCGCCGAATCAAATCGTCGCGGTGGTTGGCGGCACCGGCGCAGGTAAAAGCACTCTGCTCAGCCTCGTTCCGCGATTTTACGATCCGACAAGCGGACGCGTCACACTGGACGGACGCGATCTTCGCACGGTGACAAAACAATCACTCCGCGCGCAGATCGCGATTGTGTTGCAGGATACGCTGCTGTTCTCCACCACGATCCGCGAAAACATTGCGTACAGCCGTCCTGAAGCGACCGATGCAGAGATTCACGAAGCAGCACGACGCGCGCAGGCGGAAGAGTTCATCAACGCGCTGCCGCACGCTTATGAGAGTCTCGTCGGCGAACGCGGCGGCCACCTGAGCGTCGGCCAACGACAACGCATCGGGCTGGCCCGCGCGTTCCTAAAAAACGCGCCAATTCTGCTTCTCGATGAGCCGACATCCGCGCTCGATCCGACGACCGAGGCAGCCGTCATGGAGACAATTCGCGAGCTGATGCGCGGCCGCACAACGCTGATCGTGACGCATCGGCTCGCCACGATTCACAGCGTCGATCGGATTGTCGTTCTGGAAAACGGCCGGATGCGCGAGCAAGGGACCGGCGCCGAATTGCTCGCGCGCAACGGTGTTTACGCGAAGCTCTACGCCTCAGGCAATTATCCGAAATGAGCAACGTGGGCGCGGATCGGCGGGTCGAGCACGATTGGTGGCAGGAGGCGATTCCCGGGAATGTCGATTTCGGCGAAGGCTTCTACTGCGAGAGCGCGCAAGTGTTTCGGCATTTGAAAAGCAAAGCGCCGCACGCGGTGCGGATCGGCAACCACGTGTCGGTTTACGCTGGTTGCTCATTTGCGATCGGCGTGAACGGCAGTTGCGCGATCGGTAATTTCACCCTGCTCAACGGCGCGTTGATCATGGCGGAAGAGCAAATCGAGATCGGCTCGCATTGTTTGATCTCGTGGAAT
>CADDYX010000058.1 GCA_902810735.1 Verrucomicrobiota bacterium | reverse complement strand
GCCCGCGACTGCAGCGGCACCAGCGACCTCAGCTCAATTAGCTCAGCCGATTGTCGTCACCGTCACGATTCGTCTGCTCAAATTCTCACCTCAGCAGATCGAGATAAAAGCGGGCGACACGGTTGAGTGGAAGAACGCGGACCTGACGCCGCACACCGCGACCGCCGCGAACAAGGAGTTCGATTCAGGATCGATCAACGCCAACGCTTCCTGGCGCTACACCTTCGCCCAGCCGGGAAGCTTCCCCTACATCTGCACCTTCCATCCCGAGATGAAGGGCGCCGTCGTCGTGAAGTAGCGCGCGAGCTACCGCGCGTCCGCGATCGCGAAGCAGCAGGAAGGCGAGCCGTTATGCTGGCAGCATTGCTTCACATCGACGCCGATGATTTCGGACAGGAGTGATTCGGCAATGAGACACGCGTCGCGGTGCCGCGCGGTAGCGGCGGCGAGCGGACAGCCTTTGCCGCGGATCATGTGCTTGCCATCCTCGAGCTGGAAATTCGCGGAACCGCCGAGCTCGTGGAGAACCGCGAGCGCGGCTTTGATCCGCTGCTCTCGCGATTTGCCGCGGACGCGATCTGTGTAGCTGGCGGCAACGCGGCGACCGACTTCCCGCATGCCGGCGCGGAGCTCGCGCCGGCTGAGTTTTTTCTCGAACACCGCCAGCACCAGGTCCAGCAGCGGACCGTAGGCCTTTGGAAAAATCTGCTCGGACTGCGTCGTCAGTCCGTAGGTCGCATGCGGTTTCCTGAAGCCCTGCCGGGTGCCGCTCTGCTGCACCAAGCCATCGCGCTCCAGGGTGGCGAGATGGGCGCGGACCGCGTTATCGGTCAGCTCGAGCTCGGTCGCGAGCTCGTCGACGGTGCGATCCTGCGTGCGGACGAGGCTGAGGATTTGTCCGCGCGTGCTCTCGAGCAACCGCTTGCGCCAGGGTGATTCCTTCAACTCTGCAACGTAGGACTCGCGCCGGGAATAAGTCAAAACAGGCTTTGACTAACGTCGTGTGAAAGCAGGATTGAGTTTAACGGCTCGGATTGAATAAAACCGCGCGATGAAATGGCTGATCGCGCGCACAGTTTTCCTGAGCTCGTTCTTCTTCTACGCTGCGCCGCCCGGGCGTGCCGCTGAGGAATCGCGCTTCGCCCCGCTCGACCAAATGAAGGTTCACTACACCAACCGCGGCGCGGGCAGCGCGGCGATCGTGTTCGTGCATGGCTGGAATTGCGACCTGAGCGTTTGGAAAAACCAGGTCGGCGCGTTCCCGCAGGCGCGCGTGATTGCGATCGATCTGCCCGGTCACGGGGAAAGCGACAAGCCGGAGATGAAATACACGATGGACCTGCACGCGCGGGCGATCGACTCCGTGCTGCGCGACGCCAAGGTCGAGCACGTGGTGCTGGTCGGTCACAGTAACGGCACGCCGGTTATCCGCCAGTTTTATCGAACCTTTCCGGCGAAAACGCGCGGCCTCGTCATAGTTGACGGCGCGCTGCGCCCGTTCGCACCGGCGGCCGACATGCAGAAATTCATCGAGCCGATGCGCGCGCCGAATTATCGCGAGTACATCGGTAAGATGGTCGACGCGATGCTCAAGCCGATGAAGGACGAAGCGACGCGCGCCGACATTAAAGCCGCCATGCTTCGCACGCCGCAGTACGTGTCAGTCAGCGAAATGGAATCAATCCTGAGCGATGAGCTCTGGCGGCCGGACAAAATCAACGTGCCGACCCTTGTGATTCTCGCGAAGCAGCCGGCCTGGAACGCTGATTACGAGGCGTTCGTTCGCGATCTCGTGCCGAAAGTCGATTACCGCGTCTGGGACGGCGTCAGCCATTTTCTAATGATTGACCGGCCGCAGGAGTTCAATGCGGCTGTCGCCGAGTTCGTCGCAAACAACAATCTGCTCGCCGACTAATCGCGCGGCATCGTTGACGAGTTGCTGCCGAAGATGGGCGGCGATCGCTTCACGCGTTGATCGGCGGACAAGAAAATCAAAGCCATCGCGCGCACAAGCGCATGCGCGTGCAGGATCAATTCTGGACCTGTTGCGCGAGTGCGAGCACTTCTTCGGCGCAGCCCCACGATAGCGTGAACCCGGAGCCGCCGTGTCCGTAATTGTGAATCACAGCGCGCCCGTCGGAGAGCCGCTCGTGGTTGAGGCAAACCCCTGATTTCCGGAACGGCCGCAGCCCCACGCGCTCACGGAGGACGCGAGGCGGCTCAATCCCAAGCACGCGACTGCATTCTGTGAGAATGCGCGCGCTGCTCGCCGCGTCGGGCTCACGGCTGTCGCTGATTTCATTGGTGCCGCCGAAGACGCAATCGTGCGCGCGCGGAATCGCATACATGAGCGGCGGATCGTCGCAGACGACGGCGTGCTGCAGGCCAGGATTCGCGACCAGCAAAACCTGCCCGCGATGCGGCTCGACGTCATGATCACCGACCAGCCGACGTGCTCCGACGCCGGAGCAATTGACGATCAATCCGAACGCACTGCTGATTTCGCCAAGCGCGTTGAAATGCACGTTGCCGCGGATTTTGCCGCCGGCAGCAACGAGACGTTCAGCTAAGTAATTAAGATAGATGCTCGTGTCGGTCAGCGGAACGGTGAGGGCGAATCCGCTGGTGAACGCAGCAGGCGTTTCCGTGAGCCGGAGCTTGCGCGCGCCGAGCGTTAGCGCCCACTCGGGCACAGCCGCTTCGCCAGCTCGCGCAAACTGCCGCAGCTCCAACATCGAGACGCCGGTGCCAGGCTCGCTCGCGAGCGCGCGGAGGCGTTCGAACGTGGTCAGCGACCAGGCGATCACCGCATCGAATGGCTCCGCGTCGTAAGGATACCAAATCGCGGCTGCGACCGCGGAGGTGGTGCGGCTTCCGGTTTCGTCGGCAAAGATGACGGTGCGATATCCGTTCTCCGCGAGCAGGACAGCGCAGGTGAGACCGGAAACGCCCGCACCGACGATCGCGACGCTGCGATTCACGAAGCTGATTTACGTGCGAACAGCGGCGGCATCATCTACTTTGACGGTGTGGTTGCAATCAATTCCGCCGCGCTGACTGAGAGGGTGCTCGCCGGCGAACGGATCAGTTCCGCCGACGCGCGGGAGCTGTATGCGTTTCCGCTGGAAGAGCTCGGTGCGCTCGCCAATGCGCGGCGTCGAACGGCGAAGCGCAGCGCGTATGAGAACCAGGGCAACGACGTCGTGACCTACATCGTCGACCGCAACATCAACTACACGAACGTCTGCAACGTTTACTGCAAGTTCTGCGCGTTTTACCGGACGGAGAAAGATGAGGACCATTACGTCATCTCGTTCGAGCAGCTCGACCAGAAACTGGACGAACTAACGGCCGCGGGCGGAGTGCAAATTCTGATGCAGGGCGGTCACCATCCGAAATTGCCGTTCAGCTGGTATATCGATTTGCTGCGGCACATCCGCGAAAAGTATCCGCACATCAATATCCACGGATTCAGCCCGCCGGAGTTCCAGCACTTTGCGGAGACATTCAAAATGCCGCTGCGCGACGTTATTGCAGAATTCAAAGCAGCGGGGCTCGGGTCGATTCCCGGCGGCGGCGGCGAGATTCTGGTCGACCGCGTGCGGAATCGGATTTCACCGCTCAAGTGCAACAGCGACGAATGGCTGGAGGTGATGCAGATCGCGCATGAGCTCGGGCTGAAATCGAGCGCAACGATGATGTTCGGCCACGTGGAGACGATCGACGATCGTATCGAGCATTTGCAGCGCCTGCGCGATCAGCAGGACCGGAGCGGCGGATTCACGGCGTTCATCTGCTGGACGTTCCAGCCGGAGAACACGGTCTTGAAAGTGCCGCATCGCACGACGACCGCGGAATATCTGCGCATGCAGGCGCTTTCGCGGATTTTTTTGGACAACTTCGAAAACGTGCAGAGCTCGTGGGTCACGCAAGGACCGCAGATTGGCCAGGTGGCGTTGAAGTTCGGTGCCAACGATTTTGGCTCGGTCATGATGGAAGAGAATGTCGTGAGCAGCGCGGGCACGACCTTTCGCTTGAATGCCGCCGAGATTGAAACGCTGATCCGCGACGCCGGTTACGAGCCGCGACGGCGAAACAATTGGTATGCGCTGCTGAATTAGCTTGCGTGCGAGCGGATTTTGCCCCTTCGCGCGAGGCATTTCTGGCAAATCACGCCTTGACGATAGCGCCCTTTCTCCCCATCTAATACGCCTGCACCGCGTTGGGGACTCTCTTGGCGGACGGATTTTTATCTCTATGAAACATTTTGCCGGTTCGGTCCGCGGTTCTGCAGGAGCGATGCTGCTCGCGCTCGGCCTCCTGTTTGCGAGCTCGCTGCCGACGTTCGGTCAGGGCGCCCCGGTCGTTCGGTCGATCGAAGTGCAGTACGTCGGGCCGCAAACGATCAGCCGCGAGCGTGTCCTTTCGCAGATCAGGACAAAAGTCGGCAGCCAGTATTCCGACGCGGTGGTCGAACAGGACATCCGCGGTTTGTACGAGACGGGCCAGGTACAGAACGTCCGCATCTTCGGCCAGCCGGTGGAAGACGGCGTCAAGGTGATGGTCGTGATCCAGACCAGGTCGGTCGTGAGCGAGATCGAGATCGACGGAGCGGAACGGTTCTCAGCGCAGAAGATTCGCAAAAAGATCGCCCTCAAAATCAACGCGCCGGTTAGCGAAGAGAAGCTGGAGAAGGCGCGCCAGGACATCATCGACATGTACAGGGCGCGCGGCTTCAACGACGTCGATGTAAAATACCGGACCGACGTTAACGAGGCGCAAGGGACGTCACGCGTCGTTTACACGATCAACGAAGGCGGCAAGGGCGTGGTCACGCAGATTGATTTCGAAGGGAATGAACACTTCCCGGACAAAGTCCTGCGCAAGCAGATGAAGACCAAGGGCAAGACGATCATCTCGTTTCTCGACAAATCAGGACGGCTCGACGAGGCGCAACTGCAGCAGGACATCGATTCGGTGCACGAGTGGTACCAAAACCACGGCTTTATCGACGCCGAGGTCAAAGAGCTGCGCCGGGACCGGACCAGCGGCCGCATGCTGATCGTGATCGGCGTGAACGAAGGCACGCAATACCACGTCGGACGAATCGCGATCACGGGAGAAAAAGCGACATCGGCGGAGAAGATTCACGCGCTTCTGAAAATGAAGGAGGGCGACATCTATTCGCCCAAGGCGGTGCATGATGACGCGAAGGCGATTGCCGACGCGTACGGCGCCGGCGGTTACGTTGACCTCGAAGTGCAGCCGCAAGGAACGCCGGCCGGCGGCGGAAAAATCGACGTGAAATACACGATCGAGGAGGGGAATCGGTCTTTCATCCAGCGGATTAACATCGTCGGCAATACACGCACGAAAGACAAAGTCATCCGCCGCGAGGTGCTGGTGGCGCCGGGCGATGTCTACAACACCGTCCGCGTCGAGACGAGCAAGAAGCGCCTCGATAACCTCGGCTACTTCGCCAAAGTCGAAACGTATCCGGCGGACACCGGCATTGCCGGCCGCAAAGATTTGACCATTCAGGTCGAGGAGAAGCGCACCGGCTCGCTCAATTTCGGCGCCGGTTACGCGACGGTCGACGGCTTGATTGGTTTCGTCGAGCTGACACAGGGCAACTTCGACCTGATGAACTGGCCGGCATTTACCGGCGCCGGGCAAAAATTTCGCGCGCGCCTCCAGATTGGCAACGAGCGCAAGGACGTGCTTATCGGCCTGACCGAGCCCTACTTCCTCGATCAGCGGCTTTCGCTCGGCGGCGAAGCATTTTACCGCGAGGCGAATTTCCTCAGCTCGGTCTACGACCAGCGCAATTACGGGTTTGGGCTCGAACTGCGCAAACCGCTTGGCACGTTCATGTACGCCACTCTTGGCTATCGGCTCGAGGAAATCGAGATTTACAACGTCGCGGTCGACGTCTCGGATGAGTTACTTAGCGAACTCGGCAATGGGCTGAAGAGCCAGATTACAGCAGGTCTGGTGGCCGACACGCGCGACAATCCGTTCCTGACTCGAAGCGGCGGGCGCGTCTCATTTACACCCTACGTCGCGGGCGGATTTCTCGGCGGCGATCAGCAGATTTACGGCTACGATCTGGAAGGCTCGCAATATGTGAAGCTGCCGTGGGACACCGTCTTACTGCTCAACGGCGAGCTGGCGACGGTCGACACCTGGGGCGGCGGCGATGAGGTCCGGATTTTCGATCGTCTCTTCCTTGGCGGCGCGAATAATCTGCGCGGTTTTGAATTCCGCGATGTTGGGCCGCGCGATTTCAACGACGAGCCGCTCGGCGGCAAATCGCTCGCGCGCGCAACCGTGGAGTGGACGTTTCCAATCGTGGAAAAGGCGCGCGGCGCGCTGTTTTACGACACCGGCTTCATCAATCGCGACGCGTGGGACTACACGCCGCGCGGTGTCGCATCGGATGTTGGCATTGGCGTGCGTCTCGACTTGCCGATCGGGCCGTTGCGTGTCGATTACGGTTATCCGCTCGCCCGTGATGGCCGGAGCGGCGGAGGTAAATTCAACTTCAACGTCGGCTATCAATTTTGAACGAACGCTTCCGCGTCGGGTCTAAAATCCTCTTACCACCACTGTTAGTTCGCTTATGAAAAAGATCTTGTTTGCTGCTCTTGCCGCCACTCTCGCGTTGCCCGCTGCCGGTTTCGCTCAAGGGCTGAAAATTGGCACCGTCGACATGAACCGCGCGTTCAAGGAGTACACGAAGACGAAGGACGCCGAAGCCAAGATCAACGACGCCAAGAACGCTGCGAAAAAGGAGTACGACGATCGCGCGGACGCTTACAAGAAAGCGCTCGACGAGGTCAATAAGCTCAACCAGCAGCTCGATGCGCCAGCGCTGAGCGCGGATGCGAAAACGCAAAAGGCGAAGGAACGCGACGAGAAGATCGCGAACATCAAAAACATGGAGCGGGAGATCAACGAGTTCCGTCAGACCCGCGAACGGCAGCTGCAGGAGCAGGCGTTACGGATGCGCGAAGGCATCGTGAAAGAGATCACGGACGTCGTGAACGAGCGCGTCAAAGCGAACAGTCTCGACATCGTTTTCGATCGCTCCGGGATGAGTTTGAACGGTGTGCCGCTGCTGATGTACGCGCGCGACAACTGGGATTTCACCAACGACGTAATCGCAACCTTGAATAAGCCAGGCCGCGCCACGACCAGCGAACGATCGACGACGACCACCGGGACGAGCGCTTCGCCGGCCGGTTCGCCGAAGAAGCCGTAGCGCCGCCGCTTTTTTTCGCAGCACACGCGGTTCGCCGCGTGTGTTTTTGCGTACGCGCTGATCGGCCCGGTTTGCAACGAACGGCTGAGCGTCGGATACTCAACAGTGAAAACTCTCACGCGCGTTGCCGCTGCCGTGAGCATTCTCACGCTCACCGCCGCCGCGTTCGCGCAGGACTGGCGCGCGACGATCGATACCGAACCGCCGGGAACATTCCCCGCGCCACGCGCGTTTCGCGCAACCTACCGGTTCGGCTGGAGCGGGTTCACTGCTGCCACGGCGAACGTGCGTTTTGCGCGCACCGCGGATCGCGCCGAGCTGAGCGGGAATGTGCAGACGATCGATGCAGTGAAGATGCTTTGGCCCTTCGAAGCGGACCACACATCTTCTGTCAATGCCGGCACGCTCCGGCCGATCGAGGTGAAGCAGACCGAATCGGTGCGATCCAAGAAAATTACGACCACGCTCGCGTTTGACGATCGAGGCGTCACTGCGACCCGCAGCGAATCGAACAAACCGAACCCGAAGGTCAAACGGGTGGAGATGCCAAACCTCTTCGACCTGCAAAGCGGCATGCTGTATCTCCGCAGTCAGCCGCTTCGTGACGGCACCGTTCACCGCCTGGTTGTGTTTCCGGGAAAAGATCCCTACCTGGCGACCATCACGGTGAAGGGGCGGGAACGGCTTGCGATCGCCCTCGGCGGTTACAACGCGATCAAATGCGACCTGAACCTCAGCAAAGTGACGCGCGATAATCAGCTCAAGCCGCACAAAAAATTCAAACGCGCCACCGTCTGGATCTCGGATGATGCGGACCGAATTTTCCTGCGCGCTGAAGCTGAAGTTTTCGTCGGCACCGTCTTCGCCGAGCTGCAGTCGATCGAGTACGATCAGCCGCCGGTGCGTCGTTGATCACCGCGGTTCGTAGATCGGTTCGCCGTCCGGCGCAAACTCTGCCGGCGGCGGACGCATGAATGGCGGAACGCGCGGACCGAACCCGCGGCGATGACGCGGCAGCAGTCGAAGCACAGTGAGCGTTTGCATATCCAGCCGGCCGGTCGGCGGCAGGCCAGCCGCAGATTGGAAAGCGCGTAGCGCGAGCTCGGTTCCGGGGCCGAACACACCGTCGAGTTCGCTCCGGTAGTAGTCGCGCCGGGCGAGTATCGCTTGCGCGCCAGCGATCACACGCCGCTGAAAATCCGGCGGCGCCGTTTCGTACGGCGTGCCGGCGAACACGTCAGGCTGCTGCGGCTGCAGAACCGGTGGCGCGGGCGCGTAGCCGGGATATGCCGGATTCATTTGGGCGGGCGGTTGCGGCGGTGATTGGTCGTCGCGCGGTTCGGCGGTGGCAGGACCGGTGCGCAGATCGGAAGTGTCTGGTGCGGGCGTAGGCTGCCGCTCGACGCGCGGCTGAACTGTTGGCGCGGGCGTCGCCGGACTCGTCGAACCGCCAACGCCGAGCGCCTTCTGGGTTTCGACGTCAAGTTGACCAGTGATTTTCAAGCCATTCCGTATCTGGTATCGCCGGATCGCCGCGGTCGTGTCGGTGTCAATCGTGCCGGTAATCTCGCCGTAATAGAACCCCTGGTCTTTGAGCGTCTGTTGGACTTTTTCCGTCAGCGTATCTGCGAAAGCGGCGGAGCTTGCGATCACGAGCAGCAGAATCGAGAGCCGTCCGGTGCGCCGGTTCATCGGGACAGTTCTGACGCCATGCCGTTCGCCGTTATTCAGCTTCGCGGTCCTTGCGCGGCGACAGTCCGCTGCCGCTCGCGCATCAGTGCGCGGAATTTCGTCACGCCGTCGGCTACTGCGCTCGCCAGCTGCTCGCGATACTGCTCGGTGGTGAGCTTTGCCGCGTCGTCCTTGTTCGTGAGAAAGCCTCCTTCGACCAGAACTGCCGGATGCCGGACGTTCGCGATCACGTAAAACGGTTCGGCGCGCGTGCCGCGGTTCACTGCGTGCGTTCCGGCGACGAGCGAATCCTGCACAAACCCGGCGAAACTCTGGCTGTCGAAATTGTCCTGCTCTTCCGGGTGCTGCAGAAACGGCACCCACGATGCGATCATCGGCGCGGTGGTGATGCGGCGCGGCGCGTAATACGTTTCCACGCCGGTGGCAGTGGGCTTCGCGTCGTCAAAATGAATGCTGACAAGGAGTGCGTTCTCTTCGCGATTTGCGGTCGCAGCTCGGCCGGCGAGCGAGACGTAATTGTCGCCGTCGCGCGTGAGCAGAGTCGGGATGCCTTTCGCCTGCAGAATGCGATCGAGTCGCCGCGCCACATCGAGCGCGAGATCTTTTTCGAGCAGTCCGGCGCGAATCGTTCCGGAATCCTGGCCGCCATGACCGGGATCGATAATCACGGTGCCGAGGCCGTCGCTGATCCGCGGCGCGACAGTTAACGACCGCGTCGGCGGCCGCTCCGGCAGCAGTTGCAGCCAGACGAATGACGCGCCGATGATCGCAAAACCGAGCCAGGCGACGAGTGATCGCATTCGACTGGCGGAGTGCGGACCGCGCGAAACCACTAGATCACCTCCAGCACCTTACGCGCCGGTCGCCGCGCCAATCTCCGACTCGGACAACATGCGGTATCGGATCGCGCGCGCATCACTCCGCTCCAGTATCGCGCCTTCTATTCCGCCCGCGCGCACCCGTTCCGCGCGTGCGGCTGCGATTTGTGCATCGGTCGGCGGTTCCTTCGTGTTGGTGGTATCGCCGGCAAGCTGCGCAACTACCCATCCGTTCAGCGCAGCGTCTATTCCGTGCACGAGAGTTGCGCCGGGCTTGTGTTGATCACGGAGGTACGATTCGACAGCCGCGGTCGCATCGCGGCTGCCGCTGATCACCGCGAACGCATCGAGCTGCACCGCCGTTGGCGCACCGTTGCTGGTAATCGCGCCATCGTATTCGACACGGAGAAACAGATCCTGCGCTTGCGTTGCTCCAACTTCCGCAAACAACAGCCGCGCGAGATAGGGCGCGCCGTAGACCTGCTCGAACGCAGTCTTCATCACCGGGCTGAGGGAATAATACGCCAGGCGCCGCAGCGAAACATCAGCCGCCGAACGCGTGAAGCCTTCCGTGCTCGCCAGTTCGATCGCGGCCATTCGCAAGCGCTCGATGTCGCCGGGATGGCCGATCGCGCCCATCGCGATGCGATCGTAAATCTCGAAAATCTTTTGCCGCCCGCTCCCGACGGTCAGAAACAAAATGCCCTCCTCGCACCCGAGCGCCACGATCGGGCTGCCGGAGACGAGCTGCGTCTCGATGTACTCGCGCCGGTTCGCGATCGCCTCGACCCACCGGTACGGCTCTTCGATCATGCGACGCTGCGCTTGAACACCGCAGCGATTTTCTCCTCGGCGAGCGTGGAGATGCCGTCCTGCGAAACAACTTTGATGATCGGAAAAATTTTGCCGCTGCGATCGACGCCACCGGTCGCGGTGTCGGCCTCCGCCGCCGTGTCGAGCGCGCGCAATGCAACCGTCACCGCCTCATCTTCGCGCAGTTTCGCGAGCGGCTTTTTGCCCCACTTATTCTCGTAATACAGAATTCCCCGCACGCCCGGCGAACCGGAGCCGGTAGCGGCGTACTCCGTCACTTCGAATTGCGCGCCCATCGCGTCATAAAAATACAAGCGCGGCCCCGGCTCGTGGCTGGCAAAATCATAAGTCGCAAAAATCGGCACCACCACGCCCACGCCCTGCATCACGAAGCCGAAGTTGTCGCGCAGCAGTTTTGACAGCGCGCGCACTTTGCCGTCGACGCTCATCTCCTGAAGCTGCGTGCGCCGAAAATATTGAAAGGAATGTTCCAGCACGCGCGCCATTTCCCACGCCGTCGCCGGCACTCCCGCAATCGCCATGATCGAATGGCGATCGATCTCGAGCACTTTATCCGCTCGATCGTAGACGACAGTGTTCCCGGCCGTTGCGCGGCGATCACCGGCGACGAGCACACCGCCCGAGAACTTGAACGCCAGAATGGTCGTCGCATGCGTTTCGGTGAACTGCGCACGATCGACCGGGCCGGGGCTGAGCGGCGTCTGTGACATGAGGCCGCGGCGCCGGAGCAGTGTCGGAAAATCCTCCAACGCGGCGAATTCGCGCGGCATCGCAGCGCCGGCTGGTTCCATCACTCGCCGGTGCGTTGGCGGTAGCGCTTCGACTGGTCCGGATCGACCTTGCGCATCTTTTTCAGCAGCTCCTTCGTGTCCGGCCTCGAGACATCCGGAGCCTTCGGTCCGCCGCCATCACCTTGCTTCGGCCCCCACGGCGCGACCGGTTTTTCGATGCGCTCAGGCATGTCACCAGCGTACCGCCAGCGTCCGAAAACGCAAGCTGCCCAAGCGGCGCGAGCGCTTGCTAGCGATTCCGCGCGATGCAAAACTGCGCGAATGAAAGTGCGCGCAGTTATGCTCTTACTGGGGTTGGGCTTAACCGCTTTCGCACAATCACCATCGCCCTCGGACAACTCCGACGCGGCGCGGCTAGATGCGCTGAACAAGAAGGTCGACGACGTAAACACAAAGATCGACGCGCTCTCGCAGCAGATTCTGAAAATCGAGCAGGAACTCTCCTCGATGAGCCGCCCCGGCGTGATGATCGGCGAAGCGACACCGTCCGCGCAGAGCGCGCCTCCCGCCGAATCAGCGAAACCGACTCCGCCGCAGACCGGCAACACGCATACGATCGCGAAGGGCGAGACGCTGACGTCGATCGCCAAGATGCACAAGGTCACGGTCGACGAGCTGCAAAAATTCAACCACATCGAGAACGACCGAAAACTGCAGGTCGGCCAGACGATCATGATTCCGACGCCGAGCGCTTCGCCGACCGCCTCTGTCTCGGCGCCACCTACGACGCCGTAGCGGCAGATGGAGACGGCCGAAGGGCAGCAATGGTTTCTGCGTAAACACGCAGACGGCACGCTGTTCGGTCCGCTCACTTTCGAGCAGCTCGCGCGCTGGGCCCACGCGGCGCAGGTCGCGCCACAGGATACGGTCTCGAACGATCAGGTAACGTGGATGAAGGCGCCGATGCTGGCGGAACTCGGCATGGACTGGCTGGTCGAAGTGACGACCGAGCGATACTACGGACCGACAACGCTCGGCGCCGTGTTCGACTTCCTGCGCATCGGCGACATCACTCCGGAGACGTTCGTCATTAACACCTGCGACGGCACGCGGCAGCAGATCGGCGAGCTCGATCCGCCGCTCAGCGATTTCCAACAGGCGGAGATCGAATCGACGGAGAATGCCGGCAGCAGCAGCCCGGTAGCAAGCGGCATGGCGATCAATTTTGAAGAACGGATCCGCGACCTCGAGCAGAGTTTGCGGGAAGAGCGGCGTGCGCTTCGCGAATGCGAAGAACGCTACCACGAGCTTGCGGCGCGTTACCGCGAATTGCTCGAGCAGACCTCGTCTGACGGCACGCTGAGTTAGCTGCTAATCCGCAAACGCCGGCACTGCTTCGGTAGTTGTGTCGAGCAGGCTCTGCTCGCAGAGCCGCGCGTATTTGCCGCTGAGCGCCATCAATTCTCCATGCGTTCCGCGCTCGATGATCCGGCCGCGTTCTAGCACGAGAATCTGATCGGCGTGAATGACCGTCGACAGCCGGTGCGCGATCACGATCGACGTGCGTTGCGCCATCAGATGCTCGAGCGCTTCCTGGATCAGCCGCTCGGTCGTGGTGTCGACGCTCGCCGTCGCTTCGTCCAAAATGAGGATCGGCGGATCTTTCAGGATCGCGCGCGCAATCGAGAGCCGCTGCTTCTCGCCGACGCTTAGCTTTACTCCGCGTTCACCGACGACGCTGTCGAGCTTCTCCGGCAGGCGATCGACAAACGCGCGCGCGTTCGCCGCGTCGATCGCGCGCCAGATCTCCTCATCCGACGCCTTCGGTTTTCCCATCAATAGGTTCTCGCGAATGCTGCCGTTAAAAAGAAAGCTCTCCTGCGTTACCATCCCGATGTTTTCGCGCAAGGTCGTGACGCTCACGTCGCGAATCGATTTGCCGTCGACAACGATTTCGCCCGAAGTGAACTCGTAGAACCGCGCGAGCAAATTCACCAGCGTCGACTTGCCCGCGCCGGTCGTGCCGACGAGCGCTATCGTCTCACCCGGCCGCGCGTGGAAGCTGACATGGCTCAATGCCGCGAGACCTTCGATGTAGCTGAAGCTCACATTGTCGTAGCGAATGTCGCCGAGGAAGCGCTGCTCGCTGCGTGTCGTGCGGCGGCCGGGTTCCACTTGCTCGTCGATAATCTCAAACACGCGCTCGCCGGCCGCGCGTCCGGCCTGCACGAGCTGATTGAGCTGATGCAGTCGACCGATCGGCTCGTAGAGATACGCGGCGAGCAATAGAAACGCGGCGAGATCGCCGAGCGGCATCGCGCCGCTGAGCACGTCGCGCGCGCCGACATAGACGATGAGCAACACGCCGAACGAGCCGATCACATACATCGCCGGGTTGTAAATCGCCCACGTCCGCATCACCACCAGCGTGGCGTCACGCAGCGCATCGCTCGCCCGGTTAAAACGCGCGTGTTCCTCTCGCTCCCGGACGAAGCTTTTGATCTGGCGAATGCCGGCGAGATTATCGTGCAGCAACGCGTTCATCGCTGACGCCGCGCGCGCCCGAATTCGATATCGCCGGTGAGCCGTGAGGGTGTACCAAAGTGCGCCACCAGCCAGCAACGGCAGTGGCGCGAGCGCCAGCCCGGTGAGCTTCGCGCTGACGTAAAGCATGCCGATCAGCACCGCGATTATTTGCAACGCCGCCGTCGCGCCTTGCTCCACACCGTCGATCAGCATTCGCTCGACGGAGTTCACGTCCTCGAGCACACGCGTCATCAGGTCGCCGGTCGCGCGGCCGTCGAACCACTTCAGCGGCAGCAATTGAATGTGCGAGTAAAGATCGCTGCGCAGATCGAAGATCACGCGCTGCTCGAACGTGTTGTTGAGGAGGATGCGTAGCGCGTTAAACCCGTGCTGAAGGAGGAACGCGAGCGCCGCGAGCAGCACGAGCGGCATGAGACGGTCGGGACGGTTCGCTCGCACGACATTGTCGATAATCAGCTTCGTCACTGCCGGGAAGACGACGACCATCAGCGTGCTGATGATGGCGCATGCGAGCGTACCGATCGCGAGCAGCGGGTACCGCTTTAAGTAACCGAAGACGCGCCGGACGATGTTCATCGCGTTCCAAACTGAACCGTGAAACCGGCACGTCAACCAACACCCGGCGAAAGCGCGATTCCCTTCGCGAGTCCGGCAACGTAGGCTCCTGCGCATGCAACCTCGCGCGCTCCTCCGGATTTTTCTTCTCCTCGTCCTGGCAAATCATTGCCGGGCCGAAAAGCTGTCGCTCGTCGGCGGCACCGTCATCAATCCCGCCGACGGCAACGTCAGTGAGAACGCGATTGTGGTAATCGACGGCGACAAAATCGAGAGCGTCGCGTCAGGAAAAGAC
>CADDYX010000057.1 GCA_902810735.1 Verrucomicrobiota bacterium | reverse complement strand
CGTCAGAAGTCACGCTTGCTGAATTCATCGATCGCCAGGTGCTGCCGTACCTGAGCGCAAAACGCGCGCGGCGGTTCCGCCTCAATAACGCGCGTTTCGCTGACGAGACGTTTCGGTTCGTGAAACTGCGCGTCGCGGAGCCGTATCGCAGCCGTGTCGACCAAGTGCAGAGCTGGTGTGATGAGCGCCGCGCGATGGATCTTCAGGTCCGGCTGCAGCATTGGCTGCATGGCTGGTTGTTCATCCACGTCCCGTTTTCATTTCTGCTCCTCGTTCTGACGATCTGGCACGCCTACGTGACGCTGTTTTATTATTGATGCCGCGCCGCGCTGTCATCCGAACTCATGGCTGAGCTGCGCCGGACCCAGAAGCAGATCTCCGAGCGCTATTGGTCGATTATCGGCCGGTACCTCAAGCTGCACCCGTGGCGCCTGGCACGAACACTCGTCAGCGCGCTCGCGTTTTTCGGCGGCATCGCCGCGGTCGTTCTTTATCAAAAGTACGGCCGCGAAGCGTTCTTCAACTCGGGGCCGCTCTCGCGTAATCACGCGATGTTCGCTAACGATTGTAAACAGTGCCACGACGCAGACGCGGGCGTTCCGAAAGATGGCGCGCAGCTGGCAGCGTCACTCAAGCAGCGATTTCACAACGGCATCGATTTCGCGGCGATCGATCGGAAATGCGAGACATGCCACGAACGTCATTCGCTGCACGAGCCGAACGTGGTCGAGAACCGCTCCTGTTCAGCCTGCCACATGGAACACCAAGGACCGGGGCCGATGCGCGCGGTTGCGAGCTTTAATTGCGCCTCCTGCCACAACAACAGCGAGGTGATGGAAGCTTCGGCCGCGAAAGGCGCCCAGATGCCGCGGGACGCATTTCACCTTCGGCCGCATTCGCCGCAGCAGGTTGTGTTTGAACTCCCGCGGCCACCCCGCGGCTACACCGAAGTTTTCGAGTCATTCTGGAATGACCATCCGGAGTTTCAGTTGAAGCGTGAACAGACGCGCGATCCCGACGTTTTGCGGTTCAACCATCAACGGCATCTCACCGGCGCCGATATTCCGCAGGTCAACGGCAAGAAGCTCGATTGCAATTATTGCCACAAACCGGGGATCGACGGCCGGTTCATGGAACGCGTTACCTTCGCGGCCAATTGCCAGGCATGTCACTCCCTGCAGTTCGACATCAAAAATCCCGAGATGCAGCTGCCGCATGGCGACGCGACGGCGGTGCGCGCGTATCTGCATTCGCTGCCGACGCATTACGCCGATTTGGCGGTGAAAAAAGGGATCGCGCGGCCGGAGCAGATCCAGACCTTTGTGGCGCAGCAAATCTCGCAGTTGCGCGACCAAGTACGGTCAGGCGAGGAGCTCGAACGGCGCGTCTTCTTCACCACCGATCCGTACAAGCCGCAGCTCGGCGTTGCCGGGACCCGCGCCGCGTTTTATGGCTGCGCGTTCTGCCACGAAGTGAAGCCGCAGACGGCGCTGGTGCCCGCGATCACGAAGCCGGTGTTTGTCGACCGCTGGATGCCGCAGTCGCCGTTCAACCACGCCAAACACGTCGGCGTGAAGGTGACGGGCGTGTCGGAAACGGGACTGAAGTGCGACGATTGCCACCACGCGACGAGCAGCCGCGAAACGTCCGACGTTCTCATGCCGGTGAAGGCAAACTGCGTCGCCTGCCATAGCCCGCAAGGCAAAGTCGTGGCGGAATGCGCGACCTGTCACAAGTACCATGCGCCTCCGCAAAACGTCGCAATGTGGGAGGGGAGTCAGCGCCCCGGCTCTTCTGCGAGTCGCGGCGCTGAGGCCGCTCGCACGTTGAAAGATGTGCTGCTCGGCAGCCGGTTGACCGCTACTCGTTAGGCCGAAAGACGCTCTTCGGCAGGCCTGCGCGTCGCGTGCAGCACGCGCTCGAGCGCGCTGCGCAGACGCTCCCATTCGATCGGCTTGGTCAGGTGTTCCGCGAAGCCGACGGCGCGACTGGCAGCAGCGTCCTCCTCAGTCCCAAAGCCACTCAGCGCGATTGCCGGGAGTGGTTTCGTCCGCCGCACATCCTGCATTAACTCGAGTCCGCTGCCATCGGGCAGGCCAAGATCGCTGATCAGAAGATCGAAATGCTGCCGCGCGATGAGCTCGCGCGCGCGCGCAACGCTATGTGCCGACTCCACTTCGTAGCCGGTGTGTTGCAGCATCCGCTGTAGCACGCGTGCGGTATCGACGTGATCCTCGACGAGCAGGATTCGGCTCGGGCTGGCCGCAGATTGGCGCTGATCGAGCGAGTAAGCTGGACCGTTCAGGAGGGAGGTCGCGATCGCCTGCAGCGTCACGATGAAGACCGCGCCCTTGTCGGTGCCGGCGCTTTGCGCGGCGATCGTGCCGTGATGCAGATCGATGATGTTCTTCGCAATTGCGAGCCCGAGGCCCAGCCCGCCGGAGCTGCTCGTGATCGCGCGCGCGCCCTGCTCGAACGGATCGAAAATTCGCGGCAGCAATGCCGGCTCGATGCCAATACCTGTATCGCGGATCGCGACCACGATCTGGTGCGCTGTGTCGTTGCGCGTCGAGACGTGCACTTCCCCGCCTTCCGGCGTGAACTTGACCGCGTTCTTGATCAGGTTCCAAAACACCTGCTGCAGCCGCGCTGCGTCCGCCCAGCAATGATGCTCGGCGGCGGCGAGGTCGCGCGTCACGCGGAGCTTCTTTGTCTCGAGATCCGAAGCCGAAATCGCGATCGCGTGCTCGAGCAGCGCGTGAATGTCAGCCGCGTCATGGTTCAGCTTCAGTTTCCCATGGATGCTGCGCGTAAGGTCGAGCAGATCATCGATAAGCAATGCTTCGAGCTCGACGTTGCGCTGCATCGTTTCGATGTCCGCGCGAACGGAGTCGTCCAGGCCCGGAGCGCGACGCAGGGCGGCCAGCGTCATCAACACCGGCGTGAGGGGCGTCCGCAGCTCGTGTGAGAGCACGGCGAGGAACTGGTCTTTGGCGCGGTTTGCTTCTTCCGCCGCGACTTTCGCACGCTCAAGCATCAGCTCGGTTTTCTTTCGCTCGGTAATGTCGAGCAGCGTGCCGATGCATCGCGGGCTGCTGCCGTCTGCACTAACTCGTGCGCGCCCTCGGGCGACCAGCCATCGTTCTTCATTGTCGCGGTGCCGCCGAATTCTGAACTCCGTCACAAGGCGGCCACCAGCTTCTGTCAACGCCTGACGGAACTCCGCGGCGAGCCTTTCGCGGTCAGCCGGATGAATGAGCTGCAGAAATTCCTCCTGCGTGACCTGCGCATCGGGCGCCAGCCCGACGAGCTCCTTGCCACGAGGGCCGAGGCGGAAGTCACCGCTGCGCGGATAATAATCGAACGTGCCCGCATCGGCTGCTTCGAGCGCGAGCCGCAGCAGCGTCTCATTTTCCTGAAGCTTCCGCTCCGCTTCGCGCATGAGCTCTTCCTGCTGTTTGCGCTCGTTGATATTGGCGCGAAAGACGACCACACCGCCGGCCGCGGGATAGATGCGTGTCTCCAGCCAGCACTGCCAGCGATCGTAATATTGTTCGAAGCTCTGCGGCCGCTGGGTTTCGACCGCGAGGTGGGCGTGTTTGTAAAAGTTTCCGCCGATCGCTTCGGGATAAATTTCCCAGATGTTGCGGCCGATCATTTCTTCGCGGCGCATCCCGGCGTAACGCGCCGATGTATCGTTGACGTAGACGTAGCGCCATTCGTTATCGAGCGCGGCAAAGGCATCGCTGATGCCGGTCAGGACGGCTTCGCGCTGTTCCAGCAGGTCGCGTGTCTGGTATTGGCGCCGCCGCGCACGCAAGGCCGCGCGGACGGCGCTGATCAGTGTGACGGTTCCAAGCGGTCGCTCAAGAAACGTGACGTTCGTCTGTGGCGCAAAAGTTTCGGCGGCGCGAGCGCTCACGTTTGCGCCGGTGACGGCGCTGCTCAGGATGATGAGGGGAATGTCCGACCAGGGCGGTTGCTTCGCGAGCGTTGACAGCAACTGCGGAACTTCGGAAGCGACGAGCGCTTCCTCCTCGACGACGATTGCATTCGTGCCGGACTCGACCCGCTCGGCAGCTTCGGCGAGATTCGCGCAAATTCGGCAGCCAATGCCGACCTGCTCGAGAACGCCCGCGGCGAGAGCGGCGTCCTTGCCGATTGGCGCCACGACCAGCACGGCACCTTCGGCAACTTCGCGCTCCGTTTTCATTTCCGCCGTGCGCGGCCGGCGCGCGGCTTCTTCCCCTTATTGTCGCGGAGAATGGGCGTCCCGGTCAACACGCCGCGGAAATCTTCCAGCGGCGGACCGACTCTGATCGCGTCCGGCGCGATCGTCAGTTCGCGAATCGTCGCTTCGTGCGAGCCGGTGCGCTTTTTGATCACCGAGATCGCGCGGTGGACGGCGCCGCGCGCTTCGAAAAAGCGGAATGTCACCACCGCATCAGCGAGGTAAGTCACATCAATCGGCGATTGCATGTTGCCGAGCAGCCCTTGCGGCGTCACCACCAGCATCGTGACGACGCCCTGCTGATTCAGATACGTGAGCAGCTCGTGCAGCTGAAGGTTTAAACACCGGTCTTCGCCCATCGATTGCAAATAGCCGTTCAAGCTGTCGAGAAACACAATCCGCACGCCATCCATTTCGACCGCGCGCTGGATCCGTGTGGCGAGTTCGCCCGGCGACCGTTCTGCCGGGTTAATCTGGACGGCCGAAAACGTGCCGTCCGCGACGTAACGCTCGAGCTGGAAATTCAAACCCGCCGCGCGGGCAAAGAGAATGCTGAGGCTTTCGTCGAACGTATAGAGCGCAACTTTTTCACCACGTTGCGCGGCTTCGGCGGCGAATTTCAGCGCGAGGGTCGATTTGCCGGTTCCGGGAGGTCCGGAAAAGAGGGTGCTGGTCCCACGCGACAATCCGCCGCCGAGTAACCGGTCGAGCTCCGCGATTCCGCTCGAAATGTTTTCGTTCGTGAAATGACTGTGATGCTCCGCCGCGATCAAACGCGGAAACACACTCAAGCCGCCGCGTTCGATCACGAAATCGTGATTGCCACCGCTATAGGTGCTGCCGCGAATCTTGCGCACGTTTAGGCGTCGCCGTTCCGCGCCGTACTCGGGCGCGAGTTGCTCGAGAACGATCACGCCGTGGGCGAGGCTCAACACATGCGTGTCCGCGTCTGACGCGTCGTCCAGCAACAGCGTGGTGCAATTCCGCCCCGCAAAATACTGTTTGAAAGCGAGGATCTGCCGGCGGTAACGCAGTGGCGTCTGCGACAGCAGGCGCAGTTCCGAAAGCGAATCGAACGCAACGCGGCGCGGCTTCACCCGATCGACCGCATCCAGCAGGAGCTTGGTCGTCTCGGTCAGCTCGACTTCAGAGGCGTGGAAGAGCGTGTTCTGCGATTGCGCACTCAGCTGCTGATCGAGCGCGGAAAGCTCGACGATTTCGACATTCTCAAGCGACCAGGCGTGGGACCGTGCGACTTCCTCCACCTCTTCCCGAGTCTCCGAAAGACTGATGTACAACACCTTTTCTCCGCGTGCCGCGCCGTGAAGAAGAAACTGGAGCGCCAATGTCGTTTTGCCGCTGCCAGGCTGACCTTGCACGAGGTAAAGCCGGCGCGGCGGCAGCCCTCCAGTCAGAATGTTGTCCAATCCGGGAATGCCGATCGGCACCTTGATGTGGTCGACTGATGCGGCATCGCTCATGCGGGCTGTGAGCTTAGAGCGCGCAGAAGTTCGCGCCACAAGTTATTACGTAAAAACTTGCTACTCGTTAGGCAAACAGCCGACGTGTTCAGCTCCGGTAACGGTTAGTTTGATACCACGCGCGTTCGCCGGAAAGTTGCCCGCATGTTCAAGGGCCTGGAGGTGAACCTCGTTGTCCCCGATTTGTGGCAACAGCAGGCTGTTCGAGCGCTCCAGCAGGGCCGTGACGTCGTCGTGCAGGCGCCCACCGGCTCGGGCAAAACGTATATTTTCGAGCTGCTCTACCCATCGCTGAAAGGCCAGGCGATTTTTACCGTGCCGACGCGCGCGCTCGCGAACGACAAGCTCGCGGAATGGCGGGCGCGCGGCTGGGATGTTGGCATCGCGACCGGCGATCTGGCGATCAACACCGACGCGAAGGTGCTCGTCGCCACGCTCGAAACACAACGCGCGCGATTTCTCCGGCGCGCAGGGCCGCAGCTCTTTGCGGTCGACGAATACCAGATGATCGCTGATCCGGTCCGCGGCGTGCATTACGAGCTGACGCTCGCGCTCGCCCCGAAGCAGACGCAATTGCTCCTGCTCAGCGGAAGTGTGCAAAATCCGCACGACGTCGTCGCGTGGCTGCAGCGCATCGGGCGCGATCCGCTGCTCGTCCGTCATGATGAACGGCCGGTGCCGCTGGAGGAAGTCGATCTTCGCGCGCTGCCTGAATCGCAGTTTGTGCAGACGAAAAGTTTCTGGCCGCGCATGATCGGCAAAGCGCTGCGCGCGGAGCTGGCGCCGGTCCTCGTATTCGCACCGCGCCGCAACGCCGCAGAGGAGATGGCGCAGACAATCGCGTCGGCGATTTCGATTCGCGATCCGCTGACTTTATCGCCGGCGCAGGAGGCGCTCGCGGGTAAACGCCTCTCGAAGTTGCTGCGAAACCGCGTCGCGTATCATCACAGCGGACTGAGCTACGCCGCGCGCGCCGGCGTGGTCGAGCCGCTGGCGAAAAACGGCCAGCTAAACGTCGTCGTCGCAACGATGGGTCTTGCCGCCGGGATCAACTTCTCGATGCGTTCAGTGCTGATTACCGATACGCGCTACATGGCTGGAAACTTCGAGCGGCACGTGCAGCCCGATGAGTTGTTGCAAATGTTCGGCCGCGCGGGGCGACGCGGGCTCGACGACACGGGCTACGTTCTCTCAGTTCCAGATGTGCCACGACTCGGCGACGCGCGGCCGCGGCAGCTGAAACGCGCGACCCAGGTCGACTGGCCGAGCCTGCTCAGCGTGATGCGCGGCGCGGCGGAACGCGGCGAGCAGCCGTTCGCCGCCGCCGTTGAGCTGAGCCGTTCGTTATTCAGCGTGCAAAACGTCTCGCTCGGCGCCGAGCATTCGCTGGAAACTGGGCGGCGTCCATGCGGTCTCTGGGTCGACGCCGAGCGCGCGCGTTTTGTGCGGCGGCCGATCACCGAAATGCTGAACTCGCGTGACGAATGGGAGCCGCTCACTGCGGCAGTCGAGTGTTCGTTAGGCGAAACCCTGGTGCGCGATGGCGAGAGCTGGGCGCCGGCCCTAGCGCTGCCGCGAATGCTCGACCCGCTCGGCTTCGGAAACCTTTGCAAGCTCCGCGAACGCGGCATTTACGGGCGCGAAATTCCGCTCGCGACGGCGTTCGATGAACACACCGTCGCGCCAGTCAAATGGCTGCGGAAAATGATCGCAAAAAAGGTGATGTCACGCGCGGCGTTCTCAAATGAAGTGCTGCCGCGCATTCCGGAATTCACGCGCGGAGGTCGCCTGGCGGAAATTGCCGAACGGGGGGACACGATCGCGGCGCGCATCGATTTCTCGGAACTGAAAATTACGGCGTGTGTCGACTCGTTAGGCCGCGCGCTTCACGCGCCGCCTACGCGGGAGGCAATCCCGCTGGTTTGCCGCGAATGCGATCAGCGCGAGCACGACCGTTCGGTGACGATCACGCCTTCGCCGGCGTATGCGTGGCGGTCGCTCGGGTTGGTGGATGCCGATGGAAGACCGACGCGCCGCGGCATCGTCTTTTCGTTTTTTCACGCGGGCGAAGGTCTCGCGATTGCGGCCGCGCTGGAGGACGAAACCTATCCGATTGAAGACGTCGTGTTCGACATCGCGAACATCCGCGCCGGGCCGCGCTTCGCTGGTGAAGAGGCATTGCTCGGCGGCCGACTCGGCATTCTCTGCCAGCGCGTTTACGGTCGCGCCGACCACCCGGGCTATTTGGAAATGGGGGTGCCGGTGCATTACGGCTCCGGCGCATCCGAAGTCGTGCGCGAGCTCGTCATGGCGCCCGGTTCGCGCTACAAGCTGACGAACGAATCGCTGCGACATGGCGACATCGAACGCGCGGTGATCGAATGGCGCAGTCTTTTGCGGCACATTATCGGTGCACCGCCGCTCGAGTGGGAACGCTGGATGAAATTGAAAGCCGAGGCTGCGCGTTATATCGAGCAGTCGACCTCGCCGGCGCTGATCGAGTTGCCGCCACTGCTCGCGTCGCAGCAGCGTCGCACCGCCGCCTTTTGAGATGAACACGAAAATACCGGCGTCTCTCGGCTACCGCATGCCGGCAGAGTGGGAGCCGCACGCTGCGACTTGGCTGTCATGGCCACGCCGGGAGGGCATCAGCTTTCCCGATGCATTCGATCGGGTGATGCCGACGTTCCGCGCGATGGTCGCGGCGCTGGTCGAATCAGAGCCGGTCTGCATCAACGTTTGCAACGGCGCGCATGAAGCAGAGGCGCGCGCGGTTCTCGATGGCGTCGCGCCGGAGAGGATCACGTATTACGAAATAGCGACGAATGAGCCGTGGTGCCGCGATCACGGTCCAATTTTCCTCACCCGTTCCACAGGCGCGGAACGGCTGGCGATCGTCGATTGGGGGCACAACGCGTGGGGCGGCAAATATCCGCCCTTCGATCTCGATGACGTTGTGCCGACACGAATCGCCGAGCTGCTGCGGCTGCCGGTCTGGCAGGGCGGAATCATTCTCGAAGGCGGCTCGATTGAAGTGAACGGCGCGGGCGCGTTACTGACGACAGAGTCGTGTCTGTTGAATCCGAACCGCAACCCGGGCTGCACGCGCGAAGAGATCGAGCAGCGACTCCGTGATTACCTCGGTGTTCGCGAAGTCTTCTGGCTGGCGCGCGGAACCGAGGGTGACGACACCGACGGTCACATCGACAATCTGGCTCGGTTCGTAAACGAACGAACGGTGATCGCGGCGATCGAAGAAGACCGCGCGAGCGTTAATTACGAGCCGCTCCAGGAAAACTTGGCCCGGCTGCGCAACATGCCATTCGAACTCGTGACAATTCCGATGCCGGCGCGGATCGAGCGAGAAGATCTCGTTTTGCCGGCGAGCTACGCAAATTTCTACATCGCAAACGAGGCGGTGCTCGTCCCGCAGTATTGCGATGCAAACGACGAACGAGCGCTCTCGACCATCGCGAAATTCTTTCCGACCCGCCGGACGATCGGCATTGACTGTCGCGAGCTAATCTGGGGCCTCGGGGCGTTCCATTGTCTCACGCAGCAGCAGCCCGCGTTGCGCGAAGCTTAGTTGCTCGGGGACCGTTCGGCGTTGCGACTACGTCCGACGTAGCTGTCGACGATCGCCTGCCAATGTCTGAACTCCGCGACCTTTTCCGCTGGTGCGCCGGCGCCAAGCCGCTGATGCCGCAACGCGAACGAACAGTTCAGCGTGACGCTGACTGCGGTCAGGGTCGCCAGTGCTGCAATTTTCCAACCTGTTCGGCTGCCTATTTGTTCCAACCGACACAGACCGGCCGCGGCGAGAACGATCAGGGCCGGGTAGAAATCGTGAAGATAACGCTCACACAAAGCGACGGTCGCCAGGACGATGCTGCCGCCGAGTAGTAGAACCAGCGCGGGTAGTCGCAGCCGGCGCGCCACATCATCTCGGCCCCGGATGATTGCCCAGCCGCCGAGCAGAGCGAGCATAGTCAGGCATGGCATGCTGATCGGAAAACTGGAAAAGCCGTCAACCATGTCGATTGCCGGTTTGCCGATAATCGCCGGATGGCGAGTGCGCTCAAACCACGGAAAGCTCTTCTCAAGGGAGAACCCGCGGAGTCCAAAATAGCTCGCGGTCGCGGAGGGGATGTTCTCCGGATGGATTTGCCTTCCGCCGGTAATTTGCATCCGCTCCGGCATTACCTTGTAGTAGTAGTAATACTGCAGCGGCACGCTGTTCAGACTGCGGAATTTCCCGTAATTGACGCCGAAGTAGACGGCCAGCGTTACGAGAACAACAGCACCCGCGACGGCCGCATGCCGCAGCGGACGATCCGCCCGATTCAAGCCGAACAAGCGCCGCGGCAGCCTCGCACCTCGCGCTGCGCCCGAAAGTAGCGCCAGGAAAATAACGCCCATGCCGAGCAGCGCGCCCGCTCCGACGGTCGGGCGGCTGAGGAATGACATCAACGCGAACAACCCGGCGAGCGCGAGCAGACTGCAACGCGGCCGCGCGAGATACTTCAAAAGCGCGCACGTAAAGAGCAGCGCGAATGTGCCGGCCCACATGATGGCTTCGTGAAAGGTGAACGAGCGGGCGACAAGAAACACGTTCGTCGAGCCGATGCCGGCGCAGACGATAAAGATTGAATGCAGCACCTTCTGGCGCCATGTCGGCTGGGGCCGATCGCCGCGAATCGTGCGGAGAATCTGATATGCGCAAACCAGATTCGTCGCCGCGGCGATCATCATCATGAGCCGGCTCCAGCGGCCATCCATTCCCTCGAACAAGATGACGAGCGGCAACCGGAGCAGCGCGGGAGCAATACCGAAATATCCGTACGTCTTGGTGCCGACGATGAATGCTTCGGTGCCGATTGCCGACGGTGGCACGTCGAGCCGCCCTTCGAGCAACGCCATCGCCTGCGCGTCGTAGAAGCGGCAGAATTCTTCCGGCTCGAAAAAGCGCCAGGTCGCCCAGGTGCAAAACCATGCGCAAACGACCAACGCGAAGAGGAGAGCCGGCAGAATGTAACGATGCTCGCGCCATCGCTGCGCGAGGCGAAGCGATTGCTCGCCGCGTTGCACACGACTGCTCGCTATGTCAGCGGCAAGTGGTTCTTCGAGGATCGGCATCCGCTTCGATAAAAGCATGATGCGAGCCCGGTTCTTGCACGTCGGCCGCGGCCGGCCGTGGCCGGCCGGAATGTTTTACGCCGCCGCCGGTTCTACGGCGTGGTCGCGGACCCAGTCGTAGCCTTTTTCCTCGAGCTCGAGCGCAAGTTCTTTGCCGCCGCTGCGGACGATCTGGCCTTTGACCATCACGTGGACGTAATCGGGCGTGATGTAATTCAGCAGCCGCTGATAATGCGTGATCAGGAGAATGCCGAGATTCGGTCCGCGCAATGAGTTCACCCCGTGCGAGACGATCTTCAGCGCGTCGATGTCGAGACCGCTGTCGGTTTCATCGAGCACGGCGTAGCTCGGGTCGAGCATCGCCATTTGCAGGATTTCGCAGCGTTTCTTTTCGCCGCCGGAAAATCCTTCATTGACCGAGCGCGATGTAAAGGCACGTGGGATCTCGAGCAGATCCATTTTTTCGTAGAGGCGCGCATAATAATCCGTCGCCTCGAGATCCTCGCCTTCGGGCAAACGCGCCTGCACGGCGGCGCGGAGAAAATTCGCGATCGTCACACCGGGAATTTCACTCGGGTATTGGAAAGCCATGAAGAGGCCTTTGCGCGCCCGCTCGTCGGGCTCGAGTTCGCGAATGTCCTGGCCGTCGATCAGGACTTCGCCGCCCGTGACGGTGTAGTCGGGGTGACCGGCGAGAACCTTCGCGAGCGTGCTTTTGCCGGAGCCGTTCGGCCCCATGATCGCATGCACTTCGCCGCGCGGCACCGCGAGACTGAGGCCGCGGATGATCTCGTTCTCGCCAATCGAGACGTAGAGCTCTTTGATCTCCAGCTGGTTCATAAACTGAGCCGGCAACATACGCCGCGCCGGGGAATTTGCTAATCCGCAGCCGCGTTTTAACTGTGCTAACGCGACCCGCATTTACCCCGTGGTGTAACGGTAACACAGCGCCCTTTGGAGGCGTTATTCTTGGTTCGAATCCAAGCGGGGTAGCGCGGCTCGCGGCGCGCGTCTGGGCAAACGGCTTCGCTACGGTTCGATCACCCCGTTGCGGATCGCGTAGCGCACCACATCGGCGATCGTCGTCAGCCGCAGCTTCCGCATCAGCGCGCCGCGGTGTGACTCGACGGTGCGAATGCTGATCCGCAGCTCACTCGCAATCTGCTTGCTCGATCTCCCTTCAGCAATCAGGCGGAGCGTTTGGTGCTCGCGCTTCGTCAGCTCTCTGGCCGGCGGTCGGCGGCGGCCGGCCGTGCCATTCACGTATCGTGAAAAGAGAATGTCGGAAACTTCCGGCGTGAAAAACGTTTTCTGCTGGCCGGCAGATCGGACGGCCGAGACCAGCAGCTTCGACGCTTCTGATTTGCGGATAAAACTTTTCACGCCCAGCTGGAAGAGCTTGTCGATCACCTGTTCGGAGTGATCCGGCGTGAAGACAACCAGCGCAGTTTTGGGCAATGT
The DNA here is from genome assembly GCA_902810735.1 of Verrucomicrobiota bacterium. Taxonomy (GTDB): domain Bacteria; phylum Verrucomicrobiota; class Verrucomicrobiia; order Chthoniobacterales; family UBA10450; genus CADDYX01. The sequence continues at coordinate 2,740 of CADDYX010000057.1, read as the reverse complement.
CTCGCGCATCTGATGCACGACTTCATAGCCATCGGCGTCGGGTATGTGCAGGTCGAGCACGGCAACGTTCGGCTTCAGCCGGCGCGCTTTCAGGAGCGCTTCGCGTCCGGTCTCCGCGATCGCGCAGACTTCTATGTCCTCCTCGTCGGCGAGCAAGCGGCGCGCTCCTTCGCGGACGACGGCGTGATCGTCAGCGATCAGAACGCGCGTGTTCATCCGGCTCGCGGCGAAAGCGGAGGCGGACGGACGATGTTGTAAATTTTCTGGCGAAGTGTGGCATCCGAGCGCGTGCACGAATGGTTTGTTACAGCGGTTCTGCTGGGATGTGCTACTACGGCAGGTCGGATTAGTACGTAGCCGACCGCCTCGACCCGACGTAGGACTGCTCCTACACCGCGTCGTCCGCCTCCTGCACGACTCCTTCGCGCGCCGCGTAGCGCGCGAGCTCGGCGTTGCTGTGCATCCCGAGTTTCTCCAGCAGTCGCGTGCGGTAGGTGCTGATCGTTTTGAAGCTCAGCGAAAGCTCCGCTGCGATCTCTTTCCCGCTCTTGCCGTCAGCGATCAATCGCAGGACTTCGAATTCCCGCGGCGAGAGCGCTTCGGTTCCCGACTCGCGCTCGCCCGAGGCCACGGCGGTCGCAAGTTGCTGTGCGAGCTCTTCGCTGACGTAACGCCTGCCACTGAGAACCTGCTCGACCGCTTTGATCAATTCGGGCGACACGCTCGATTTCGTGAGATAACCGTCAGCACCCGCGCGCAATGCGCGCACCGCAAACTGTTGTTCGCCATGCATGCTCAGGATCAGGATCGCTGTGTCACGTTGGGCGGCGCGCAGCTCACGCACGATATCGATCCCGCTGCGACCCGGCATGCTGATATCGAGTAGCACCAGATCGAATTTTGCCTGTCGCGCGGCGTTCAGCGCGTCTTGCGCAGTGCCCGCCTCGGTCACTGCCGCGTCGTATTCGGTGGAGAGCAATTGACGCACGCCGGCACGCACAATCGCGTGATCATCGGCGAGCAGCACCGCGAGCTTACGTCTGGCCATTGCGGCGCTCCTTTACCGGCAGTGTCAGAACCGTTGTTGTGCCGCGATTTTTCCGCGCCGTTATCTCGATTCGGCCGCCGGCCGCCTCCGCCCGCTCGCGTGCGCCGACGAGGCCAAGCCCGGATGGTTCGTAAATCTCCGCCGATGCGATCCCGCTTCCGTTATCGGAGACACTCAACGTCAGCTCGCCCGCAGTGATGGCGAGTTGTACGTGCGCTTCGGTCGCTTTGGAATGTCGCGCGATGTTCGTGAGCAACTCCTGAAAAATGCGGAACGCCGCCGTCGCTGCGTCTTGGTCGACTGGCGGATCGTTGGCGGGCAGGGCGAGATCGCAAAGGATGCCGGTGCGCGCTTCGAACTCTTTCGTTTGCCACTCGATCGCTGCCGCCAGACCGAGCTGATCGAGCATCGCCGGCCGCAACTCGGTACAGATGCGTCGCGTTGTTTCGATCGTATCATGCAACCGCTGGTTAATTTGCTGCAGCTTCGCCTCGACCACGTCGGCTTCGCCATTCGCTGAAACGCTCGCGATCCGGCGCTGGACATCCGCGACATCGAACGTCAATCCAGTCAGCGCCTGGCCGAGCTCGTCGTGCAGCTCGCGCGAGATGCGAATCGCTTCCTGTTCGCGCACTCGGTTGGTTTGTTTGGCGAGCGCGCGTAACTCCTCGCGTTGGCGGTTGAGTGTCAACTCCGTCTCCTTCTGGACGGTGACGTCCTGGATCATTCCGAACATCCGAAGCGGACGGCCATTCGCATCCCGCACCACGCGCCCCCGCGAATGGATCGTGCGTGTTTGTCCGGTCCCGCTGACAATCCGAAAAACCTCGTCGTAAACGTGCGTGCCGGTGAGCGCGCCGGTCACAGCGGCTTTCACACCTTCGGAATCTTCCGGGTGCACGGACGAGAGGAAGCTCATCTGGGTAAGCGGCGCGCCGGCCGGAATCCCAAAGATGCGGTAAGTCTCGTTCGACCAATGCAGCTGGTCGCGCTCCGCGTCCCATTCCCAGCTTCCCATTTCGGCAAGCGCCTGTGCTTCCTCTAATTGTGCGTTGCGCGTCAGCAGCTCTTGTTGAGCCTGCTTCTGCGGCGAGATGTCGCGCGAAATACCGACCATTGCCGACACCTGGCCGTGTTCGTCGACCACCGCATTCGTGCTGACGAACGCCGGGAAAACTGTCCCGTCTTTGCGTCTCAGAACCACCTCGCCTGACCAGACGCCGCCGGTTCTCAACTGCGCGATGATTTCCTTCTGCATCGACTCGTCCGGCGCTGTGATCTCGACAATGTCGCGGCCGATCACCTCGGCGGCGCTCCAGCCGTAAAGATTCTCCGCGGCGCGGTTGACGTAGATAACCTTGCCGACGCGATCGGTAGCAATCACCGCATCACCGGTGCTGTTCAGGATATGCGCCTGCAGACGCAGCGCTTTGTTCGCCGCTTTCTGCTCGGTCACGTCAACATCGATGCCAAACCATTCCCGAACCGAGCCGTCGTCATTCCGCACCGGCACCGCGCGGCCGACCATGTCCCGCCAGGCGCCGTCTTTGCGCGCGACGCGGTAACGGCTGTAAAATTCCTGCCCGCTCGCGACGGCTTTGCGCCAGTCCGCAACCACACGGTCGCGATCGTCCGGATGGAATGCCTCCTTCCAGCCGTGCGGACGCTCAAACGTTTCCGGTGCGAACCCGG
>CADDYX010000056.1 GCA_902810735.1 Verrucomicrobiota bacterium | reverse complement strand
CGCAACACGAGCTGCTGATGCTCGTCGCCGCGCCGCTGCTCGTGCTCGGCCGGCCGATGATTCCGTTTCTCTGGGCGCTGCCGAAATCCGCCGCGCGCGAACTCAACGCGTGGTCAAGAACGCGCGCGTGGCGGCGGATCTGGAGCACGATCACCGCGCCGTTCGTCGCATGGGTGATCAACGCGATCGTGCTCTGGAGCTGGCACGTACCGTTCCTGTTCGACGCGACAATCGGAAACGAATGGGTGCACGCGCTCCAGCACGCGAGCTTTTTCTTCTCCGCCCTGCTCTTCTGGTGGTCGATCGTTCACGGTCGACAACGCGCGATCGGCTTCGGCGTCGCGATTCTCTACATGTTCACCACGGCGCTGCACAGCGGATTACTCGGCGCGCTGCTCACGTTTACGCGCAGCGTCTGGTATCCGATTTATGACGAGACCACCGCGTCGTGGGGACTTACGCCGCTCGAAGACCAACAGCTCGGCGGTTTGATCATGTGGATCCCGGCGGCGCTCGTTTACATCGTCGCCGCGCTGGCGCTCTTCGTCGGCTGGATGCGCGAATCCGAAACGCGCGCGGGCGTTGCGCTAGCGGAGCTGCAAACATGAAACGCGCCCCGCTTTTGTTGCTAGCCTGTTGTCTCGCGGCATGTGGGCCAAGCAAAGCGACAAAGCGATGGGCAGCCGATCTCACCGGCGGCGATCCCGATCACGGCAAATCCGCGATCCGGCATTACGGCTGCATTTCGTGCCATACGATCGACGGCATCTCATCGGAAGCGCTCGTTGGTCCGCCGCTGATCAAAATGGCGAGTCGGAGTTATCTCGCCGGAAATCTGGATAACACGCCCGCAAACATGATCCATTTCATCCAGCATCCGCGGCAGATCCACAACGACACCGCAATGCCGGAAATGGGCGTGACCGACGATGATGCGCGTGACATCGCCGCGTTTCTTTACTGCTTCAAATAAGACTGCAGCGTGCGCTGTCTTACCGCACTGAGCGAATCCGCTGATGACAGCGTACGCTACAACTTCGGCGCGATCGCGACGCCCCACGGTCCATCGCCAACTTTAATGCGCGTGAGTTCTTTGCGCGCTTTCACGTCAACAACCGAGACGTCATTGCTTGCGCCATTCGCGGTGTAAAGCGTCGAGCCGTCGGGACTGAGCGCAATTCCCCACGCCCGTCCGCCGACCGGAATCATCGCGTCTACTTTGTTGTTCGTTGTTTCGATCACCGCGACGGCGTTACCGCGCCCGGTCGTGACGTAGAGTTCCTTGCCGTCAGGCGAGATGACGGTGCCCATCGGGAGCGAGCCTTGCGCGAGTTGAATTTTCGTCAGCAGCTTGCGCGTTTTTGCGTCAATCACCGCGACGTAGCCGCCGTTTTCGCACGCCACAAACGCGCGGGAACCGTCCGGCAAAAACGCGACCGAGCGAGGTCTTGCGCCGACGTCGATCTTTTCAAGTACGCGCTGTTCGTCCGGCGAAATGACGAACACTTCGCCCTTTTCCTCACAGGTGACGTAGACGTCGCCGTTCGCCGGATTCACACCGACGCCTTCCGGTTCTTCCGACACTTTCACTTTGCCGCGCGTTTGACCGTTCGTTAGGTCGACGACCGACATACTCGCGTCGTCTTCGTTTGCGATGAATGCCAGCGCGCCATCTTTGCTGATAGCAAATTGCTCCGGGTCCGAACCGGCGTGCCATTTGTCGATCAGCTTGCGCGCCGCAGCGTCGATCACGCCAATGCCATCGGCCGACTTATCAGCCGGCGCGCGATTCTCATCCACGCCGGGTGCCATTCGCGGCGAGCCGCTCAGCATCACGAACACGCGCCGTCCGTCGGGCGAAACGTGGATGCCGCGCGGCCGCTTCCCCGCGGGAACCGTCGCCGTGACCGCATTCGTGTTTCCGTCAATCACGCTGACGTCGCCGGACCGCTCGTTCGTGACATAGACGAGGTAATCGGCGCCGCGCGCGAACGCGACGGTCGCGAGTAATCCGATCAACGCCGCGGAGACTCGCGTTGATTTCACTGCTAGCCACCGATCGCCGTCATCACGCGACCCGGCTGATATTGATCGCGAAAACTGTGCTCGGCAGGTTTGCGACGAAGCGCTTCAACGAACAGCTCTTCGATGAACCGCACATTCAAATGCGGGCGCAGCGCCGGCTGCAAATCCACTTCTTCGTGATTGCCGAGACACGGGCGGATTTTGCCGTCCGCCGTCAGGCGCATCTTCGTGCACGTGTCGCAGAAATGGAGATTCGTCATCGCACCGATGAAGCCGACGGAGATGCCGAGCTCCGGCGCCCGGTAGTACGTCGCAGGGCCGAAGCCGAGCTGTGCCGTCTCGGGGATGAGCAGCGTTCGTTCGGCAATCAGTCGCTTCGCTTCCGCGATCGGGAAAAAGTTCGTGTCGTTCAACACTTCCGTGAACGTGACCGGCATCAGCTCGATGAAACGGATCGGCAGCTGGCGTTCGGCGGCGAAATCAATTAGCGGCCACAACTGCTCCTCGTTCACGCCGCGCATCAGCACCGCATTCAATTTGATGCGCGAAATGCCAGCACGTAATGCGGCATCGATCCCATCAATCACCTCCTGAACGCGGCCGCCGGTAACGCGCCGGTAAATTTCGGGATCGATCGCATCAAGGCTGACGTTCGCGTGGCGCAGACCCGCGCGTGCCAGATCGGTTGCCAGCCCGCGGAGCCGCGTCGCGTTCGTCGATAAACCGACGTGTTCGACGCCCGGCGTGCCGATCAGGCGCGCGATGAACTCGACGACGTCGCGTCTGACGAGTGGCTCTCCTCCAGTCACGCGGAATTTGCGAAAACCGAGGCGCACAGCCACTCGAACGACCTCGATAATCTCTTCATAACTGAGGATCTCTTCGCGCTCTTTCCAAGCGTGAAATCCGTCCGGCATGCAATAGAGGCAGCGCTCGTTGCACCGATCCGTGATCGAAATGCGCAGGTAATCGATGTTGCGCTGGCTGTTGTCGATCATCTCAGAAATCCTGCGGAAAGGTGACTTTACAATGCTTGCTCAACGTCGCCATTCTAGCGTGCCGTGAGCAGCGTTGCACTCTCTGATGCGGCGCGGGAACGACGATTTCTGCGCGTCCTCGTCGTTGGGATTTGCTCAGGGCTGCTCGCCGGAATCGCGATGCTTTGCACGATGGCCGCGCTGCGTCTCGCGTTCGGCTGGCCAACGCCGACCGAGCTGATCTTCGACCGCGTTTTTCCGAAGCTGACGGTCGAGTTCTTTATCGGGTCGCTTGTGAAAGCGGGCGGTTACACGCCGCTGAAGTTGCGTGGAGTTTACGGCGCGATCGGCGGGCAACTCGTGGTCGCAGCGGTCGGCGGCGTCGTTTACGCGTGGCATGTATCGCGCCGCGAGAAACAGCGCGACTGGCGGTTTGTCGCGGTCGGCGTGCTTGTTGTCACCATTGTGATGTTTGCGCTGCTCTGGCCGCAAACGCTGACCAACTACGCCGGCCTGCCGCCCGCCACCGCGCGTGTAGTCGCCGCACTCGAGATGCTGATTTCATTCGGTATGTGCGGCGCGGCGATCGTCTGGTTTCATTCGCTGCTGACAACTTCGCGATCTCCAGCGCGGCGTGACGCCGGGCGCCGGCGTTTCATCGCGGTTGCGATCGGAGCGGGAATGTCCCTCGCATTTGGCAGCATGCTGCGGCGCCTCTTTCAGATCGGCACGTTTCTGTACGACGGGCGGCAGTACGGCGGTCCCGGCGTTCAAAAAATCACGCCTAACGACCAGTTCTATCAGGTCTCGAAAAATCTCGTCGATCCGCTGGTGGCGCGCGATTCGTGGCGGCTGGACATCATCGGCGCGGTGGAGCAGCCACGCGCGTGGACATTCGCGGAGATCGCCGCGCTACCGTCGGTGGAACAGGAGACGACGCTGCTCTGCATTTCGTACGGAGTCGGCAGCGGGCTGTGTTCAAACGCGGTCTGGAAAGGCGTGCCGCTTCCGACGCTGCTCGAACAAGTGAAACCAAAGCCGCACGTCGCCGCCGTGCTGTTTCACGCAGCCGACGGCTATTACGAGATGTTTCGTTTCGATAAAGCGACCGAGCCGACCACGCTCGTCGCTTACGAAATGAATGGTGAGCCGTTGCCGCAGGAACACGGATTCCCGCTGCGGTTGATCGTGCCGGGATTGTACGGCGAGAAAAGTCCGAAATGGCTGACGCGCATCGAGCTGCTCGAAGACTCGGATTCGAGGTTGCGCGGCAAATACGGCTTTTATCGCGAGCAAGGTTGGGCGCGCCAAGGCGATGAAATCCCGATCCATTCGCGAATCGATGCGCCGCAGGTCTGGGGCGATCACTTCGCGGAAGCGTTCGTCGTCGGAAAAACGCACGAGCTGCGCGGCATGGCGTTCAGCGGCGACAACGGCGTTTCGAAAGTCGAGATCAGCACCGACGACGGCGATACGTGGGACGAAGCGGAAATTCATCAGCCCGGCACCGACATTTCGTGGAGCTTGTGGCGCTACCAGTGGATGCCGGACGAGGCCGGCGAATCGCAGGTAGTCGTGCGTGCATACGATAACGACGGCGAGCAACAGATCAGCGAGTTTCGCGATCAGGTGCCGGATGGCGCGACCGGTTTGCACCGCGTGCGCGCGACCGTAAACGCAGCATAGTTCTCATGTGGCTGGGGACGACGAGCGGCTAAAGACAATCTCGCAAAAGCCGACCGAGATCGGCGAAGGAACGCCGACGAGCGCTGCCGCGGAATCCGCGGAACGGGAGCACGTTTCGGGCGCGCAACCGCCGATCGAAGGCGACCCCGCTGAACTGAGCGAGCGCTACGAAACCGCTGCCGGATTGCCGGCTGTAGCCGAGACCGTGCGCTTCGCGATTCGCGAGATGGGTCCGATCCGCGGGACGCGAACTCTGCTGGCGGTCAACAAGAAGGACGGATTCGATTGCCAGAGCTGCGCCTGGCCGAGCCCGGATGACGAACGCAACGTCGCGGAGTTTTGCGAGAACGGCGCGAAAGCGGTGGCTGATGAAGCGACCAAGAAGCGCATCACCGCGCAATTTTTTCGCGACCATTCGTTAGGCGATCTGCGCGCGCGGAGCGATTTGTGGCTTGGCCAGCAGGGCAGACTGACAGAGCCGGTCGTCAAACGTGAAGGCGCGGATCATTACGAGCCGATCTCGTGGGACGACGCTTTCGCTTTGATCGGACGCGAGCTGAACGCGCTGCCAACGCCGGACGCCGCCTCGTTTTACACCAGCGGCCGGACGAGCAACGAAGCCGCGTTTCTCTACCAGCTTTTCGTGCGGCAGTTCGGGACGAACAACCTGCCGGATTGCTCGAACATGTGCCACGAATCGAGCGGCGCGGCGTTAAGCGAGGTGATCGGGATCGGCAAAGGTTGCGTGAAGTTGTCGGATTTCGACGACGCGGACGCGATCTTCATCGTTGGTCAGAATCCGGGAACGAATCACCCGCGGATGCTCGGCACGCTGCAACGCGCGAAAGAACTGCACGGCGCGAAGATCGTCTCGATCAATCCGATGCCGGAGGTCGGTAATTTCCGGTTCAAGAACCCGCAGGACCTGAAGAATCCGCTCCGCGTGCCGGGAGTTCTGTTCGGTCGCGGAATGCAGTTGAGCGATCTCTGGCTGCCGGTCCGGATCAACGGCGACGTCGCGGTTTTCAAAGGGATGATGAAAGAGATGCTCGCCGCAGAACGCGCGAATCCAGGCAGCGTTTTCGATCGCGAGTTCATCGAGAATCACACCGCTGGCTTCGATGACTTCATCCGCGATCTCGAGGCGACGAGCTGGGACGACATTCTCGTGAGCAGCGGAGTGACGCGCGATCAAATCCGCGCCGCGGCGGAGATCGCGATCAAGTCGAAACGGATCATCGTCTGCTGGGCGATGGGCCTGACCCAGCACAGGAATGCGGTCGCGACGATCCAGGAGATCATGAATTTCCTCCTGCTCGGCGGGAACATCGGCCGGCCGGGTGCGGGACCGTGTCCGGTGCGCGGGCACTCAAACGTGCAGGGTGATCGCACGATGGGCATCTGGGAGCGGATGAATGATTCGTTCCTGGAAAAACTCGGCGCCGAATTTCAATTCGCGCCGCCGCGCGACCACGGCGCCGACACGGTCGAGACGATCAAGGCGATGCATCGCGGCGAAATCCGCGCATTCGTCGCGATGGGCGGCAACTTTCTTTCCGCAACTCCGGACACCGAGTTCACTGCCGCTGCGTTGCAGAAATGCCGTCTGACCGTTCACGTCGCGACGAAGCTGAATCGCGCACATCTGATCACCGGCGAGATTGCGCTGATTCTGCCGTGTCTCGGACGATCAGAAATCGATCGGCAAGCGAGCGGCGAGCAGTTCGTCACGGTGGAGGACTCGATGGGAATCATCAATCCGTCACGCGGCGTGCTCGAGCCGGCGGCCGACAAACTGCGTAGCGAGCCGGCGATCATCGCCGGGATTGCATGCGCGACTCTTGGCGCACGCAGCACTGTCGATTGGGAATCGCTGGTGGGCGATTACGATCGCATTCGCAACCACATCGACCATGTCATCCCCGGCTTCGAACGGTTCAATGAGCGGATTCGCGAAGATATTTTTTATTTGCCCAACGACGCGCGCGATCACCGCCGGTTCAACAACAAGATTGGCAAGGCGCTCTTCACGATTCATGGAGTTCCGCGCAACGAGCTGCCGCCCGGCCGTTTCATCATGATGACGATTCGGTCGCACGATCAGTTCAACACGCACATCTACGGCCTGAACGATCGCTACCGCGGCATCTACAACGGTCGTCGCGTGATTTTCATGAATCCGGAAGACGTCAAAGCTGCCGGACTGCAGCAGGGCCAGTTCGTCGATCTGACCAGCTACTTCGGCGGCGACGAACAACGGCACGCGAAACACTTCCAAGTTGCGCCGTATCCGATCGCGCGCGGCTGCACAGCGACCTACTTCCCGGAAGGTAACGTGCTCGTGCCGATCAACAGCGTCGCCGAGCGATCGAACACGCCGACGAGCAAATTCGTCGTCATCAGCGTCGCGCCGTCCGCCGATGCAGAAGACGCTGCACGCGAGCTGCTCACGCCCGGCTAAACGGTGTTCAGCCGCTCGACGTGTGAGTAAACGTTGAACGTCGGCGGCCGGAGAAAACCCACAAGCGTGATGCCGCTTTCGCGCGCGAAGTTGATCGCAAACGATGACGGAGCGGAAACTGCGGCGACGATCGGCACGCCAGCCGCGAGCGCTTTCTGGATGATCTCGAGCGACGCACGTCCGCTGACCGTCAACGCGTGATTGTCGAGCGGCAAAAGGTCGTCGAATAACGCGCGACCAACGACCTTGTCGACCGCGTTATGCCGTCCCACGTCTTCTCGGACGATTGCGTGATCACTCGTTAGGTCGAACACCGCGGCGGCGTGCAATCCGCCGGTGCGATCGAAATTTCCCTGCGCGTTGCGTAATCGCGCCGGCATTGCGAGCAATTGCTCGGCTGTGATTTTCGCGTCCGACTGAACCACCGGAAATTGCTGCCGGATTGAATCGACGTTCGTTTTGCCACACAAACCGCAGCTCGACGAAATCGTGCCGAAGCGCTGCAGCGCGCCGGTATCTACTTGGATATTTGCGCTGATCTCCACAGCGTTTGGCGCGACCTGTCGGATTTCGCGCAGATCGGCGCGTGAGCGGATCACAGCTTCGCTGAGCAGGAAGCCGGCGGCGAGTTCTTCGTCATTGCCCGGCGTTCGCATGGTGATTGCGAGAGACTGATTGCCCAGTCGAATCTCGAGCGGCTCCTCGATCGCGACTTCGTCTGTTACGCATTCGAATGCACCATCCGGCTTTCGCCGCACGATGCTGCCGGCGCCAATCCCGTCTGGTGACGTTTTCACGGCGCGCTATAATTCGCCGCGTGGAGATTTTGCACCTCTACATTTCGCCGGCGCATAATTACTTCGGCCATCACGGCCGCGCGGCCGACGAACACCCGACGATCGAACTCGACTCGATTGAATGCGTCGCCGGCCATGGGATTCGCGGCGATCGGTTCTTCGATTACCGCAACGATTACAAAGGACAGATCACCTTTTTCGCTGACGAAGTCTACCGCGCGCTCTGCGAGCAATTCGGCGTCTACGACAAAACGCCATCGGTCCTGCGGCGAAATGCGATCACGCGTGGCGTTGATTTGAATACGCTGATCGGCAGCGAGTTTGAAGTCGATGGAGTGCGGCTTCGCGGAATCGAAGAATGCCGGCCGTGCTACTGGATGGACCAGGCGTTCGCACCCGGCGCGGAGAAATTCCTCCGCGGTCGCGGCGGTTTGCGTGCGCGAATTGTGAGCGGCGGCGAGCTCCGCGTCACTGTGCCGTCGATCGTTGCCGCGTGAAGGAGTTTTCTGCCGTGCTGCTTGCCGGTGGTGAATCGCGTCGCATGGGCACCGACAAGGCGACGCTGCAATGGAACGGCCACGTGTTATGGGAATGGCAGTTGGAAAAATTGCGAGTGCTCGCGCCGCGAACGATCTTCATCTCCGCGCGAAGCGATCCGCGCTGGCGACCCGCGGACGTGCAGCTGGTGATCGACAGCGGCGACTCACATGGCCCGGTCAGCGGCATTGCGAGCGTTCTGGAAAAGTGTGAATCGCCGTATTTGCTCGTGCTCGCGATCGATCTGCCGCTCGTGCCCGCAACCTATTTGAAAGCGCTTTGCCGACTGCTCGGCGCGAGCAGCGGAGTGGTGCCGAATGCGCACAGCGGCTTCGAACCGCTGGCGGCGATCTATCCACGCGAGGCGCGCGATGTTTTTGAGGCGGCAATCCGCCGTGGTGATTACGCGCTCCAGCCGCTCATTCGCGAGCTGATCGCACAGAGTCTGTTGCGCACTGTCGCGATCGCGCCGGAAGAGGAGCAATATTTTCGGAATATGAACCAGCCGGCTGATCTCGCACTGAAATGAGAGTGCTGTTCTTCGCCCAGATCCGCGATTTCACCGGCCGCGCTGACTCTGAGCTCCCGATCGACCGCGCGATCCGACCGGACGAGCTGTGGCATGCGTTGAACGAGCGGTTTCCCGGCATCGAGAAGTTCCGCAGCTCGACGCGGCTCGCACGGAACGCCGCGTTCAGCGCGCCGGACGAACAGTTCGAACCCGGCGATGAGATCGCGCTGTTGCCGCCGGTGTCCGGCGGTTGATCGAATGCATCCGCGCGTCGCAGTCGAGATCACCGAAGCGCCCATCGTCGCGCAGCTGTCCGCGAACCGGTCCGATTGCGGTGCGGTGCTCGAGTTTCGCGGCGTGGTGCGCGCCGAGGAAAACGGACAACAGATCGAAGGTCTCTTTTACGAAGCATATCAGCCGATGGCGCAGCGTCAGATCGAGCAGATCGCGCGCGAGCTGCTCGACCAGTTCCCGTGCCGCGCGGTGTCTGTGACGCACCGCATCGGATTCGTGCCGGCGGGCGAACCGTCGATCGCAGTTTGCGTCGCAGCGCCCCACCGACAGGAGGCGATTTCGTTCATTGCCGAATTCATGAACCGGCTGAAGAGAGACGTGCCGATTTGGAAAAGAACATCAGCGTTGAGCGAGCCCGCGAGCTAATCCTCGCGCAGGCGTCGCCTTTGCCCGCGGAGATGATCGCGCTGCCCGACGCGCGGGGCAGAATTCTGCGGGAGCCGGCGCATGCGGACGCCGATTCGCCGCGCTTCGATTGCTCGGCGGTTGACGGTTACGCGCTGCGACGGGCTGACGCTGAACAGGCGTTAAATCTGGCAGGCGAAATTCAGCCGGGCACGACCGAGTTGCCGTCGACTCGGCCAGGCGAATGCGCACGCATCTTCACCGGCGCTCAGGTTCCCGAAGGCGCCGATTACGTCGCGATGCAGGAGGATGTCTCGATCGAGGCCGGCTGCGTGCGAATCAATTCCGTCTCGCCCGAATCGAACATTCGCCGCAAAGGCGAAAACTGCCGGCGCGGCGACGTTGTTGTTCCGGCCGGCAGCAGACTGCGTTCAGCTGAGCTGGCGGCGCTCGCCAGTTGTGGTGTGACGCAACCGCTGGTCACGCGAGCAGCGCGCGTTGTTCACTTCGTCACCGGCAACGAGCTGGTCGATCGCACCGTAACACCAACCGGCACGCAGCTCCGCGATTCGAACTCGAGCTTGGTGGCGAGCTTCGCGGCCGCGCACGGCGCTTTCTTGATTCACCAGCAACGGCTTTGCGACTCGCTCGATGAAGCGAAGCAGGCAATCGACTCGTGCGGCGCAGAGTTCGATTTGCTGCTCGTCTCGGGCGGCGCCAGCGTGGGCGATTACGATTTCGCAGTTCCGATGCTCGAGCATGCCGGATTCAAAATGCAATTCGAGAGCGTCAATCTGCGGCCGGGCAAGCCTTTGAAACTTTTCGTTCGCGATCAGGCGGTCGCGTTTGCGATCCCGGGAAATCCGGTCTCGCACTGGGTGATTCTGCATCTGTTCATCGCGCCGCTGCTGGGCGCGTGGAGCGGCGTCGATCCGGAGCGGCGCGAATTGCGCGGCGAATTGCAAACCGATTTCGCGCAGAAGCCAAACCGCCGCGACACATATTTGCCCGCGATTGCTGAAGTGGCTGACGCGGCGTGGCGGGTTCGGCCGCTCCGTTTCACCAGCTCGGGCGATATCGCGTCGGTCGTCGGCGCGAATGCGTTATTGCCGGTTCCCGCCGGTTGCGCTGGCTTTTCCGCCGCCGAGCAGGTGAGGTTTGTCCTCTGCCACGAATGAAACGCCGCTTGTCGCACCTCACCGCAAAAGGCGAAGCGCAGATGGTGAACGTCGCGCGCAAGCCGGACCAGGCGCGGCGCGCGATTGCCGAAGGCGCGGTGCGCTGCGGTGCTGCGACCTTGAAGCTGCTGCGCGACGGCAAAGTTCCAAAAGGTGATGTGTTCGCGGTCGCGCGGATCGCAGCGATCCAGGCGGCGAAGCGCACGTCCGAGCTGATTCCGCTCTGCCATCCGCTGCCGATTCACGTCGTCGAGGTTGACTTGAAAATCGCGCACGACGCGGTGCAGATCCGCGCAACCGTGGAGACGATCGGCAAAACCGGCGTCGAGATGGAAGCGCTCACCGCAGTCGCCGCCGCCGCGCTTACGATCTATGACATGTGCAAAGCGGTCGACAAACAAATGACGATCGAATCGGTGCGCCTGCTCGAGAAATCGAAGAAGTGAAGATCGCGCGCGTCACGTTGAGCGATCGCGCGGCCGGCAAGGTGTACGCGGACGAGAGCGGCCCGGAGATCGAGCGCGTGGTGGAAGCTCTGTTTGAAGAGCAGGTCGAGTGGCAGCGCGCAGTGTTCCCGGACGAGCGCGCGCTGATTGAGCAGGCGCTTCGCAGGTTTTGTGACGAAGAACACTGCCCGCTCGTCATCACGACCGGCGGAACAGGACCCGCTGCACGCGACGTCACGCCCGAAGCGACGCGCGCGGTGATTGAGAAAGAGCTGCCCGGATTCGGCGAATTAATGCGAATGCGCAGCTACGAAAAAGTACCAACCGCGATCCTGTCCCGCGCAGTCGCGGGCATACGCGGCACGTCGTTGATCGTCAACCTGCCCGGCCGCCCGAGCGCCATCGCCGAATGCCTGCCGCTGATCGCGCCGGCAATCGCCGAAGCGGTCGATCATCTTACCGGCATGCGGCCGCGTCTGCGTTCGTAACCAGCGGAGATGCCGGACCAACAGCTGTATTGGCTGGCTGCCGGAATTGCCGTCGTGGCGTTTCTCTATTCGGCAGTCGGGCACGCGGGTGCCTCCGGCTACATCGCGGCGATGTCGCTGTTTGGTCTCGCGCCAGCCGTAATCAAACCGACAGCGCTGGTGCTGAATATCTGCGTCGCTTCCATCGCGGCATTTCAGTTCTGGCGGGCAGGCCATTTTTCGTGGCGACTGTTCTGGCCGTTTGCCGTGCTCTCGATTCCACTCGCCTTCGTCGGCGGCTGGCTCAATCTGCCGGCGCACCTGTTCAAAATTCTCGTCGGCTTGGTGCTGCTGTTTTCCGCGGCGCGATTCTTTGTCCGGCCGGCAATGGATGACGTGCGGGCGGAACCGTCACGGTTCGTCGCAATATCTGCCGGTGGAGCGCTCGGGTTCCTTGCCGGACTGACTGGCACCGGCGGCGGAATTTTCCTGACGCCTCTGCTGCTGTTGATGCGCTGGGCGCGGACGAAAACGGCCGCCGCGGTTTCCGCGATCTTTATCCTGGTGAACTCCATCGCCGGATTAGCTGGCAACATCGGCAGCACGAGCCGTTTTCCGGCATTCGCGATGTGGTTTGTCGCGGTCGTGATCGTCGCCGGCACCGCCGGGTCGTACTTGGGAAGCCGCGCGTTTTCGCACGTGATAATCAAACGACTGCTGGCGGTCGTGCTAACGATTGCTGGTTTGAAACTAATCTTTACCTGATGAGTGTCGCCGGCTGGCCGCGAGTATGAATTTACTCCATGCCACAGCGTCAGAATTTTTTATGTTAGCCCGAATGCGCCGTCCTCCCCTTCACACCGCCGTCCTTCTTCTCGTGCTCGTTATGGCGCAGAACGCCAACGCCGATCCAGTGGTCGATTTCTTCCAGCGGCTTGGCAAATCGGTGCATAAGGCGAACCAGAATTCGCGGCAGGACAAACCGCGGCAGCAATCGCGTAAACGCTCGGACGCCGCGAACACTACCGCGACGCGCCCCGGTGCCGCCGCATCCCCTGCCGCCGGCACGCAAGCCACTACTCCGCAGGCGAGCGCTGTGCCATCAGTTGCGAGCCAGCCGACCGTGACGACGGCTGAGCGGACGCCGGCCATCGAAATTCGCCGTGCGCTGACGGTGCCGGCCAGCAGTCTGAGCAGCCGCGCCGATTTGCCGTACGCACAGCCGGTGGTCGAGCGGAAGGGGCTCGTCACGAGCCCTTACGCTCCAAACGCCGGATTCGTGGACGTTCGCGGCGTGCCGAGCGGAGTCGCGGTGAAGGACCCTTACACAGGCAAGCTGTTCCTCACCCCGTAACGCAGATCAGCTCCGGCGCGGACCGCGAACGGCTGGCTTCAAAGCGCGTACTGCAAGCCAAGGATGCGAGAGCTTAGCGTCTCGTAAACAAGCGCGAGGCTAGAAGCGCACCGTCAATTGTGCCGCGAAGAGGTGCTGCGACTCGCGCGGAGGGCTGCTCTCGTGTTGAAAATTATATTGCAGCTTGAGCTGTGCGTTTGCGCTGAAACGATAGGTCGCCGCGATATCGATGCGCGACACATCGCCGCCCCAAGACCGGCTCCCGCCGTAACCATCCGGCACGTCGCCGAAGAACTGCTGGTTCCAGCGCACTGCGGCGAACAACTGTGGAGCGAATTTGTATTTTGCCTCGACAAAGTACGCCAGCGTATCCGCGTTGCCGACGCTCGGCACTTCGAAGCGCGCCTCGTAAACTTCCGCCCAAACCTGCAAATGATGCCATTCGAACGATGCATCCTGCCCGACCAGCAGCTGGTGGTAATCGGACAAGCTGCGGCCTGCCGGCAGTTCCGATTCAGCTTCGCTACGCAAATAACTGCCGCGACTCGCCGAGACGCCAAAGTTCCACATCTCGCTCGGCCGATAGCCGACCCGACCGCTTACCGTGGGGTGGTCCAGCCCGACTTCGGTCAGGTTCCACGATGCGGGTCGCGACGTCAGCGCTGTATTCTTGAGCTCAGCCGCGTAGTCGACCTCGCCGACACTACCGCTCACCGACGCGCCGCTTGCGTAGCTCGGCCCCCAAATCAGCGGGTTGTACTCGTACTTCGAATCGAGGTGGCGCACGAACGCATAGCCATAGTCCGGCACTTCAACATCGGAGATCGCGGTCACGTATTCGTACGGAAGGGGCGCGGTGATGAAAGGATTGTCCCACGAGAGATGCCGCTGCACCCAGCGACCAACGACAGTGGCGAACTTTCCGGCCTGCAACGTAAAGCGGCCATCCTGCCACGGCGTCACTCGCACCGCGTACTCGTCGAGCCTGAGCTGCGCGCCGTGGTCGGTTGGGTCAAAGCCGCGGTCGAAACGCGTCTGCGCGAAGGCGTAGATCACGTTGCCGAGCTGCGCGTCGAGGAAGAGACTCAGCCGCGGGTTAAACAGGGCGCTGCCATCTGCATTGATCAGGCCCGGCGCCGGCTGGCCAAATGCGTACAGCTCCAGGTCGAGCGTCCCGCTGACGCGCGCGCGCACGTCGTTATCGAGAGCAGAAAAGGTCAAGGCGCGGTCAAGCCGCTCGAATAAATCCTGCGCACGAATGCACGTTCCGCAGCTCGCGATCAGAATGAGAAGGAGCAGTGGGCGTTTCATGCTGGCGCCGTCTCGTCGAGAATGCCCGCCGTTTGAAAACAGACCTCGAATTCGGTCCAGTCGTCGACTGATGATGCGAGATGAAGATCGCCGCCGTGGAGCCGCGCCAGCTCGCGCGCAAGGTTGAGGCCAAGACCGTGGCCCGGCACGTCCCCGCCCGCGGCGCCACGATGAAACCGCTCGAAGATGTGCTCCTGGCTGGCGGGTGAAATTCCCCGCCCGGTGTTGCCGATCGTGAGCACGACCTGCCGCTCGCGTACCTCCGCCGCGACTTGAATTCGCCCGCCCGGCCGGTTGTACTTCCGCGCATTCTCGAGCAGATTCTGGACGATCAGTGTCGTGTAACGTTTCTCGCCGACGACGTGCAAATCGTGGGGCACCTGGACATCAACCTTGAGGTCGAACTCGTCAGGAATCGCGCTGAAGTCGTCGAGCCACTCCTCGATCAGTCGAGTGAGGTTTACCGTCGTAAATTCAAGCTGCAGCCGGCCCGCGTCCATGCGCGAGAGGAGCAGCAGGTCTTCGATCACGCCGGTGAGGCGATATGTCTGGTGAAGGAGCGCCGAGAATTCGTCGTAGGTTTCGGCGTTGAAGCCTTCGCGCGACAACAGCGACTCGAGACCTGCGCGCAGCACGGTCACCGGCGTCTTGAGTTGATGCGATGCATCGGCGGAGAAACGAGCGGAGCGCTCCAGTTCCGCGCTGCGGGTGGCGAGCGCGGCTTCGGCCCGGCGGCGTTGCGCCCGATTCTTTTCCGATTCGACGGCCAGC
>CADDYX010000055.1 GCA_902810735.1 Verrucomicrobiota bacterium | reverse complement strand
CCTTGAACGACCGCCAGATTTCCATCGTCGAAGATCGATTTGAGGCCCTTCAGGTTGGCGTTCAGGCCGCAGTAGCTGTTTAACTTCAGCACCTTGTCGGTGTGCAATCCCAACCTCGGCCGCACGCGGTAATAGGCGTCGTCCGCATAGGGCACAACCATGTTCAGCCCGTCGTTACCGCCGGCCATTTGCAGCACCACGAGGATCGTTCCGTCTTTGCCGGTCGTCGCCTGTGTGCTTGCTTCCGCTGCCATCGCATCCAGCGCGAAAAACGTCTTTTCGAGGAACACCGGGAGCGTCCAGGCAGCGGCAGCGCCGAGTGCGGAGGTGCGGAGAAACTGGCGACGCGTCTGCAGAGTGGTGTCCATGATCGTCGTTAGGTGAGCTGAAACTCAGGCGTGCTGGTCATCAGGTGAAGGAGCTCGCGGATGACGGCGTCGCTCGTATCCGGACGACGCTTCTCGACGAATTGCACAAGAACAGCGCGTTGGTTCTCCTGAGGCGCGACGCCAAACAGGCGACGGTAAAGCGACGTCACCAGCTCGGCCGGGTTCTCTCTTAATTCCGTGGGCGCCAGCTTCGTCACGGCAATCGGCTCGCGAACGGGCGCGTTTGGCTGCGGCGGTTTTCGCGCGCCCGGTAGCATGGCATCACCTTCGATCAGGTATTTCGCGAAATTGTAGCGGAACAGGAGCGTCGACGTGCTGATCCACGCTTTGCCTCCGTCCCAGCCTTTCACGTTTGGCGGCGCAAACGGGATCTGGCCCATTTGCCGGAATGCGTTTTCGGCCAGCGGCGCGGGCGGCAATTCTGCCCCGAGCACCTTCGCCGTTTGCACAACGAACTGGATCGGGCTCTTGATCTGCGTCCGCATCGCCGCATCGGAATAAAAATCGGCGGCCGTGAACATCTCCCGCAGCACGGGACGCATCTCGAAATTGTGCGTACGAATGCTTGAAGCAACCGCGTCGACGATCTGTGACGGCGCCTTGTCCTGCGCGAAAAACTTCCACAGCTTATTAGCGAGGAAACGCGAGCAAGCGGGCTGCTGCGCCAGGATATCGATGATGTCGTCCCCGTTCCACCGACCCGTTTTGCCTAGAAAGGTTTTCGGCCC
Source organism: Verrucomicrobiota bacterium (assembly GCA_902810735.1). Classification (GTDB taxonomy): domain Bacteria; phylum Verrucomicrobiota; class Verrucomicrobiia; order Chthoniobacterales; family UBA10450; genus CADDYX01. Next base: position 14,569 of record CADDYX010000055.1, on the reverse strand, counting down.
GTCGTCGTGCTCAGCGCGGACGAAGTCGAATTGCTGATCGGGCACCCGAATTCGATAGCCGGTAAAGGCGCGGGCCGCTTCGCGCACGTCGTTCTCGGTATAATTGCCGATCCCGATCGTGAAGAGTTCCATCAATTCGCGCGCCCAGTTTTCGTTCGGATGCGCTTTGCTGCTTTCCTGCAGGTCGAGATAAACGAGCATCGCGGCGTCGCGTGAGATCGTCTTGGCGAGCGCAACGAAACTCCCGAGCGCGTTGCGCCGCAGCTTGAGGTACTGGAGCCAAATGCGATCGGTGTCGTGCGACTTGGCGAAGCTGGTGGTGAAGTGGCCGTGCCAGAACAGCGTCATCTTCTCGAGCAGCGGAGAGCCGGACGTGAGCAGCCGCTGGAGTAACCAGCCGCGCAGCTCGGTCATGTTGCGCTCGTGGATGTGCTTGAAACGCTCGTTCTCAGCGTTCGGCATCCCGCTGGTGCGGAAGAGCCTGCGATGTTCGATCCGCCGCGGCACAATCGTACGCGTCCAGTCCGGTCCCTCGATCTCCGTCGCCTCGGGTGGCAAGTCGAGCAGCCGCTTGACGGTTTCGCCGAGCCCCTGCTTCTGCGCCGCGACGATGTCTTCCGGTGTTCCGCCAAAGCCGGCGCGGCTGAGGAGGTGCGCTGCGTGCTCGTAGCTCCAAGCCGCGGCAGGCAAGGGACTCAACATCGCCAATTCAACTGTAGCGGAGCATCTGAGTTGCGCCGCGGCATCACAGGCCGGCATTCGCTGCGGCGCGTCGGTGCGCCTGCCGATCAGTCGAGTTGGTAAGCTTCGACGAGAGCGGTGCCGGCGGAGCCTTCGTGCGCGCTGCGAACTGTCGCCGTGTAGTTCCCGGCATTTAGCGGGATGAGAATCACGGCCTCTGCCGGTTTTGTCGGAGCGAGGCCGCTCGCCTGAATTCGGTTGGCGTTCGGAGCCTCCTGCCAGTTGTCGTTCGAGCTGATCATGGCGCCGTCGGCGTTGTAAAGAGCGAGCGTCGGATCGCCGAGCGCGTTAGCCACGCCCGCGTCATGCAGGCTCGGCCCAACCGCTCGAAACAGCACCTGCTTCGGAAAGGATCCGCGCACGATCACGCCGCCGATCAGCACTTTGTCGTTGGACGAGACGAACGAGCGCGCGGAGATGTTGCCGAGCTTCGAGTCGGTGTCCGGCGTTGTGTCGTAGACCTCGAGGAGGCTAATGCCTGCGGCCCGGTTCAGACCGCGAACGATGGCCGTGTATTTGCCCGGCGCAAGCTCGCGCTCAATCGCAGACTCACGTTCGTCGTGAGGGTCCAGCCCAGCGGCTCGGATCGCGTCCACCCGCGGCCCGGTGGTCCAGTTATTGTTGAATTCGATCAGGTTGCCGGCGGCGTCGTGGAGCTCCAGCGTCGGATCGTTTACCACCGACGAAATCGGCAGCGGCAGGCTAGGTCCGAGCGCACGGACGATGACGTGTTTCGACTGATTGCCCGTGATGATGAAGCCGGCGATCGCGACATCGTCGCCGCCTTGGAGCGAACATCTCGCCGACACGTTCGCGAGCCGCAGATTTTTCGAATTCGCGTTAACTGGCTGCGCCAGATCGTAAACGACGCGTTCCAGGTGGACCGGCAGCGCGCGGTAAGCATCTTCGCAGGCGTAGGTCCGATAGCCATAGTCGAACACCTTTTGACCTGATGGCGTGAGGCCAATGAGCTCCGCGTATTCGCTGCCGCTAAAGCCACCTACAACTGAGTAATCGACGAGATAGTTAAGCGGCTGATCTTCGTAAATGCTGCTGCAAACCGGCGTGAAAATTTGCGAATTCTCCGGATACTGCCAGACCTGCGTCGCTACCTTTGCAGTGAGATCGAGCGAATACTTGCGCGCGGCGCTGTAGCGGTTTGGCCCGCGCGGTGAATGGTGTTCGCTCTGCCGGCCATTATCCAAGAGCAGCAGATTGCCGTCACTCGCGATCGAGAGTGCGTGCTGTCCGTCAGGCGGAAGCGTATCGGGACCGGGTTGCAGCGCGAATCGCTGCAGCGACGGGAACTGGTACCATTGCTTGCTTTTGTCGCCAAAAATCCACTTCAGCTGCTTTGTGTCGTAATCCAGTGCGATGACAAAGTTCTCGCGGCTCGAGACGAGCAGAGTGTCGTCGGCCTTTCGGTAGGTGGTGGAGTTATTGTGAAACCAATCCTCCGGCGCCTCGAAGTCATATCGGCCCTTTGCAGTCTTTACGAATTGGGAAGGATCGTCGCCGCCGTTGCGCATCGCGGCGCTAATAATGTCCCCGATCGCCCAGCTACGGAGCACGTTACCTTCGGGATCGACCTCGAGGTTGACCGATTCGACGTATTTGTCGGTATCGACGTCGACGATCAGGCCTTCACGTCCGATATCGATGTTATGGTGAAAACCGGTGACGCCGCGGCTCCTGTAATCAGCCAGCAACGTAACGGTGCCGTCCAGCTCGTTCCGAAATAACTGGGTGCCGTGCGGCTGATAAACAGCGTTATCATAGAGGCGCATCGCGTGGTTTGATGAGCCAACTGTCCCAACCCACCGAACCGCGCCGTCGGTATCGAGGATGATCGGGCAGTGATTGGTGCAGGCGGTGCCGACGATCATGTAATCGAAGCTCAATTCGGTGTTTCTGGTCCGGGCCTGGAACACCTTTGGTGAGTCAAAGTCACAGACGTGCTCGAAAGCGGCGGTCGCGATCTTGATCGTCTCCGTCTTGACCGATCCATCGCTGAAGAAGTAGTTCAGCGACACGGTGTTCTCGAAACCGGAGTAAAGGCCAAAAACCGGCAGCACGAATTCGCCCGCCGATTTGTGGACGTAACCGCGGCCATCGAGGTATGCCATCGTGTATACAGATGAGAGAGGCCGCGTGACTGACCGCGGTTTAGGCAGCACGGTGAATTGAACCCGCCTCAGCGCGTCGACATCGTTTGCACCGACCGTCAGCAGGCTGATAAATGGCGTCGCGCCCGCGGTTTGGCTTACAACCCTGACATCCGTCTGGTCAGCCTGCGCCGCCTGCATCTTGCACGCCAGCAGCATGACGGCGAGCTGGCATAGGATAATCTTCTTCACGTTGTTCCTACTTCGGTTTGATCGAATAGCCGATCACCAATCAGGTATCTCGGTCTCGGGAACAGAAGCGCCGGTTGCTGCTCCGCAACCGGCGCTCCGAATTCCAATCCTATCAGCAGGTTTCCTGCGTCAGTTTATTTCTCTAGCTGGAATGCCTCGACCAGAGCCGTGCCAGTGCTTTCGGCTTTGCCGCGGACGATCGCCGTGTACTTGCCGGCGGTGAGCGGCTTCAGGATGGCCGCTTCGCGCGGATCTGTAGGCGCAAGCCCCGATGCGGTGATCTGCCCCGCGTTCGGCGCCGACCCCCAGTCGTCGTTACTTGCGATCATCGCGCCGTTCACGTTGAACAGGCCGAGTGTCGGGTTCTGCAGCGCATTGTGAACGCCGCGCGCCGTCAGCTCTGGGCCGATTGCCCGGAAGAGCACGTTTTTCGGGAATGAGCCGGCCACGATCACGCCGCCGATCAGCACCTTCTCGTCGGTTCCGACAAACGCCCGGGTGGAGATGTTCCCAAGCTTCGAATCGGTTGCCGGCGACGTGTCATAAACTTCGATCAACGCCAGGCCAGCCGATTTGTTGAGCCCCTGAACGAACGCGGTGTACTTGCCCGGCGCCAGCTCGCGCTCGATGGCGGATTCACGGTTGTCCTTCGGGATGAGTCCGGCAGCGCGAATTGCGTCAACGCGCGGACCGTCGCCATAATTGTTGTTCCTCTCAATCAACGTGCCGTTCGCGTCAAACAGCTGCAACGTAGGATCGTTGATCACATCGGATGATGGGAATGGCAGGCTCGGCCCGAGCGCGCGGATCACCACGTGCTTCGGCTCATTGCCGCGAATGATGAATCCGGCAATCGCGACATCGTCGCCGCCCCGCACGTAGACACGGGACGAGATGTTCGCCAGTTGCAGGTTGCTGGACTGGACGTTGATCGCCGTGTTCGCCTCGAAGACCAGCCGCTCGAGGTGGATCGGGATGGACCGGTAGGCTACGCCGCAGGTAGCGGGTGACGGATACTGGTAGTCGAACACTTTCTTACCATCCGCGTCCAATCCGTAGATTTCCGCGAGTGAGTTCGCGCCGACTCCGCCTAAGACAGCATAGTCGACGAGATAGTTATACGGATCATCCTCGTAAATGCTGCTGCAGAATGGGCTAAAGATGTCCGCAGGATTCGGATACTGCCAGACCTGCGTGATCGTATCGTGCGGCAGATCGAACGCATACCGGCGCGCGGCGCTGGCGCGATTCGGTCCCGGCGGATTGTGATGCTGACTCTGCTGGCCGTTATCAAACAGGAGCAGCTGGTCGTTATCCGTGATCGAAATCGCATGCTCGCCGTCTGGACCCTGCGTGTCCGGGCCGGGGGTAATCGCGAACTGTTGCAGCGACGGGTGATTCACGAACCAATCCTTGCTGCGGTCGCCGAAGATCCACTTAATGTCGTGCGTGTCGTAATCGACCGTGATGATGAAATTCTCGCGGCTGGAGACGAGCAGTGAGTCGTCTTTTTTCCGATACCAGTGCGCGTTGTTGTGGAACCAGTCGCCCGGCGAAGAGAAGCTGTAGTCGCCGTTAGCCGGCTTAACAAAGGTGGAGGGATCCTCGCCTTTCGCGCGCATCGCATCGCTGATGATTTTGCCGAAGTCCCAGTGGTTCAACACCTCGCCGCTCCGCGCATTCACTTCCATTAGCTCGCTCTCGAGATAAGTCTGTGTATCGACCTCGAGAATGAGACCGTCGCGCCCGGCGTCCATATTGTGGTGGATGTCGACTACCTCCTGGCCGGTCAGATCGGCTACGAGCGTGACGCTGCCGTCGAAGTCGTTGCGCAGGAGCTTCGGGCCATCATGAATGTAGATGGCGTTGTCGTAAAACGTGGTCGTGCTCGTCTTGACACCTGCGGTGCCGACCCAGCGCACAGCGCCGTCGGTGTCGAGGATCGTGGGCGAGTTGTTGTTGCACTGGCTCGCGACCACAAAATAGTCGTAACTTAGGCCCGTGTTGTTGGTGCGTGCCTTGAGGACAGCCGGCGTGTCGAACGGACATGGCGTGATATCGAACGGCTGCGTGGTGATGTGCAGGGTCGCCGATTTGCTCGAGCCGTCGCTGAAGAAATAGGTCAGCGTGACGGTGTTGTTAAACCCGTCGTAAAGGCCAAACACCGGCACGGTTACTTTGCCGCCCGCCTGGTCGACATTGTCGTGATTGGCGAGGTACTGCTTGCTGTAAATCGCAGAGAACGGCCTAACGACGGACGCGCCTTTGGACTGGATCCTGAACTGCACGCGCTGCAGCGCACTCAGGTCGCTTACGTTCAGTGTGACTTTGCTGATGAACGGTGTCGCGCCGGCTGCCTGTCCGGCAATGTTCACGGTCGTGTCATCAGCCTGGCTGCCAAAGCCGGCGCGTGCGACGCCAAATGCGATCGCAGCTACGAGGATTGTTTTTTTCATTGTGTTGGATTTTGAAGAGCCGCCTACCACCTTAAAAAACGCCAAAAGTGTCAAGACTTTTTCCTTTCAATGTTTAACGGCCTTAGCTATCGAGTTTGCGAGGTTTCTTGCGCGTCTGTCTGTGCGCAGAAATTCGGAAGCTTTCGCTGCGAAACGTCACTGCGGCCGCCCGACGGTCGTTGAGTCACCGGTAAACGTGATCGAGAGCGTCAGCTTATAAACCGTCCGCGGCCGGAAGATCCATTTGCGCAACGCCTCGACCGCCGCGTCATCAAGGATCTTGTGCCCCGCACTCCGCACCACCCGCACATCTCCGATCTGGCCACCAGCATCGACGTCGATCGCGTAAACGCCGGTGCCGGTGAGGCGTTGTCGGATTGCCGCGTCCGGCAGACGCGGCGCCGGTGCGTATCTCACCGCGTGCATGACTGGTCCACTCCGCGAGTCGCCGACGATGTGCGACGAGAGGTCTTCTCCAGCGGCGACAGGGAGGCACGCGACGATTGCGCACAGGCAGCTGAAGATTGCGCAGCGCATCGACGTGCAGCATAGCTGCAACCATTTCGCGGTGTCGAGCTGCCGCGGCCACGACACAACGCGATGGACGCGCGTTGGCGGGAAATGTCTAGTGACCTGCTGTGAAGGTCCTGATCGTCGGTGGCGGTGGGCGTGAACATGCGCTGGCATGGAAGCTCAAGCTCTCTTCCGCTGTCGACAGGCTATTCTGCGCGCCCGGAAATGCGGGCACTGAAGAGCCTGCCGATAATGTGAAGATCGCGGCAAACGACATTCCGGCGCTACGCAGTTTTGCAAAGGAGAACGCCGTTGACCTCACAGTGGTTGGGCCTGACGACCCGCTGGCGGCCGGGATCGTCGACGCATTCGAGGCCGACGGTCTCCGGATTTTCGGGCCGAACAAATCGGCAGCACGGCTGGAATCATCGAAAATTTACGCCAAGCAGCTTATGCAGCGGCGAGGTATTCCGACTGCGGATGCCGGGACGTTCGACGACATCGATGCCGCGCGTCGATTTTGCGAGCGCGCGCAGTTCCCGCTCGTCGTGAAAGCCGACGGGCTGGCGCTGGGCAAAGGGGTGATCATCGCCAGCACGCGCGATGACGCCGTTCGCGCGATCGACGCGATGATGACGCAGCGCGCTTTCAAGGAGGCCGGTCGACGAATCGTGATTGAGGAATTTTTGCGCGGAACCGAATGCTCGCTGCACGCGCTGGTCAGCGGCAGCGAATTCGTAATGCTGGCCAGCGCGCGCGATCACAAACGCGCGTTTGACGGTGATCTCGGGCCAAACACCGGAGGCATGGGCGCAGTGAGCCCGGCCGATACGTGGACGCCGGAACTGCAAACGCACTTCGGCACACGCGTGATGCGGCCACTCCTCGATGAATTGGCAACCGAGGGCGTACGCTTCCGCGGCCTGTTATTTCCAGGCCTTATGATCACGCCAACAGGCGCGCAGGTGCTCGAGTTCAACTGCCGCTTCGGTGATCCAGAGACGCAGGTAATTCTGCCGCGTTTGCGCTCCGATTTGCTCGAATTCCTCGAAGCAACCATTGACGGACGGCTGGCCGAAATCGAACCGCAGTGGGACCAGCGTGTCGCCGTCACCGTTGTGCTCGCGTCGGCTGGTTACCCGGACAAATACGAGAGCGGAAAGGAAATCAGTGGACTCGCGGAGGCTGGTGCGTTGCCGGACGTGCACGTCTTTCACGCCGGCACTCGTCGGCAGAACGGCCGTATCGTCACAGCCGGCGGTCGCGTCCTGGCGGTGACGGCCTGTGCGGATGACGCTGCCGCGGCTCGCGGGAAAGCCTACGCGGCGGTCGATTGCATTTCGTTCGAAGGACAACAATTCCGGCGCGATATTGCTCTGCCGACAGTTGCGACTAACCTCGCTGCCGACTGATGCGCAGTTTGGCCAAAGTTGGGCTTTCAATGTTCTTGTGTTTTGCGGCTGGAGCGCGAGCGCAGCAGCCCGTCTCGCCCGCTCCGACGGCTGGACCGCGTTCGCCGATCGAGACGATGAGCCCGGCCGACGTGCAGCAGGCGTTGCAAATCCTGAAGGACAACTACGTCGACCCGAATGCGGTCGGCGACGCTGAGATCGAACGCGCGAAACTCGAAGGCGTGCTGCACCGGCTCGGCCGCGGCGCCGAATTGATCGGCGACGATGCTGCTGCGTCCAAGCCGCCGCCAGCGCCGTTATACAATGAGGTCATCGCCGGCCATGTCGGATACGTCCGAGTTGGCGATGTGGTGCGCGCAAACCTCGACGCATTGAACAAAGCGCTGCAGAGCTTTAGCGCAGACCGAATCGATGCCGTTATTCTGGACCTGCGGGCCAGCGGAACCTCGACGGATTTTGAAACTGCGGCCGAATTTGCGAAACGATTCGTGCCGAAAGGCAAAATGCTTTTCTCGCTCCGCAGACCGGTTGCGCGCCAGGAGCGCACCTTCACAGCCGATCGCGACCCGGCATTCACTGGACTTGTAATCGTGCTGACGGACGGCGACACGAGCGGCGCATCGGAAGTGCTGGCAGCTGTTCTACGCACGGAAGCGAAAGCACTCATCATCGGCGCGCACTCTGCCGGCCGGGCTGTCGAGTATTCGGATTTTAAAGTTGGCGGCGGCCGAACCTTGCGGCTCGCCGTGGCGGAGCCCGCGTTGCCGGAGAAGCGCTCGATCTTTCCGGAAGGGATCGCGCCTGATCTGCCGGTCGATATGCCGGCCGCGGAAAAGCGCGAAATTTTTCAGCAAAGCCGCGAGAAGGGCATGGCGACATTCGTGGTCGAAACCGAGCGGCCGCACATGAACGAAGCGGCGCTGATCGCGGGGAAAAATCCGGAGCTCGATGCGCTCGAAGCTCAGCGGCGTGCGCATGGAAACGACAAGTCCAACCTCCGCGATCCGGTGCTGCAACGCGCACTCGATGTGGTCACGTCGATTTCGGTTTATCAACATCGCTGAAGTGCCGCGCAACAGACGCCCAGCAACAACAGACCTGCAGCGGGATCTGGGCCCGCTCGAGGAGCGGATTGGTTATCGTTTTCGAAACGGTCTCCTGCTCGACGAAGCGCTCACGCATCCGAGTGTCGGACATGAGAACCAGAGGCATCATTTCGACAATCAGCGGCTCGAGTTCCTCGGCGACGCCGTGCTCCAGCTGATCATGACTGAACAGCTTTACGCGCAGTTCCCAAGCGACGCCGAAGGGCAATTGACAAAACTGCGCTCGCGCCTCGTTTCGCGCGACGCGCTCAAGGCGCATGCGCAGGCGCTCGATCTGGGCGCTTTCATGATGATGGGTCGCGGAGAGGAGGCGACTGGCGGCCGTCGCCGCGCGTCAACTCTGGCCGACGCATTCGAGGCGCTGATCGGCGCGATTTATCTCGACAGCGATTTGCCGACGGTGCGGACGTTTGTGTTGCGCCAGGCGGCTGGTGATCTCGCGGAGATCGCGCAAGAGCCTGTCGACGTGAACCCAAAAGGTCAGCTCCAGGAAGTGCTGCAGGCGATCTCGCCAGTCAGCCCTGCTTACGAGCTCGTTTCTCAAAGCGGGCCTGAACACGCGAAAGAGTTTGTCGTCCGCGCGGTGTGGGAAGGGATGTCGCTCGGGGAAGGCCGCGGTCGGAGCAAAAAAGAGGCGGAGACGGCTGCGGCGGCGGAGGCGATGGAACACCGGCGCTGGGAAAATCCGACCGGCTCGCGATCCAGCAGCTAGCGATCGTCGCGCGCGGCTGAGTGATTCAGCGCGTGAATCTCGCGGCCGTCCGGTGACGGCCAGCTGAAATGCTGCGCGATCGTGCGCGTGACGTAATTTTTCGCCGACGCTATCGCCGCTCGCAGCGAATCACCGCGCGCCAGCCCGGCCGCAATCGCCGCCGAGTAGGTGCACCCCGTTCCGTGTGTCGCAATGCCGCGTGTGAAAGTGGCGTTGAATTCGAAAACGGCATCCTCTGCGAAGAGAAGGTCCGTCGCGGTATCGGCCGCGAGATGCCCGCCTTTGAGCAGAAACGGCACGCGATATTTCTGCACCAGTTGCTGACCGGCGCTGCGCATCGCAGTCACGTCGTCGATCCGCGCGTCGAGCAACTTCGCCGCCTCGTCGAGATTCGGTGTGACGAGCGCCGCGAGCGGAAACAGCTCTCGCTCGTAAGCGTCGACTGCATCGCGATTCAGAAGCGGATCGCCGCTTGTGGCCACCATCACCGGATCGATAACGAGCGCCAGCCGGTGTCCAGTCCGTGCCGCAAGATCGCGGAGCGATTTTGCGACGGCGACAACGTTTTCGGCCGAATGCAGTAGACCAGTTTTGGCCGCGGCGACCGGGAAATTCGCGAGCAGCACATCGATTTGATCGCGAACAGCCGATGCGGAGACCGCGTGAATTCCGGAAACGTGACCGGGCGTTTCGGCGACAACGCACGTCACAGCCGACAAGCCGTAGACGCCAAAGGCGCTAAACGTTTTCAGGTCGGCTTGGATTCCGGCGCCGGCACTGCTGTCGGAGCCGGCAATCGTCAGCGCGACAGGCGCTGTCTTCATTTACGCGCCGCGAGCGCGGCGATCGCTATGCTCCGTCGCTCCCGATCGCTTCGACCGGGCAACCTTCCATCGCCTCTTTGCAGAGGCCTTCTTCCTCGGGCGATTCCGGCTGCTTGTAGACGAACGAGTGACCGCCGTCGTCGTTGCGCTTGAAGTTGGCGGGCGCGGTCTCGCGGCAGAGATCGCAGTCGATGCATTGCTCATCGACGTAGAATTTTCCCTCTACGTTCTCGGGATATTTGTTTGCGACATCGGCCATATTCTCGCCTCGAAAACCAGACGGGCAGATTAGAAAGAAACACCTCTGGCGCAATTGAATTTTGACGCGCAGTCCGTGTTTCGCGCAACCAGCTTGGAGTGCAGCGGCGAAGCAGTGTGTGATACCGCGGGAGGCGTTTTGAAAAAGGAAGCATCCAAAACAGTGCGGGCCCTTCTGGTCGAATTGCCGGTCTACGCGGTGCTCGTGGTCGTTTATTTTCTGCTCGTCCTGCATCTGCTCGGCGACTGGCTCGGTGGCCTGATGAAAACGCACCCGATCGCGTATGCCGGAGTCGCTCTCGCGCTGGTCATCGGGCAGGCGCTTGCGCTCGACGGAGTCACTTCGCTGCTCCTGCGCGTGCTCCGCCGCCGCACCGCATGATTGCGATGTTTTTTCCGATCTCCGGTGTGGAGATCAGCCCGGTCTACCTCGTCATCGTCGGATTTATCATTGGCGTACTCGGCGGATTTTTTGGCGTCGGCGGCAGCTTCATCGCGGGACCCGCCTTGCGCGCCGTCGGGCTCGACTGGCACTTTGCCGTCGGCACCGACCTGGCGCACATCGTAGGCAAATCCGTGATCGCGGCCCGTCGTCACCGCGCGCTCGGAAACGTCGATCTTCGTCTCGGTTTCATCATGACCTTCGGCACGATTGGCGGAGCGGAAGTGGGCGCGCAGTTAATCCAGATGCTGAAGCGCGCCGGGAACGTGAACACCGTCGTCAGCTACGTCTCGATCGCGATTTACGTCAGCATTTCCGCGTTCATGATGTGGGAAAGCTGGCGGACGCTGCGCCAGCGCAAAGGCCGCACGACAGCGGCGAAAACCGCGGCACGTGATGAGTCTTCGTTCCGCCACGTCACCCGCGCGATTCAGCGCATCAAACTTTGGCCGATGATCGCGCTGCCCGCCTCCGGCGTGAAGGCGATTTCGTTGTGGACCATCATTCTCGTTTCCTTCATTGGCGGGTTGTTCAGCGGTTTTCTCGGTGGTGGCGCCGGCTACATCCGCATGCCGATGCTCGTCTACGTGCTTGGAATCCCGACGCATCTCGCCGTCGGGACAGATCTATTTGAGATCGTCATCTCGGCGAGCTACGGAACATTTTCGCACGCATTGAAAGGCAACGTCGATATCCTGATCGCGCTCGTCATGCACACGGGCGCGGCGATCGGTGCGCAGATTGGCGCGATCGCGACGCAATATTTCGCCGGGCCGAAAATCCGGCTCGCGTTTGTTCCGCTGCCGCTGATCGGGGCGGCGATCGTGGCTTACACGCTCCTGACCGGTCACAAGCTGTAACGCGGAATGAACATTCTCATTTGCAGCGATGGCACTGATCCGGCGGATAATCCGACCCGGCTCGGCGGATTGCTGGCCGCGGCCTGTCACGCCTCCACCACGTTGCTGGGAATCGTCGAGAAGCCCGGCCATGAGCAACCGTTGCGCACCGCGCTCGATTCCGAGGCGGCCGGCCTGCGCGCGATTGGAGTTAACCCGGAGATCGTCGTGCGCGAAGGCGAGCCCATCGCGCAGATGTTTCAACAAGCGGCCGCGGCGACGTACGATCTCGCGGTCATCGGCGCCCCGCGCAAACGCACCAGCGGCTTGCATTGGCGCGCCGAGCGCACCTACGAGGCGATCAAGGCGATTCCCGTGCCGGTCGTCGTCGCAACCGGCGGTCGGGAAACGCTCAAGAGCATCGTGGTTTGCACCGGCGGCAAACAGTACATCGAAGACGCGGTGCAGCTGACCGGCAAGGTCGCCTCATCGATCGGCGCCTCCGTTACGCTGTTGCATGTCATGGCCGAGCCGCCCGCGATCTTCGCCGATCTCGTCCGCCTCGAAGAAGATGTCGAGACGCTGCTCGCGTCCGGATCCGAGCTCGGCCGCAATTTGGCGGCGCAGAAGAAGAACCTCGAGCAGCTTGGCGTCACCGTGCGCGTTCGAATCCGCCACGGTCTCGTAGTCGATCAAATCTTTGCTGAAGTGGCGTCCGGCGAGCACGACATGATCGTGACCGGTTCGTCGCACGCGCGCGGTCCGCTGCGCCACTACATCATGGGAGATGTCACGCGCGAGATCGTGAACCGCGCCCACGTGCCGGTCCTCGTCGCGCGGCCGACCGCAAATGCAGGCAGCTTCGGCATCTGGGCATCGCTAAAGCGGCTACTCGGCGGCACGCCATCGGCGGCTTAGCACAGAGCTAGTCTTGATTCGGCAACAGGAGCGATTCGCCGGATCCATTCTGCGAACGCATTAACGCTTCGCCGATCAGCACTGCGTCGACGCCACACCGTTTCACCCGCGCCAGATCGTCGGCGCTGCGAATGCCGCTTTCGCTCACCAGCACCACGTCGTCAGGAACCTGCTCGCTCAGCGTTTCGGTCGTCGCGAGATCGATCTGAAACGTCGTCAGGTCGCGATTGTTAATCCCGATGATCTCGCCATCGACCGCAAGCGCGCGATCCAGTTCTGACATCGTGTGCACCTCCACCAGCGCGTCGAGCTGGTAAGTGGCCGCGAGTTCCATCAGCTGCTTCAACTGCTCATCCGATAACGCCGCCACGATCAAGAGGATCGCGTCCGCGCCGGCCGCCGCCGCTTCGATGATCTGCACCTCGTCGAGCATGAAATCTTTGCGCAAAAGCGGCAGCGGCACGACTTCACGCACGGCGCTGAGATGAGCGATGCTCCCCTGGAAAAACTGCTCGTCAGTTAGAACCGAAATCGCGGCCGCGCCCGCGCGCGCGTAGTTCTTCGCGATCAAAACCGGATCGAACGCCTGCACGATCACACCCGCTGACGGCGACGCTTTCTTGATCTCCGCAATCAGCGCCGGTGAATCGTCATCACCGCGGCGTAATGCCGAGCGGAAACCGCGGAAGTCATTTCGAGCCAGCGCTCGTTGGTGAAGAGCTGCACGATTCGGGCGCAGTCGCTCGATCTCCCGCCGCTTCACCTCGAGAATTTCGCGCAGCCGATCCATGATCCGCGATTCTCTAGCCGAACTTGCGGCAGCTCGCATGCGATCTCTGGCGTCCGCGCGGCAGTTCGCCGCGTATGTTTTTCGAATGGCAAAACAGGGTCGAGCGAAACGCCGGATGTCTCCCGGCTGGCTCGCGCACCTGTTTCGCGAGTGGACAATCGAAAGCCGGCGCCCGATCGCGCCACCCTTCGCGACTCCGCGTCCGGAGGAGTGGGACGATGCGCGGGTGACTGCGGCGTGGCTTGGCCATTCCACCGTGCTCATCAACTTCTACGGCGTCAAAATTCTCACTGACCCGGCGCTGTTCCCGCGCGTCGGCATTCGGCTGCCCGGTTTCACAATCGGACCAAAGCGATTGACCGCCGCTGCTCTGCCGGTGCGGAAACTTCCGCCCGTCGATCTCGTTTTGCTGTCGCACGCGCATTTCGATCACCTCGACACGCGGACGCTGCATCGTTTCGGAAAGAACACCGCCGTCGTAACCGCCAGTCGAACAGCCGACATCCTCCGCTGGATGCGCTTCCGAAGAATCGAAGAACTGCGCTGGGGCGAATCGCGGCAGCTCGATTTTGCCCGCGGCGAGCTCACAGTGCGGGCGTTTCGCGTGAATCACTGGGGCGCGCGCCTCCGCCACGACACCTATCGCGGCTACAACGGCTACGTGCTCGAACGAAATCGCCGGCGCATCATTTTCGGCGGTGACACCGCGTTGATCGATTCGTTCGCTGACTTGCCCGACGAAAAGCCGTACGAGCTCGCGATCATGTCGATCGGCGCATACCAGCCATGGATTCGTTCGCACGCGACGCCCGAGCAGGTGGTCGCGATGTGCAACGCGGCGCGCGTCCGCTACATTCTGCCCGTTCATCACCAGACGTTTCGCCTGAGCTTCGAGCCGTTCCGCGAACCGATCGAGCGCTTCGAGCGCGCATTACGCGCCGAGCCGGAACGGATCGCGCTACGCGAAGTCGGCGAGACATTCGTGCTGCCGGAGTAGCGCTTGTCTCAGGGAGTGACGAATGCAATCTTGCGCCGCTTCCCGCCGATGTAGCTCAGCTGGTAGAGCAACGGTTTCGTAAACCGTAGGTCACGGGTTCGAATCCCGTCATCGGCTCGTCTCTTCGTCGTCGCGCTCCCCCGAATGTTTGCCGTTGTTATTCCGACGTTGAACGAAGCGGAGAATATCGAGCCGCTCGTGGCC
>CADDYX010000054.1 GCA_902810735.1 Verrucomicrobiota bacterium | reverse complement strand
ATGTTTAAAGACATCACGCCGATCCTCGCGGATGCGGAGCTGTTCCGCGCCTCAATCGATGTTTTTTTGCAACGCTGCCGCGGGAAAGAGATCGACAAGATTGTCGGCATCGACGCGCGCGGCTTCCTCTTCGGTTCCGCCGTCGCCTACGAGCTCGGCGTGGGATTCGTGCCGATCCGCAAGCGAGGCAAGCTGCCTTACAAGGTGGAGCGCGCGACCTACACGCTCGAGTATGGCGAAGCCGAAATGGAGATGCACGTCGACGCGATTGAGCGCGGCGAACGCATCATCCTGGTCGATGATCTGCTCGCCACCGGCGGCACATCGGCATCGGCCGCGGCGTTGATCAAAAAGATGGGCGGCGAATTGCTTGAGGCGCAGTTCCTGATCGAGCTCGAGTTTCTGCACGGCCGCGAAAAGCTCGCGCCGACGCCGGTCGTCTCGTTCTTGCGCTATTGACCGGTCGCGCAGCTGCAATCGCCGCCGCAGCAGCCCGCTTCGCGCACCACAACTTCGACCGCGATCTCCTGCAGTGCCAGCTGATCGCGAATCAGCTGCAGTAAGCCGACGGCACGCTCGTCCGGCATCGCATCGGCGTGCAGCTCGATCCGCACCGGTTTGCCGGCGAGCTCTGGGTGCGCCGCGAGCATTTCGCCGTCGAGGGCGAACGACGCATAGGCGTTGAACTTCTCCTGCAGCTCGTGCAACTGCTCGTCACCGCCGGTCCACGGCCGCGACTCGTTCATCACCAGCAGGACGTGGCCGGTTCGCTGGTCGAAGCCGAACATGTCGATGACCTGCGGATTTGCTATGCCGGTTGCGTCACTCATCGACGCAAACGTCCAACGTCCAACGTTCAACGTCCAATATCGAAATGCTGGCTCTGAGTTCGACGTTGAAGGTTGGACGTTGAGCGTTGAACGTTTGCTTCCGTGAAAGTGGCGCTTTGCCTGGCCTCGGTTTTGTTGATCACTACTGCCCGCGGGCAAGTCACAAACGATCTGCTGCAGAACAACAGCTACTGGGGAGACGGCAAGGCCGAGTTCAACATCTACGACGCGCAGATCGTGCGTGAAGGCCAGCCGCGGCAATGTGAGGTGATCCACATCCTTGTCCGCGAGCCGTTTGATCCAAAGCAGTTCGTCAAACCCGAGGGAACGCCGCGGCCGGACGCGATCGCGGTGCTGAAGCTGAATCAAATTCTTCACGTTCCGACTGGCCTCTACGTCTGCCAGCAGATGCACTCGAATTTCTGGCGCGTGGATAGCGGTCAGCTCTGCAAGTTCAGCCTAACAAGTAACGACAGCTGCGGTAACACTTACAAGGAAGGGCGGCGCGCGGCCGACGTGATGAGCTACGAATACCGCACCTACTGGGACGGAATGGGCGCAGGAAACCAGCCCGTGGCAATGCCGGCCGGCAACGTCTGGTTTTATGACGAGCTGCCGTGGCGCGTGCGCACCTTCGATTTTCGAAAGCCGAGCGGCGAAACCGAAGTCCAGCTCGCGCAAACCGCGATCAACTCGAAAAAGGACAGCTTCGAGTTCAAGCCGGCGAAGATCTCGTTCATTTCGACTGAGCGAAAAATCGACGTCACGGTGCAGCACGCCGGCGGCACTGATCACTTCGCGCTCGACAGCAACTTTCCGTATCTGCTGCGCGAATGGAATGCGGCCGACGGCAATCACCTGAAGATGAAGCGCAACCTGAAAGTCGATTACTGGAACTACGGCAAGAACGGCGACCGCGAGCGCGCGTTGAACAATCCGATGCTGCGGATGCCGGACTGACGCCATGGCGCGCGATCCCAAGCTCACGCTGCTCGGTCGCAGCGAATCCAAGCTGCCCAAATCGCCGGCGGACGCGAAGCTGGAGACATTTCCGAATCCCGCGAAACGGTCGTATCGCATTCGCCTCGAGACGGCGGACTTCACCTCGCTTTGTCCGATCACCGGCCAGACGGATTTCGCTCAGGTCACAATCGAATACGTGCCGGCAAAGCTCTGCGTCGAAACGAAATCGCTGAAGTTTTACCTCGCATCGTACCGCAACGAATGCGCGTTCAACGAGGCCGTGACGAATCGGATTCTCGATGACTTTGTTGCGGCGTGTTCGCCGCGCCAAGCGAGCGTGACGGCGGAATTCTCGCCGCGCGGCGGCATCGCGCTCACCGTCCGCGCTGAATATCCGGACGCGCGCAGATGAATCGTGCCGTCGTTCTGCTGAGCGGCGGACTCGATTCGGCTACCACTCTGGCAATTGCGCGCGACAACCGTTTCGAATGCTATGCGCTCTCGTTCGATTATGGGCAGCGACATCGCATCGAACTCAAGGCCGCGAAGCGGCTCGCGGAGGCGCTCGGCGCGCGCGAGCACTGCGTCGCTGCGATTGATTTGCGCATTTTCGGCGGCTCGGCCCTGACGGCCGATCTCGACGTGCCGAAGAACCAACTCGGCGGCGGCATTCCAATCACTTACGTGCCGGCACGGAACACGATCTTTCTCTCCTACGCGCTGGCGTGGGCGGAAGTGCTTCGCGCCGCGGATATTTTCATCGGCGTGAACGCAATCGATTACAGCGGCTATCCGGATTGTCGACCGGAGTTTCTCGCCGCCTTCGAGAGACTCGCCGCGGTCGCGACAAAAAGCGGTGTCGAGGGAGGCGCTGTCAAAGTGCACGCGCCGCTGATCCGGATGTCGAAGGCCGACATCGTGCGTGAGGCAGTTCGGCTCGGCGTCGATCTTTCACTCACGCACAGCTGCTACGATCCGCGGCCGGACGGCACCGCGTGTGGCGAGTGCGATTCCTGTCTGCTCCGCCGGAAAGGTTTTGCTGACGCCGGTCTGCCCGATCCGATTCGC
The DNA here is from genome assembly GCA_902810735.1 of Verrucomicrobiota bacterium. GTDB lineage: Bacteria > Verrucomicrobiota > Verrucomicrobiia > Chthoniobacterales > UBA10450 > CADDYX01. The sequence continues at coordinate 12,887 of CADDYX010000054.1, read as the reverse complement.
TACGCGAAGTGAAACGCTTCTTCGGTGTGTTCGTGCTGACGCGATCGGAGCAGATCGCGGTCATCATGCTGCTTCTCTTGCTCGTGATCGCCGCGATCGTGCGACATCACCTGCGCTGATCAATCGTGCAGGCCGGGAATATGACCATACCCGATGAAGCGCGGCGTGAGTTTTGCGTCGTTGTCGCGTGGCGGTTGTGAGATTTTGAAATCGAAAACGCTGACACCGAAACGCGATTCGCCGTTGTAGGTGCGGCCGTCGCTCGCGCCGACCATGATCCGTTTGTTGGTCCCCTTCTCCCGGCCGAGATAGATCATCGCGTGGGTGATCGGCGGATCGCGCTCGATGCTGTAGGTGCCGGTCCAAAAAAGCAGATCGCCCGGCTGCAATTCATCGAGCTCGAATGAATCGTCCTTGCGACTGTTGACGGCGCGGAACGTCCCCGCTTTTCGCACCCACACATACTGCTGACTCGAATCGCGCGGCACGTCGCCGACGCCGTTTTGCGTGAGCACGTAATAGACGAATCCCGAGCAATCCATTCCGCCGTTCGCCGGATCGGCCGAGCCGTACTTGTAGTCCAGATTGCGCCGGGTCAGGTCGAGCGAGAGATCGGCAATTCGCCGGACCGGCGGCGGATAACTCGAATAATCGACGATCTGCTCCGGCGGGACTGTGGCGGGCGCACCTTTCTTTTTTTCGGGCGGCGGTGCAATCGAAGCCGACGGCGTTGGCGTCGGTGATTCTTCCGGCGACGGGCTCGGAGTCGGAGTGCGAGTCGGCGACGGAGAGGCTTTTTTGCGCCGTTTCGGAGTAGATGTCGCACTGGCGCTCGGCTCGGGCGTCTCCGTCGGTTTCGGTGAGCTTCGCTTTTTTGGAGTCACCGATGGGCTCGGTGTCGGGCTCGACTTGCTCGTTTTTGATTTTGACGAGGAGGTTTTCTTTTTGCGCGACGGCGTCGGAGTCGGCGTGCTGAAAATCTTTTTGATCGCGCTGCCAAACGTCTCCTCGCCGCGCGCCGCGCTGAACGCGGGAAGCGCGATCGCCGCGCAGAGTAAAACGGCGACTGCGCAGCGGCGCCTCACGCGGCGATTTCCTGCAGCACGGCTTTGTTCAACCGGATGCCGGCGTCGAAGTTCTCGAGCGGGAAATTTTCGTTCGGCGAATGCGCGCGACAATCGGGCAGCGCAAGGCCGAGCAGCAGCGTTTCCACGCCGAGTATGCTGCGGAATTGCGAAACGATCGGGATGCTGCCGCCTTCGCGAATCAGCGCCGGATCTTTCTCGAAGGCTTTCCGCAACGCGCGCTGCGCCGCTTCGCCGAACGGCGAATGCGGATCAGTGAGATACCATGGGCCGCTATGGCCGGGCGTGATCTCCATCGTCACGCCGGGCGGCAGATGCTTTTCGAAGTGCCGCGTCGCCAGCTTGATGATGTCGTCACCTTCCTGATCCGGCACGAGCCGGAAGGTCAGCTTCGCCATTGCGTGGCTGGCGATCACCGTTTTGGTTCCCATGCCCTGGTAACCGCCGCCGATGCCGTTGATTTCGGCCGTCGGTCGTCCCCAGATTCGCTCGACGGTGCTGTAACCTTTCTCGCCGACCAGCTCCGGCGCGCGCGTTTCTTTTAACATCTCCGCGTCCGCATCGATCGGCAGCTTGCGCCAGGCCTCGCGCTCCCAATCCTCCAGCGGACGCACTTTGTCATAGAAGCCCTCGATCGCGACGTGGCCGTTCGCGTCGTGCAATGTCGCGAGCATGCGTGCGAGGACCGTGATCGGGTTCGCAACCGCTCCGCCGAAAATGCCCGAGTGAAGATCCATCTGCGCGCCAGTCACCTTGATTTCCAAAGCGGTGACGCCGCGCAGGCCATAGCTCATCGTGGGGACGCCACGCGCGATCATCCCGGTGTCGGACACAAGCGCGATGTCGCACTTCAAAGCGTCGCGATTCTGCGAGAGAAAGTTGCCGAGATTGCCGCTGCCGATTTCCTCCTCGCCTTCAATCACGAGGTGCACGTTCACCGGAAGCTCGCCATCCTTCTCCAGCGTCTCCTGGATGCCGAGAATGTGCGCGAGGATCTGACCTTTGTTGTCGGTCGCGCCGCGGGCGAAGACGTAGCCATCCTTGAGGACAGGATCGAATGGCGGTGAATCCCAAAGTTCCAAAGGGTCGGGCGGCTGCACATCGTAATGGCCGTAGATCATCACCGTCTTTCGGCCGGCCTGATGTTTGTTGCGCGCCCAGACGACCGGGTGACCGGGCGTCGGGTGCAGCTCCGCCTCGAGCCCGATCGATTTCAGCTTCTCGACCAGCCAATGCGCGCATTCCGTCACCTTTTCGGCGTAAGCCTCGTCTGTAGAAACGCTCGGGAAACGCAGAAACTGGTAATACTCTTCGAGATGTGAAGCGCGCATGGCGTGCAGCGTAGTGTGCGTCACCGCGATTGTCATCCGGCCGAAGTCGAGCGAACGCGACCGACGATTCATCGATGTGCGACGGGGTTCCTCGACTTAGCTCGAATTGACGGGCAACGTGTCGCGAATGCCTGACGAATCGCGGAACCCCGATGCGAAACTCATTCGCGCGATCGGCATCCCATCGCTGACGGCAAACATCGTCAACACGACGATCGGTGCGAGCATCTTCGTGCTGCCGGCGACAATGGCGAAGATGCTCGGGGGCGCGGCGCCGGTCGCGTTCATCGTCTGCGCGATTGCGCAGGCGATCTTCGTCACCTGCTTCGCAATTGCCGGCAGCCGCGTCTCCATGACCGGCGGGCTCTACGCGTACGTCGAGGTCGCATTCGGACGGTATGTCGGGTTCCTCGCCGGCCTGATGAATTGCACCACCGCGATCCTCAGCGTCTCGGCAGTGATGAACGTGCTCGTCGGCGCGGCCGCAGCGTTTGCGCCGGTGCTGGGCACAGGCATCGGCCGCGTGCTCGCGATGCTCGTGCTCTACGCGTTGCTCGTCGCGATTAACGTCCGCAGCGTCCGTGCTGGAGCCGGCGCGGTGACGTTTGTGGCGATGATCAAGGTGCTGCCGCTTCTGTTGTTCGTTGCCGTCGGCATCTTTTTTATCAAACCGGAAGCACTGGCGTTCAGCACCACCGTCAACGGCAAGGCACTCGGTGATTCCGTCCTGCTTCTGATGTTCGCCTTTTTCGGCATCGAAAGCTCGCTCACTCCCAGCGGTGAGGTGCGCAACCCGGCGCGAACCGTCCCACGCGCGATCTACCTCGCGCTCGGCATTACCACCATCATTTACATTCTCATCCAACTGGTCGCGCAGGGCACGCTCGGCGGTGCCCGTCTCGCCGATAACACGCTCTCGCCCCTCGCCGAATCCGCCGGCACGTTTCTCGGCAACTTCGGGCGCGTGCTGCTGTTGGTCGGTGCGACGATCTCGTCTTTCGGCTACGTGACGAGCGACGTACTGAACACCCCGCGGACGCTGTTTGCCTTCGGCCGCGACGGCGTGCTGCCGCGCTGGTTCGCGCACGTCCATCCGCGGTTCCGCTCGCCCGACCTAGCAATCATTGTTTACGGCGCGCTGGCATTCGCGTTGTCGCTCAGCTCGACGTTTGAAGGCCTTGCGGTGATGGCGAACGTCGCCGCGCTGCTGCTTTACATCCTGTGCTGCGCTGCGGCATGGCGGCTCGTTCAGAGCGACGTTCGCGCGGATGGAGAGCCGTTTGCCTTTCCAGGCGCAACAGTCCTGCCGTTCATTGCGATCGCGCTGATCATCTGGATCCTGGCGCACGCGACGCGACATGAGTTTGCGGTGTTGGGTGCGGTGCTGCTCGCGGGCTCAGCCGTGTATGGCGTACGGCTGGTAATGCCGCGCCGCGCCTAAGCCGCACCGCAATATCTGGTGGTGCGGAGCGACTGCGCCCGCGTCATTTAGTGTTTTCGCTTGCCTCTGCACCTGTGCTGTGCGCAAATTCTCGCCAGAGCAGCCGCGCTCGCATCAATGCATCTCCAATCCCTCGAGCTCCTCGGATTCAAGTCGTTTGCCGACAAGACGCAGTTCAACTTCCACGAGGGCGTGACGGCGATCGTCGGGCCGAATGGCTGCGGCAAATCGAACGTCCTCGACGCCGTCCGATGGGTTCTCGGCGAGCAATCGGCAAAGGCGCTCCGCGGCGGCGAAATGGCCGACGTGATTTTCAACGGCACCGATAATCGCAAGCCGCTTGGGTTCGCCGAAGTTTCCCTGACGTTTAGCGACTGCGCGACCGAGCTGGGCGTCGACTGGCACGAGGTGCGCGTGACGCGTCGCGTCTATCGCGATGGCAATTCCGAGTATCTGCTGAACAAAACGGTCTGCCGGCTGAAAGACATTCAAACCCTCTTCGCCGACACTGGCGTGGGCCGGAGCGCCTACTCGATCATGGAGCAGGGCAAGATCGACATGATCCTCAGCTCGCGGCCCGAAGATCGGCGAACCGTTTTCGAAGAAGCCGCCGGAATAACTAAATACAAGACGCAGAAGAAAGAGGCGCTCCGCAAGCTTGAGGCCACGGAGGCGAACCTGCTCCGCATCAGCGACATCATTAAAGAAGTGAAGCGCCAGATCGGCTCGCTTCAGCGTCAGGCCGGCAAAGCGCGCCGGTACCAGACATTGCACGCCGATCTGCAGGTGCTCGACACACATTTTTCGCATCGCAGGCTCCAGGCACTCGAACGCGAGCTTGGGGAGTGTGCGGACGAGATTGCACGCGTCAGCGAAGCGGAACGCGCGACGCGCGACGCGATCGACGTCGGTGAATCGAAGTTGCTCGAGCTGCGCAGCGGGCTGGAAGCGATCGACAGCCGGATCTCCTCGGCGCGGGCGCAGTTCCAGCAAATTGAAAGCGAGATTGCGTCGCACCGCAGCCGGATCGAATTCAACGAACAGCGCGCGGCGGAGTTGAACGATCTGATCGCGCGTAGCAGTCGCGAGATTGAATCGGCCGAAGCCAGGCTGCGCGAACATGAAGCGCAGATCGATGCGGCGAATGTCGCGGTCGAAGAAACTTCGCGGCTGCTCGAGCAAAAGCGCTCACAACTGGAAGAACTGCGCACACTGGTAGCGGAGCGGCGCGACGCGCGCGACACTGCCGATCAGGAACTGCACGATTTGCGGATCTCCCTTTCGCGCGACGAGCTGCGGCTGAATTCTGTTCGCAATGAGCTGAGTCAGCTTCGCGAGCGGCGCGACGCGACACGGGCCGACGCGGAAGCACTCGCCAATCGCATCGCTTCGGCCGGCGCGGGTCGCGACCAACTGCGCGCGCAGGTCGAACAAGCGCGCAACGCAACGCTAACCGAGCAGCAATCGGTGGAACAACTGCTCGCGCGGGTTCAGGCGCACGAAGCCGAGCTGCGCGACCATCAGCGCATCACCGCCGAAAAAGAGAAGCAGCTCGCCGCGATTGAGCGCGCGATCGCGGAAAAGGAATCGCGCCACGATGTTCTCCGCCAGCTCAACGAAGAAGGTGAAGGCCTGGCGAAAGGTTCGCAGGCGCTGCTTCGGAGCGGTGAGTTCGAGTTTGCCGGCGCGCTCGCTGCACAGCTCGAGGTCGGGCCCGAATTCGTGAACGCGATCGAAGCGGCGCTCGGCCGGAACGTGCACGCCATCGTGCTTCGCGACGCATCCCGCGCGACCGAGATTATTCGACACCTGAATGAGCACCAACTCGGGCAGGCTGCATTGGTGCTCGGCGAAATCGAAGAGGGCGAGTCGAGTTCAATGCGCGATGTGCCGGCCGCCGCGATCGGCTGGGCGGCTGACCGCGTCAAAGCACCTGATACACTCGCGCCGATCGTGCGACGGTTGCTCCGCGGCGTTGCATTGTTCGACAACCTGGACGCGGCGCTCGACGCCGTTGCGACAACGGACGGAATCGCGGCCGCAACTGTCGGCGGCGAATTTATATCGCGCGATGGAATTCTATTTGGCGGCACCGGAAACGCTCGCGCCGATTCGCTGCTCGAGCGCAAGGTACGGATCGACGCGCTCGCAGCAGAGTTGATCGAACTCCACCGTTCCCGCGACGAGGGGACAAACGAGCTCGAACGCCTGCACACAGAAATGGCAGCGGCCGTCGTCCAGCTAGACGACGCGCGTGCGCTTCACCAAAGCGCGCATCTCGCGCAAACTGCCGCTCGTTCGAAAGCGTCCGAGCTCGAGCAGGAACAGCAGAGCGCCGCGCGCGATCTCGAGGTTTTACAATCCGAGCACGCGATGCTCGAACGGCAGATCGCTTCCGCCGATGCTCGACTTGAGGAGCTGACCGCCGAAGCCGCACATCTCGACGCCACGCTCGCGCAGCAGACGAGCGACCTTGCCCGTGTTGAAGCGCAGCGCGAGGAAAGCTTGCGCAGTGAAGAGGACGCACACGCGCAACTCGCCGAGCTTCGCATCGCGGTCGCGACGGACGAGCAGAGGCACGACGCATTGCTTGCACAACGCGCGCCGATGCTCGCGCGTCAGGCAGAGCTCGCCGAGCTGATCACAACCCGTCGCGACGAAGTCGAAAGGTACAATGCGCGTGTCGCTGCTCAGGCGAAAGAGACAGAGTTCGCTCACGCGGCGATCGCCTCTAAGACCGACGATCGAACCGGGCGCGAGGCAGAGATTGCTTCGCTGCTCGCGGAGCGCGCTGCGCAGTCAGAGGAGATCACCGGTCACGAGGCAGAGCTGCGATCGGCGCGCAACCGACTTAGCGATCTCCAGGAGAAACGCGGCGCGCAGTCGGTCCGGCAGACACAGCTCCAGCTTCAGATCGAGCACCTGACGGAGCACGTCATGCAGCGTTACCAGCTTGATCTGCGCGCATTCGAGCCGGATTCCTACGCGCACGAGAAGGTGCTGCGTGCGCAGCTCAAGCGCAGCGAGATCGAGACGCCAAATGAAGACGAGCTGCAGAAAATGATCAGCGAGCTCACGCGCCAGCTCGACATGATGGGACCGGTCAATCTCGATGCCGTGCAGGAATACGATGAGCTCGAGGAGCGATACAAGTTTCTCGAAACTCAGAACACCGACCTGACGAACTCAAAACGCGAGCTGCTCGACGTCATCGCGCGGATCAATTCGACAACCCAGAAGCTGTTCGCCGAGACGTTCGCGCAGGTGCGAATCAACTTCCGTGAAATGTTCGGCGAGCTATTCGGCGGCGGCCGCGCGGACCTGCAACTGCTCGACGAGAACGACGCCCTCAATTGCGGGATCGAGATCATCGCGAAACCGCCCGGAAAACAGCTGCAGAGCGTGTCGCTGCTCAGCGGGGGCGAGCGCACCATGACCGCCGTCGCGTTGCTCTTCGCGATCTACATGGTGCGGCCGAGTCCGTTCTGCATTCTCGACGAAATGGACGCGCCGCTCGACGAATCGAACATCAATCGCTTCATCAAGGTGCTCGACCGTTTCGTCGCGCAGAGTCAGTTCATCATCATCACGCACAACAAGCGCACGATCGCGAAAGCGGATGTGCTTTACGGCGTCACGATGGAAGAGCGCGGCGTGAGCAAGCTCGTCGGAATGAAGCTCGCGGCCGATCGTGGCAGCGACGGACAATTGCGGGCGCCGACGCCGCAGCAGCCGCAATTCGCACCGGAAGAAATCGAGCACGACCGCGAGCTCGCGCTCGGCCGCTAAGGCAAAACCAGTTGCCGCATTCTGCGGTTGCTGCGAAAATCGGCGATGCTCGAAACGGCGGAACGCGGCGCTTCATCCTCGACGAAAGCGCCACCGCACGAGCGATATCTCGAAGCGTTCCGCTGGATGCTGACCGCCCGCGTGCTCGAGGAGAAACTCGCCAGCCTTTACCGCGGCGGCATGATTGTCGGCGGCGTCTATCTCGGCCGCGGACAGGAAGCAATCAGCGCCGCGTGCGGAATGTTTTTGGACAAGAGCAAAGGCGACCTCTTCGCGCCGTTGATTCGTGATCAGGCGGGGCGCTCTGCGTTCGGCGAGCCGTTGCTCGATGTCGTGCGGACGTATCTTGGTTCCGCGAAAGGCCCGATGCGCGGTCGCGACGGAAACATTCATCGGGGCCGTCCGCGTGAAGGTCAGCTCGCCATGATCAGTCATCTTGGCGCGATGATTTCCGTGCTCGTCGGGCGTTTGATGGCGAAACGGATGCGCGGCGAGAAAGGCTTCGTCGGCCTCACCACAATCGGCGAAGGCGGCATGCAAACCGGCGCAACGCACGAAGGCATGAACATTGCGGCGGTCGAGCAGGTGCCGCTCGTCGTTGTGGCGACGAACAATCATTACGCGTATTCCACGCCTAACGACCGCGAGTTTGCCTGTGCCGCTCTCGTTGACCGCGCAAAAGCCTATGGCTACGAAGGCGCGACGGTCGACGGAACAGATCTCGCAGCCTGCCTCGACGTGATCGGCGGTGCGGTGAAACGCGCGCGTGCGGGCCGTCCGCCGCAGCTTGTCGTCGCAGAGATTCTCCGGCTCGCCGGTCACGGCGAACACGACGACGCGAGCTACGTCGCGCCCGAGATTAAGAAGGAGTCGTTCGCGCAGGATGCGTTGCAACGCGCGGAGAAGCTGATTTTGGACGAGGGACTTCTCGGCCGCGAAGGCTTGCAGCAGATGCGCGCGCAAATCGCGGCTGAAGTGGACGCGGCGGTCGCGACCGCGCAGCAGGAAGACGCGCCGCACGCGAGCGAAGAAGATTGGAGCGCGCTCTCGACGCGCGAATTGGCGGATCAATTCGCGTGAGCGTCACCTACCTCGAAGCGATCCGCGAGGCGCAGGCCCGTCTCCTCCGCGAAGACGAGCGCGTCTTCATCTACGGGCAGGACATTGCGGGAAAATTCGGCGGCGCATTCAAGGCGACGAAAGGTTTGGCGGAACAATTTCCCGGTCGCGTTTTGAATACGCCGATCAGCGAAGACGCGATGGTCGGCACCGCGATCGGTGCGGCGATGGAAGGAATGCGGCCGATCGTCGAGATGCAGTTCGCCGATTTCTCGAGCATCGCGCTCAACCAGATTCTCAACAACGCCGGCACCCACTACTACCGAACCAGCGTCCCGGTGCCGATCACGGTGCGATTGCCGTCAGGCGGCACGAAAGGCAGTGGCCCGTTTCACAGCCAGAGCATGGAAGGCCTCTACTCGCACTATCCCGGTCTGGTAGTCGTCACGCCTGCGACCGTCGAGGACGCCTACACCATGCTGATCGACGCGGTGCAAATCGACGACCCGGTTGTCTACTGCGAGCACAAGTATCTCTACTACCATCTCAAAGCGGAGGCGTTGCCCGACGACAAGCTGCCGATCGGCAAAGCGCGAATCGTCAGGCCGGGACGCGATCTCAGCATTGTGACCTACAGCGCGATGGTGCACGAAGCGCTCGGCGTTGCGAATGAGCTCAGCCCGGACGGCTGGGAGGTCGAAGTCGTCGACCTGCGCAGCGTGAAACCGCTCGATACCGATACGGTGCTCGCGTCGGTCGCGCGAACCGGAAAACTGCTCTGCGTCGGCGAAGCGTTCCCGTGGGGCGGCGTGACCGCGGAAGTGGTCGCGCGCGTCGCGAGCGAAGGATTTCATCTGCTCGACGCCGCGCCCGCGCGCGTGAACGCGAAGGACACGCCGATTCCGTATCATCCGAACCTCTGGAGCGAGCATCGGCCTAACAAGTCGTCGATCGCAGCAAAAGCCCGCCAGATTTTAGCCGAATAGTTATGCCGCAAGTTCCGATCACCATGCCGCAGCTCGGCGAATCGATGGCCGAGGCGACGATTGTTTCGATCAAGGTCAAGCCGGGCGAAAAAGTCTCCGCCGACCAGGAGATCATCGAAGTCGAGACCGACAAAGCGGTCATGGGGGTGACGACACCGTGCGCGGGAGAAGTCGCGAAGATCGACGCGGAAGTGAAAGGCACCTACGCAGTCGGCGCGGTGCTCGGTTACATCGAGGCGAGCGAAGCCGACGCGGCGCGATTCCAAAAGCGCGCACCGCAACCGCCGAAAGGCGACGTGGCGAAAGAGATTCCCGGTCGGGAAACCGAGAGCGACAAAGCGGTCAAGACGCAGAACGGAAGCGGCTCACATTTCCAGGTTGATGAAGCGGACGTGATGTCGATGTCGGCCGGCTCGGGTCGCGCGGATCAGGGCGCCGGCTTGCCAGTTCCGGCGAGCGCGAAAGGCGCCGGTTATCTTTCGCCGCGGGTCCGCGCCCGAATGGCTGAGCTTCAACTCACGCAAGCTGATCTCGCGAGCATCGCCGGCACCGGCAGTGCCGGGCGCGTCACGGTGAAGGACCTCGAGAGTTTCCTCAGCGGCATCGAAGGACAGCCGGCCGAAAAGCCGAGTGCGATCCGCACCGGTGTTGCTGATGCGATGCGGCGCAGTTGGACGCGTCCGCTCGCAACCGTCGGCTTGTCCGTGTGCCTCGATCCGGTGCTCGACGATCGCAAGAAGCGCGATCCGAAACCGGGCCCAGCCCTTTATGCGTTGCGCGCGCTCGCGCTCGCAATCGCGGAACAACCGAATGCCGCTGCGCGCTTGATTGGGGGGAAAGCAATCCGCTCTGAGTCCATCGACATCGGCGTCGCAGTTGAAGCCGGCGAAGGCATCATGGTTCCGGTGATCCGTAACGCTGACAAGACTTCGCTCGCCGACCTGACGAGTCGTTACACTGAGCTGGTTGAGCTCGCCCGCCGGCGCCGAATTTCTGCGGAAATGACAACCGGCGGCATCGCCTCCGTTTCAAACTTCGGCACCTTCGGGCTCGATTGGGGCACGCCAATTCCCCTGCCCGATCAGACGCTGTTGCTCGGTCTGGGTGCAGGCAAAAAGGCGCCGACCTGGAGTGAAGAGAAGCAGCAATTCATTCCGGCGACGCAAGCCGAACTGACGCTGAGCTTCGACCATCGCAGCCTCGATGGAGGCGGTGCGGGACGGTTGCTCAAGCGCGTTGTCGAGCTGCTCGCCTCGCCAGCGCAGTTGTAGTTCGGCATAACCGCCGTACTTTTGCGGCAGATGAATTCCGTCGCCGCAATTGATCCGAATATCACGATGCGAGAGCTGCTCGAGCAGTTCCCCGGCGCGCAACGCGCGATGTTCCGGAAGTATCACATTGGCGGGTGCAGCAGCTGCGGTTTCTCGCCCGATGAGACGCTCGCCGGCGTCTGCGCCCGCAATGAGAACCTCGACGTCAACGAAATGATCGAGCACATCATCGAGAGCGATGCGGCGGATCGTGCGATGCAGATTGAGCCGCAGGAGCTTTCGGTCCTACTCGCCGGCGACCAGAAGCTGAATCTGCTGGACGTCCGGACGCGCGAAGAGTTCGAAGCGGTCAAGCTGCCGGGCGCGCAGCTATTCACGCAGGAACTGATGCAGGCGGTCGTGAGCAGCTGGCCGCGCGAACAGCTGTTGGTGATTTACGATCACGAAGGGACGCGGAGCATGGATGCGGCGGCGTATTTTCAGGGGCACGGCTTCACGAATGTGAAAAGTCTGCGCGGCGGGATTGATGCGTGGAGCGCCGAAGTTGATCCGAGTCTGCCGCGGTATCACCTGGAGCACGCGTGATGGGCGAGGACGTCGAAGCGAAGATCGAAGAGGCAATCCGAAATCCGCGGAACCTCGGGGAAATGGAAAATGCCGACGCAATCGGCACCGTCGGCAGTCCGGATTGCGGCGACATGCTGCGGATGTGGATCAAGTTCAAGGAGGAGAACGGCCGCAAAGTGATCGATCGCGCGACCTTCCAATCGTTCGGATGCCAGACCGCGATCGCGGTGGCGAGCGTCGCGACAGAGCTGTTGAAGGGCAAGACCGCGAACGAAGCGCAGGCGCTTTCCGGCGAACAACTCGCTGCACCGCTCGGCGCACTGCCGCCGGTGAAAATCCATTGCGCGCAGCTCGTGGAAGGCGCGCTGCGTTCCGCTCTCGCAGGTGAGCCGCAGACCGCCGCCGCGCCCGCCGGACCAACCTTGCTCTCGCAAATGTCCGAAGCCCAGGGCGCCGGGAAAGTGAAAGTCGTTTTAAACAACAAATAGCCAGCGATGTACGAGCAAACCGAATTCACGACGACGCGGGATTTTGAAGCGGTCCAGATACCGCACGGCACGCCCACGACAATCCCCGCCGGCACTCAGGGCATTATTACGCAGGCGCTTGGTGGCACCTACACGATCGCGACTTATCAAGGGCTGGCGCGCGTCGCGGAGAAAGATCTCGACGCGCTCGGCCTCGACAAACCTGACGCGAGCAACGGTGAATCACGTAGCACGCGTGAAGGTCCGGTCACCGAAGAGGAAGTCTGGAACCAGCTGCGGCAATGTTATGATCCCGAAATCCCGGTCAACATCGTCGATCTCGGGTTGGTTTACGACTGCCAGCTCGTGCCCGGAAACAACGGCGGCACAAAAGTCGACGTGAAGATGACGTTGACCGCGCCCGGCTGCGGAATGGGTCCGATGATCGCGCATGACGCGCAGTCAAAAATCCTGACGATCGACGGCGTCGATGAAGCCGACGTGCAGCTCGTCTGGGACCCGCCGTGGAACCAGAACATGATCAGCGAAGCCGGCCGAATGAAGCTCGGCATGATCTAGCGGGCCCCGATTCCCGCGACACGCGAAAAACTCTCGTTGTTTCTTCCGCGACCCGCCGTAAAAGCAGGCGTGTCCATTCATCGCGGGTTCCTCGTTCTGGGCGTCATCGGTCTGAGCATTGCTGGCGCGTTAGCCAATACCACCGTCACCTACACCGGCCCTGATCTGGGCAAGTGGAACGATCCGACGAACTGGTCGCCGCAGGTTGTGCCGAACAACAGCGGCGGAAATTCGTTCGACGTTCTGATCGGCGATCGAGAGGTGAAGCTGAACATCGACGCGACGGTGAGCAGTCTCACTTTCGACGGACAG
>CADDYX010000053.1 GCA_902810735.1 Verrucomicrobiota bacterium | reverse complement strand
AATCGATGGTTTCTTTTCGCCCGATGTAAGCGATGCGATTGCGAAGTTGCAGAAGAACTACTCGATGCGCGTCACCGGCACGCTTACGGATCCAGTCCGGCGGGCGCTGCGCCTGCCTTAGCAGGTGCGGTTCTCCGAAACCGCTGCAGACATTCCGGAGAGAGTGTCCCTACCGCGTCGCGGCCTTTGTGCGATAATCCTGCATGAGCCCCGCCATCAGTAATTCGCTGATCGACATTTTGCTCGCAAGCGGTGTGCCGTCACGCGATGAAGCGGCGCAGCTCGCCTCGAACCTGAACGGCGGATCGTGGACGAGCCAGGTGCTGGACTCCGGAAAAGTCGACGAGCAGCGGTTCCTGCAGGCGATCGGCAGCTTTTTCAATGTGCCGGTGACGACGGTCGACGCGAAGAAAATCCATCGCGAGACGCTTTCGGTCTTGCCGAGCCGTTTCGTTTTTCAGCACCACATTCTGCCGCTCGAAGAAAAAGAGAACGCGGTTGTGCTCGCGACGTACGATTTGTTCAACTCGGTCGGCCGGCAGCTCGCGGCACAGCTGCTAAAGAAACCGATTGAATGGGTGCTCGTCCCGCGTGGCCAGATTCTTCGCGCGATGAAGACGGTCTACGGCGTCGGCGCGGAGACGTTCGATGAAATCCTGAAGACGAACCGCTCGTTCGAGTCGCTGCAGGACAACGAGGCCGCGCTCGACCTGAACTCGGACGATCCGGAGGCGAGCGTCGTCAAGTTCGTCAACCAGATCATCCGCGAAGCGATCATCGAGCGCGCAACCGACATTCACGTCGAGCCGCTCGAGAACGATCTGCGCATCCGCTATCGGATCGATGGCATCCTGCACGAGGTCGCGGTGCCGCCGCAGCTGCGCGTCCTGCAATCCGCGATCATCTCGCGCCTGAAAGTGATGGCGCACATGGACATCGCGGAGCGGCGTTTGCCACAGGACGGCCGCATCAATTTGCAATCGCATGATCAGAACATCGACGTCCGCGTCTCGACGATTCCGACCGTCAACGGCGAGTCGATCAGCTTGCGTTTGCTGAGCCGAGATCAGCAGAACGAGCAGTTCGGTTTCGAGCGGCTCGACCTGAGCGAAAACCAGACCCGCATCATCCGTTCGCTCCTCGCGCAGCCGAACGGAATCGTGCTCGTCACCGGCCCAACCGGCTCGGGCAAATCGACTTCGCTCTACTGCTTCCTCTCGAGCATCAACTCGGTCCAGCGCCGGATCATTACGATCGAGGAGCCGGTGGAATATCGATTGCCCGGCGTTTCGCAGATTGATGTGAAACCGGAGATCGACCTCACGTTCGCCAAAGGCCTCCGCCACATCCTTCGGCAGGACCCGAACGTCGTCATGGTCGGTGAGATTCGCGATGTGGAGACGGCGGACATCGCGATCCGCGCCGCGATGACGGGTCACCTCGTTTTCAGCACACTGCATACGAACGACGCGGTCGGCGGCATCACGCGTCTGCTCGACATGGATGTGGAGCCGTTTTTGCTCTCGTCAGTCGTGAAGGCATTTCTCGCGCAGCGGCTGGTGCGCACGATCTGCCCGGACTGCGCCGAGACGGTCGAATACCCGGCGGATTACCTGAGCGAGATCGCGTTTCCGGTGCACGAGCTCGGCACGCATTTCCGCCGCGGCGCGGGATGCGAGAGCTGCCGCCAAACTGGTTACCAGGGCCGTGTCGCGATTTATGAAATCTGCGTGATCACTGAGCCGCTGCGCAAGTTGATCATGCAGAAGCGGGATGGCAGTGAGCTGAAGCAGTGCGCGATTGCCGAAGGAATGCAGACGCTACGACAAGATGGCTGGCGCCGCGTCGCACAAGGCAAGACAACCATCGAAGAAGTCGTGCGTGTCACGCAGAACGACGAAGTGATGACCGAGACGGACGTGCAAGCCGAGCCGGTCGTTGCCGGTTAATCGCGTTCAGTCTCTGTCCACCTGCGCCTCAATGGCGTCGAGGTAAACGGAAATCGGATCGCGCCGGCGTAACGTTTCCGTTGTGACTGAGGCGGTCCGGAGGTACTCGGCGAAAACGCCGCTGGCGCTGCGCGCCTGGGTCGCTTCGTACCAATTCAGGTAATCGTCAACGCGAGACATGCGAAGGTGCAGTTGCTCGCGCCATTGTCGGACGCGTGCGAACCGCTCGCGTTCGCCTCGCGTGCGGCCGTGAGCGATGGACGTGGCGAGCTCTTGGTACTCTTGGACTATCGGCCGGTAAACCGGGTTTGCACGCGAACCGAAGACGAGAAGCTCTTCGCTCCGCCGCTGCAACGCCACTTTCTCGGCGCGATCGAGCTTCGCCGGCAGCGAATCCAGCCGACATCGCGTCTCCGAGCCGAGTTCGCTCGGCAGCGCGATTTCCAATAACGAATCGAGCGCCTCTTCCGTCTCCGCCACGCTCAACAGTCGGTACGCGTCACGGGTGGCGAAGCGCGCCAGCTCGCGCCGCCACGCGGCCTCAGGACCGCCGTTCGTGGCCAGCACCGGAAAATGGACGACGAGATCGGCGAGCGCGTCGTTTGGCGCGTTGCGCAGATCGCTGATCAACGCCCTGAGGCGCTGCCGCCCGTCCGGTGCATTTGTGATTAGCTCAAGCGCGGCGACGGCATACGCGCTGTACAACGCGTGTGATTGCGTGCCCGGCGTTCCGGGATGCTGCTCGAGAAACTGGGCGAGGGAGACGGCGCGATTCCCCGCTGCGAGTGCCGCAAGCACGTCGCTGATGTCTTGACGGCGCGTTTGTTGCGCGAGCAAACCATCGATCAGCCATGCCGGCGGAATGACATACGCTTTGCCCGGAGGGATGTTCGGCTCCTGTCGGTACGTCAGCTCGACGAGCAGCGCCTTGAGAAGTTCGCGCTGCAGCGATTCAGGATGAACATCCGAGCTCACCGCAAGGTCGAGCTGCAACTTCGGGCCGTCGCCAGTCTGCCCGAAGACGAGCTGTGCGCCGGGCGCTTCCGGAGCATTTGCCTGTCGGCGTTGCGCGTTGATCACGATCGGCGTCTTCCATTCGTCGCTCGAGGCGATCGCACGGAGCAGGATCTGCTTCGTGCGCTCAGCGAGATCGCATACCGCACCGCGCAGCAGCATGTCGTCGCCGTAGACGACAAATTGCCGCGACGTGCTGACGCTCCGGGAAACTGCAGGCGGCTCGATCGCAGGCGCAGCCGACACAGCGGCAAGCGCCAGCCAAACAGCTACGGCGGCGCGAGCGAGCATCACGCCAGAGCTTACCGGAAGCGCCCGGTGGAACGCGAGCGCAGTCGAAATTATTATAAAAAACCCGCAAAATTCCCGGAACCATTTCCCCGATCGCGGGTCTAATCACAGAGGAGAATTGACCCTATGAATCGTTTCAAAGTTTTGTTTCTTTCGATTGCCGCGGTGACGGCGTTGGCGCTCGGTGGCTCGAATGCCGTCGCGGCCACGCCACGAATGCACAGTGGCATGAACACGACGGCACATCGTGGCGGTGACTGGCACGGTGGCGGCGACTGGCATCACGGTGGCGACTGGCACCACGGAGATTGGCACCGGGGCCATTATTACAGCCGTACCTACGTGTCGTTCGGCTTCGGCTATCCGTTCGGCTACGGTTTGGGATACGGCTATCCGTACTACGGCTATGGGTATCCAGTTGGTTACGGCTACGGTTATCCGTACGGATACGGCTACGGCTACGGATATTACGCGCCGTCTGCTGTTCGCGGCGAACAGGTCGGCGGCAGCTATGGCTCGACCGCGGCGCGGGTTCAGGAGCGGCTCGCGCGCGCAGGCTATTACCACGGCCGAATTGACGGCATAGTCGGCAGCGGAACGCGAGCGGCCATCCGTTCCTACGAACGCCGGCATGGTCTGGCCGTGGACGGCGAGATCGACGGCCGGTTATTGGCGTCGCTCGGTCTGAGCTAAACGGCCGGAGGCTCTGGTTGGTTAGGGCGCGGGTTTGGCGGCGTCCCCTCGCCGCCTGCCCGCGAGGGCGCTCATCGGGCTAGCTACGGCGTGATGGTAATCGCGCCCGGCTGAATTTGGAGTGACCGCATCTTGCCGACGGTGCGTCGATCCTGATCGAGTGCCGAGGCAACATCCTTAAAGAGAAAACCGGCGAATTGCATCAGGCGCGGATGGACCGGGAGGCGTCCGATTTCGCCGCTGGTAATCTCGGCACGCAGCGCACCGTTTGCGATCGCCAGCCGCGAACTGGCACTGGTGTAAACCGAATAACCGAACACCGATCGCGCCACGACCAGCCGGCAGGTGTTATCGCCGAACTGCACAATCGCACGCTCGAACTGCGGCCATGAGCTCAGGCTGCGCCGCTTGTTTTTCAACGTAGTGGCAAGATATGCGTTTGCTTCTTCAGTGGTGACGCGGACCGGCACGCTGCCCGGCGTGGCGCGTTCCAATTCGAGAGCAATCTGAGGAGCGAGACCGGTGAGCTCGCGTTGCGGCGGAACGTCGGGGGGCAGCAGGATCTCGATCACCGCCGCGGTGGCAAACGCTGCCAGAACGAGCTTCGCGAACTTCATCACCGTCCGCCGAACCCGGTCGCGGTTCGGATCGAACATGCTGCGCACTCGCCTGTGCGCCTCCTCCGGAGCTTCGTCGTTGCGATCTGCTGTTTTTACGGCGGAGCGATCGAGCCGCGCGCCGCAGTCGTGGCAATAAATCCGCTCCGGCTCGTTTTCTCGCCGGCACTCGGGGCAAACCAGCTTCGTCATTCGGCGGCCTTTGACAGCTTGGTCTGGTTTGCTTTGTCGGATGGCTTTCCGCCCGAGCTGCCCGCCGATGTATCCGAGCTGGAGGTCTTTTCAGGCGGCGCATCCTTTTTCGCCGCTTCCGTGTACGAACTACTCCGGTAATCGGTGCTGTAAAATCCCGAGCCTTTGAAGATCAGACCCGCCCCGGTGCCGAGCAGCCGCTTCACCTTTCCTTTTCCCCATCGCTTCTGCTGGCAAAGCTCTTTCGGGCAGGTCCGATACGGCTCGTCGCGCATCGACTGGAACGCCTCGAAATTTTTGCCGCATTTCTCGCAGGAGTATTCGTATGTCGGCATCGCAGGGCGGAAGTGGCGCAAGTGTGGTGCAAACCGAGCAGAATTCAAGCCGCAGGCGCCGCCACTCCGCTGCGCAAAACCGGCCGCCTGTTTGACTTTACGAGCGAAGCGTTAGAACCTCCGACTCGCATTTCGACCTATGGCTCGCTTCCCCTTTCGCATCTGTTGCTCTGCTCTTGTAACGACCACCGCGCTGTTTCTAGCGGCGTGTGATGAGGACGATCCCCGCCTTTCCGCCCAGACGCAGTATCTCGGCGGCGTTTACGGCAACGGCCCTGTCTCGGCCAGCGCACCGCAAGACACCGTCTCTTATTGGGACGGCGACGGCGTGTCGGGATCGCCGTCGGTTAAAATCAAGCTGAGCGAACAGCGCGCCTATTTTTACAAAGGCGGTCAGCTCGTCGGCATCTCGCAGCTCTCGACCGGTCGCGAAGGGTTAAATACTCCGACCGGCAGCTTCCGGATCATCGATAAAGACAAAGATCACGTCTCGAGCAAGTACGGCGATTACGTCGACGCGGCGGGTAACGTCGTGGTGCCGAACGTCGAGCTCGGCAAAGATCCGAAGCCGCCGGGGACGCATTTCAAAGGCGCGTCCATGCCGTATTACATGCACATCGTTGGTGGCGTTGGCATGCACGCCGGTTACCTGCCGGGGTATCCCGCGTCGCACGGCTGCATTCGCATGCCGGAGTTCATGGCTGAGACTTTCTTCAGATCGGTTTCGCCCGGGACGCCGGTAACGATCACAAACTAGCGGATCGCGCACGCCGGCGGCGTTGCAGCCGCACGCGAGACGGAGAAACGTTGCGCGTGAAAACGCCAGGCGACGCATCGTTGCTGTCGCGAATCGCGAACACCGAGAGCATCGCGCCGAAGCTGAGCGCGATCGACTCTGGTGAGCGCGTCGCATTTTCGCACGTCATCGAGCCGGCGCAGGCGCTTCTCGTCGCGACCATCGCAGCGCACGCGCAGAAAACAATCTGGGTCGCCGCGCCTACAGTGCGTGCGCAGGAATTCCTGTTCGAGACGCTGTTGAACTGGCACGGCGACGCGCTATTCCTGCCCGAGGCGGAGTTCGCCGCGGTCGAGAACGTGCTGCCCGATCCGGAAATCGCCGCCGAGCGGCTGGCGCTCTTTTCGAAGATCAACCGCGAGAAAGGTCCGCATCTGATCGTTGCGACGCGCGCGGCGCTCGCGCAACCGGCGCCGGCGCCGCGGAAGCTCGGGAAAGCATCGGTGGAACTGCGCCGGGGCCGCACGCGCACGATGGAGCAGACGATCGAATTACTCGCCAACGCGAGCTATGAGCGCGTCGCGCAGGTTACGACGCGCGGACAGTTCGCGGTCCGCGGCGGGATTCTCGACCTCTTCTCATGGCAGGCGCAGTTTCCTGCGCGCGTCGAGTTCTTCGC
This sequence comes from Verrucomicrobiota bacterium, assembly GCA_902810735.1. GTDB lineage: Bacteria > Verrucomicrobiota > Verrucomicrobiia > Chthoniobacterales > UBA10450 > CADDYX01. The sequence goes on along the minus strand of CADDYX010000053.1, from coordinate 9,538 downwards.
AGATGAAATTGAATCTCTGCGCGAGTTCGACGTCGATACCCAGACCTCTCTGCGCAATCTCCAGCAGATCGAGATCGTGTCCGCCGCCGTCGAAGAGCAGACCGGCACCGTTTCCGATTACATCGCGCCCGACCACTTGCGGATCGCGATCGAGCCCGAGGAGAACGAGGCTGCGCTGGTCCAAATCAGCGAGGGTTGGATCGGAGGTGAAGGCCGCGAAGATTTTGCCGGCGCGTTCCAGGAGTGCGGCATCGGCGATTTCGCGCTGGGAGAATTCACGATCGCGGAGACGAAACGTGCGCTCTTCGCGGCGCGACTTTCCGAGTGGCGCGAGAGCGGCGCGCGCGTCGTCATTTATTTCCAGACAGAGGGGGAGATCGAGCGTTTCCGGGAGATCATGAGCAACCCGGCGGGCGCGCTCGAGGGCGTGGAACTGACCGAAGGCACGCTCGCGCGCGGCTTCTGTTTTCCAGACGCAAATCTGGTCGTGCTTTCGGGCAGCGAACTGCTCGGCCGCTACCCCGCGCACGGGCGACGGCGCCTGCAACGTGCCGAGAAGCTGACGCGCCATCGCGTCCAGATCGACTTCAGCGAACTCAACGAAGGCGATCTCGTCGTTCATCTGGAGCATGGTGTCGGCCGTTTCCTCCAGCTCATGCGCGTGCCCGCACAAGGCGGCGGCGAACAGGAAGTGCTCGCGCTCGAATTCGCCGACGAGGCGAAGCTCTACGTGCCGCTCGAACAGGCATATCTCGTCTCGCGCTACGTCGGCGTCGGTAAAAAATCGCCGCCGCTTAGTTCACTGGCGGACGCAAAATGGGCGCGCGCAAAAAAGAACGCCGCCGATTCGATCTTCGATTACGCCGCCAAGATGCTCGCGGTGCAGGCGCAGCGTGAGACGCAATCCGGTTACGCGTTCGGGCCGGACACGAAGTGGCAGGCGGAGTTCGAGCACTCGTTTCCGTACCGCGAAACGCCTGACCAGCTCACCGCCATCGCGGCAACGAAGCGCGACATGGAACAGCCGCGCTCAATGGATCGGCTGATCTGCGGCGATGTCGGATTCGGCAAAACGGAGGTTGCGATCCGTGCGGCGTTCAAAGCCGTGATGGAGGGGAAACAGGTTGCCGTGCTCGCGCCGACCACCGTGCTGGCGCAACAGCATTTCGAAACCTTTCGTCACCGGATGCTCGATTACCCGGTGCGGATCGAGATGCTCAGCCGCTTCCGCTCACAAGGCGAACAGCGCAAAGTGCTACAGCTCGTTCGCGAGGGCGGCGTCGACATCGTGATCGGCACGCACCGCCTGATCTCCGGCGATCTCGTTTTCAAAGATCTCGGTCTCGTTGTCATCGACGAGGAGCAGCGTTTCGGTGTTCTGCACAAGGAAAAATTCAAGGAGCTGTTCAAGCTGGTCGATGTGTTGACGCTCTCGGCGACGCCGATCCCCCGCACGCTTTATCTGTCGCTCGTCGGCGTGAAAGACATGTCGACGATCGAGACGCCGCCGCTGAATCGGCTGCCGGTCGAGACCGTCGTCTGCGGATACGATGAACGCATCATCCGCGATGCGATTGACCGCGAGCTTGAACGGCAGGGGCAGGTCTACTTCCTGCACAATCGCGTCCAGTCGATCGAAAAGGTACGCGATCGGATCGTGGAGCTTTGTCCCGGCACACGCGTCGAAATTGGCCACGGGCAGATGGACGCCGATGAACTCGAGGCGGTGATGCAGCGCTTTGTTGCGGGTAAAATCGATGTGCTGGTTTGCACGACGATCATCGAGAGCGGCCTCGACATTCCGAACGCGAACACAATTATCATCGATCGCGCAGACCGGTTCGGGCTCGCCGATCTTTATCAGCTGCGCGGTCGTGTCGGTCGCGCCGAGCACAAGGCATACGCGTATCTGCTGTTGCCGCGCGAGATGATGACGGTCGGCGCCGCGCGCAAACGGATCAACGCGATCAAACAATACAGCTCGCTCGGCGCCGGGTTCCGCATCGCGATGCGTGACCTCGAGATCCGCGGCGCCGGCAGCATTCTCGGCACGCAGCAGAGCGGGCACATCATGGCGGTTGGATTCGACTTGTACTGCCAGTTGTTGAAGCAAGCGGTCACAGAGCTGAAAGGCGAAAAATTCCGCGGCCGGTTGGAGGTCGAGCTCCGCCTCGATTTTGTCGCCACCAACGAAGCGGAATTCGCGCAGTTCGGGCCGGAAGAACGCGTCCCGGCGTTCATCCCAGTGAGTTACATCTCCGACACGCCGTTGCGGATTCACGCCTATCGAAACCTCGCGCAGGTCACGTCGAACGAGCAGCTCGACAAGCTGCGGAAGGAGTGGCGCGATCGCTTCGGCAAGATGCCGGCGGCCACGGAGAATCTTTGCACGCTCAGCGCGATCAAGCTCGCCGCTGCGCGCAACGGCATGACGCGGGTGGAGGTGCGCGACGACAAGGTGATGCTCACGCGCCGCGGCGATTTCCTGCTTGTGGGCGGCAAGTTTCCGCGCATAAGTACCGCCGTTATCGACCGGCAGCTCGCCGAAGTTCTCGATCTGATCAGGAAATTTTGATGACTCGAACGCTTCTCCCCTTAGCAACGACCGCGCTGCTGCTGCTGCTATCCCCATTCTGCCACGCCACGATCGCCGCCGAACCGCAGGTCGTGGACGGCATTGCGGCGGTGGTGAACGGCGACGTGATCACCTATTCGCAGGTGCGCGAGATCGTCGCGCCGCGTGAAAAGATGCTGCGGTCGCAATTCACCGGCGACGAGCTGCAGAAGCAGCTAAAGCAGGCGCGCGACGCAGGCCTCAAGGACCTGATCGACCGGCAGCTAATCGTTCAGTCGTTCAAGAAGGAGGGCTACAACATCCCCGAGTTCCTCGTCGACCAGCACGTCGAAACGATCATTCGCGAAAATTTCGGCGGCGATCGCAACACGTTCATCAAGACGCTCCAGGCGCAGAACTACACGCTGGCCGAGTTCAAGAAGATGGAGATGGAGAAAATCATCGTGCAGGCGATGCGGCACAAGAACCTGAAAAACGCCAACATCGCGTCGCCCACGAAAGTGCAGGAATACTTCGAGAAGCATCGCGCGGAATTCACCACACCGGAGCAGGTGAAACTGCGGATGATCATGATCCCGACACACGGGCGCGATAGCGCGGGCCCGAAAGCCACCGCCGAGGAGATTCTTGGCAAACTCGCTGCCGGCGCGCCGTTCGACAAGATGGCGCAGATGTATTCGGAGGACAGCACGCGCGATTCGGGAGGCGATTGGGGATGGATTGAGCGGAAGACTCTCGCCGCCCCGCTGGAAAAGGTCGCGTTCAATCTGCCAGCTGGAAAAATCAGCAACATCATCGAGCTCGGCGGCAACTACTACATTCTGAAGGTCGAGGAGAAGCGCGGCGGCGACGCGCCTTCGCTCGCCAAGCTCCGGCCCGAAATTGAGAAGCGCCTCGTGCAGGAAGAAGCCCAGCGTCAGCAGGAACTCTGGCTCGCCACCCTTCGCGAAAAGGCGTACATCCGCACGTTTTAGCAGCGGCTAGAACTCTGCGCTGCCCGGCGTCCGCGCGAACGGAATCACGTCGCGGATATTCGGCACGCCGGTGACGAACATCAGCAGTCGCTCGAAGCCGAGACCGAATCCGGAATGCGGCACGCTGCCATAGCGACGCAGGTCGAGGTACCACTTGTAATCGGCCGGATCCATTTTGTGCCGGCGCATGTTTTGCTCGAGCACGTCGAGCCGCTCTTCACGTTGACTACCGCCGACGATCTCGCCGATCCCGGGCACGAGGACGTCCATCGCGGTCACCGTTTCGCCGTCATCGTTCAAGCGCATGTAGAACGGCTTGATCTCTTTCGGATAATTGAAAACCGTGACCGGCGCCTTGAAATGCTTTTCGGTGAGCCAGCGCTCGTGCTCCGACTGAAGGTTCAGCCCGTAGCCGACGGGAAATTCGAAGTTCTCACCACTCTTCCCGAGTAGCTCGACCGCATCGGTGTAAGTGATGCGGTGGAATGGCCGCTCGATCACGAAATCGAGGCGCGCTAGCAGCTCCTTGTCGACGAACTTCGCAAACAGCTGGAGGTCCTCGTCACAATGTTCGCGCACATCGCGGATCAGGTGTTTCACCGTTTCTTCCGCGAGATCCATGTCGCAGTTCAAATCGCAAAACGCGATCTCCGGCTCGATCATCCAGAACTCGTTCGCGTGTCGCGACGTGTTTGAGTTCTCGGCCCGAAAGGTCGGGCCGAAGGTGTAAACCTTCGACAACGCGCACGCGAATGCCTCCGCTTCAAGCTGCCCGCTAACCGTGAGGTAGGTGCAACGCGCGAAAAAATCCTTCGCGTAATCGATGCTGCCGTCAGCGCGCCGCGGCGGATTTGTCGGATCGATCGCGGTGACGCGAAACAGCTCCCCCGCCCCTTCGCAATCGCTTCCGGTGATGATCGGGGTGTGCACGTACACGAACCCGCGCTCCTGAAAAAACGTGTGGATCGCGTAGGCCAGCCGGCTACGAACGCGAAAGACCGCGCCGAAGAGGTTTGAGCGCGGACGCAGGTGCGCGATCTCGCGCAGGAACTCCGGCGTGTGACCCTTCTTCTGCAGCGGATATGTCTCGTCGGAAGCCCCGATGATTTGCACCTCGTCGGCGGCCACTTCCCACTGCTGCCCTTTGCCTTGCGACGCCACGAGTTTCCCGACGACGCGAACGGAGGCGCCGGTTTGCAAACGCTGCACGTCCGAATAATTCGGCAGCGAATTCTGCGCGATCACCTGGAGGCTGCGCAGCGACGAGCCGTCGTTCAGCTCGATGAACGAAAACGTTTTCGAGTCGCGGCGCGTGCGGACCCACCCCTGCACCGCGATTTCATCGCGCGGCGCCGAACTGTTCAGCGCTTCCTTGACGCTCGTTGCGGAAACCATGCGCGAAGGTCGCGAGCGGAGCGACCGTCGGCAAGCGCTCGCTTCGGCGCGGCCGGGTCAGCTGTCGCGCGCTGCTGTTTTCGCGCGGAGGTAAATGACGAGACCGAGCGCGATCAGAAATGCTGCGCCACCGCAAAGCTTCAGTTCGTGCAGCCGGACATCCGACGTGCCGGGCGGCGGAACGATCGCGACGATCATCGCGAAGATCGTGATTCCGATCCCGGCGATTCCACTCGCGATCGCGCCGGCAACTCCGCCGGGTACAACGAGCTTCGCGGTTCGACTGCGGCAGTGGACGATGAATGTGGCGAAGAGATAGACGTAAGGCACAAAATAGATCAGCAGGCACATGTCGAGCAGGATGAGAAATGCCCGCTCGACGGTGGTGCCCTTCCCGAGGACTGAGAGAAGAAGGAACAATACGGTGACCGGCACCTGCACGAGGATCGCGATGTGAGGCGTGCGCCACCGCGGATGAATCCGCGCAAACGCCGGCGGAAAATAACGGTCGATACCGACGACGAATGCCACTCGCGCAGAGCCGGTGAGCCACGCACCTAATCCGCCGAGTTGACCAATCGTCAGACAAAGCGCGGCAAAGGGCGCCACCCAGCTCCAGCCGCTGCCGAAATTGCGGAAGCCGACGGCGATTGCCTGCAACGGACCGGCGGCCACGTTGATGTCGTCGCGCCGCACGAGCCAGAGCATCGCCATCGTGCCGCAGATGTAAACGAGCGCGATCAATGGCGCTGAGATGTAGATCGAGCGCGGCAAGTTTCGCTTGGGCGCGCGAATTTCCTGGCCCATTGCCGAGGCGAGCTCGAGTCCGGCGAACGCGAAGGCAATCGTCGCCCAAAGGTTGAGCAACGGCAGGTTGCCAAAATCCGGCTTGAGCTGAGACGCGCGAAATGGATTCGCCGAGGGCATGGTGAAAAAAGCGAACACTCCGCCGACAACGAGAATCGCTCCGGGCAGATAACCGGCAATCCCGCCGATGTTCTGCAGCCATTTGCCCGTGCCGAGTCCGACGACATTCAGCACGGTCGCCAACGCGAGGCCGACCAGCGTGAACGGCAGCACGTAGATCCATTTCTCGCCGAGATCGGTGTCGCCGTACCCGATTGCGTAGGTGAACTGAACCGCGCCGGAGAGCAGCAGCGTCGGATAGTACAGCATGTTGTTGATCCAATAACACCAGCCGCAAAGAAACCCGTGCCCTTCGCCGAACTCGCGTTTTGTCCAGGCGTAGATGCCGCCTTCATCCGGATAACTGCTCGACAGCTGAATTACGGCGAGCCCCTGCGGAATAAAGAACAAGAGCGCGGCCAGGATCCATAAACTGAGCGACGCCGGACCTGCTTTGCCAGCGGTCGCGACCCATCGAATGCCGACGATGGCGGCGAGGTTGAACAGCACCAGATCGCGCAGCGTGAGCGCGCGCGGCAATGCTGCCGTTTGATCCTGAGTCACCGGTTAGTCGTTCAGGAAGCGGGCGAGCAGCCGATGAAAATGGTGCGTCCCGGTTTCACGGCGCGGCGAGTAGCGGCCGCGATCGTAAAAGCGCGAGCGGACTCCACGTTGTACCGCTTCGACTACCTCTTCGTCTTCCATTTCCACACGGTGCAGGTCGGCGCCGACTCCGCTGGCGCGGCGTTGTTCATCCCAGACATAACTAAGGAATGAAACACGCGTCCGCGTCGGGCTGAGCGGCACGACGAGGTTCACCGACAATCCCCACGGATAGAAATTCAACATCAGATTCGGGAAGAGCCAGTAGTAGAACGCCGCGACCTTGCTCCCGTGATCGAGATGGTTCGGCGAAAGCGAGAACGCATCCGCGCTCGTCTTCGCGATACCGATTTGCAGCGTTCCGTACGGATACAGCTCCGTCCGGTATTCGCCGTAATCCAATTCCGCGAGACTGGCATTGTGAACGAACGGAATGTGAAATTCCTCAAGGTAATTGTCGCAGTAGAGCGCCCAGTTGGCATCGATCAGGTAATCGCGCGAGCTGCTCGAATCGTAGACTGCCCGGTCGATCGGTAGGAACCCGACGCGCTCCTCCATCGGTTTCACCCATTCAGAAAACGCAAACGCCGGATCGAGATTACAAAAGAGCAGCGGCCCCCACCGCTCCAGCGGAATGCGCGGCAGGTCGTCGCATTCGCGCGGAAAATTCGCGACGCCGTCGAACTCCGGCATCGACGCAAACTTCCCGTCGAGCGCGAATCGCCGGCCATGGTAGCGACAACGCAGCGCTTTGACGTGCCCTTCGCCTTCTACCACGAGCGCTCCGCGGTGCGTGCAGACATTCGAGAGACATTGCAGCTGGCCGTCGTCGTCGACTGTGAGGACGAGCGGCTCGTCGAGGCAACCTTCCAGCAACGTGAACGGCAGCACGTGTCCCGCCGCTTTCGGCACAGTCACATCCGCGAGCAGTTGCCAGGAGCGGGCGAAGATTCGCTCCTTTGCGCGCTCGTACCAGCTCCGCTCGTGGTAAACCGCCGCCGGCAGCGTCTCCGCGCGCGCGATCTCCGGATTGATCTCGAAGTTCTCGCGCATGCCCGCTAGCCGGGACGGTCAGAACAGTTTCGGCTCGGCGACCGCACCGTTGCGGCTCACCGGCGCACCCGCAGTCAACGACAGGTAGGTGTAGCCTTGCAGCTCGCGCTCGTAATCGGCCAGCAACTTCATCGCGTCATTCGGCTTCAGCCGATCAGATTTGATTGCGGCGTCGACCTGCGTTTTGACCAGGCGCATCAGTTCGACCTTGTCCCACTGCGTCATCGCCAGGACTTCGCCGACTGTGCTGCCTTCGATCACTTCCTCGATGTACCAGCCGAGCTCTTCGTCCGGATCGAGAAACACATGCACCTCGGTGACGCGACCAAAAAGGTTATGCAGATCACCCATGATGTCCTGGTAAGCGCCGACCATGAACACGCCGAGGTAATACATTTCGCCGGGTGTAATGCGATGCAGCGGCAGCGTGTCGCGGACGTCCTGAAGGTCGATGAACTTCGACACCTTGCCGTCCGAGTCGCACGTGATGTCGACGATCATGCCGTTGCGATCCGGCGGCGTCGTCAGCTTGTGCACCGGCATGATGGGGAAGAGCTGACCGAGCGCCCAATGATCGAGCAGCGATTGAAAAACCGAGAAGTTGCAGATGTACTGATCGCCTAACGAAGTCTCGAGCTGCTTCACTTCGTCCGGCACGTAACGCAGCCCGCGATGCATCTGGACGATCTGCTGCGCGAGCTGCCAGTAAACAGTGTCGATCTTTGCCTTCGATTCCAAATCCAGCAGGCCGAGGTCAAACATCTGCTGCGACTCCTCCTTGATCTGCTGGATATCGTGCAGGCTCTCGATCCGGTTGCCGCGCTTCAGCCGCTGCTTCACCTCGAGAATGTCGCGGACGAGCTTGTGATCTTTTTCAACCGCTTCCACCCGCGCCTTCGGCGCAGTTTTCTCGATCGAGCTGAACGCTTCCATCACCAGAACGGAATGATGGGCGACGATCGCGCGGCCGCCTTCGCTGACGATCGCGGGATGCGCCACACCTTCGGAGTCGCAGACATCCGCGATGTTCCAGACGACGTCGTTCGCGTATTCCTGCAGCGAGTAATTGGTCGAGCTGTCGAAGTCGCTCCGCGAGCCATCGTAATCGACACCGAGGCCGCCGCCGACATCGAGGTAACCGAGATCATGTCCGAGCTTGCAGAGCTTTGCGTAGTAACGCGCCGCCTCCCGCACCGCGCGTTTGATCGTCTGAATGTCAGGGACCTGCGAGCCGACATGGAAGTGCACCAGCTTCAGAGAATGCGCGAGACCGGCGCCGCGCAGCATTTCGCTCGCTGCAACGAGGCTGGTTGTGTCGAGGCCGAACTTGGCATTCTCGCCGCCGCTCGGCGCCCATTTTCCCGCGCCTTTGTTGTGCAAACGAACGCGGATTCCGATCAGCGGCTCGACCCCGAGCTGCTGTGAAATGCGAATGATCTGCTCGAGCTCCTCCAGTTTCTCGACCACGAGCAAGACGGACTTGCCCAGCTTGCGGCCGAGCAATGCAATCCGGACGAATGCTGCGTCCTTGTAGCCGTTGCAGATGATCAGGCTCTCCGGGTCCTTGTGCATCGCGAGCGCGGCGACGAGCTCCGGTTTGCTGCCCGCTTCGAGGCCGAAATGAAATTGCAGCCCGGCGTCGACGATTTCCTCAATCACTTCGCGCAGCTGGTTGACCTTGATTGGGAACACGCCGCGATATTTGCTGCGGTAGTTGAACTCGTTGATCGCGGATTCGAACGCGCGGTTCACCGATTCGACGCGATGGCGGAGGAGATCCTGAAACCGGATCACAAGCGGAAACGCGAGCCCCCGCGCGCGCGCCTCGTTCACCACATCGAGAATGTCGATCGAGCCGCCCTGCTCCTGCAGCGGCCGCGCTTCTACATTCCCCTGCTGATTAACCGTGAAGTAGCCGCTGCCCCAGCGATCGATGTTGTAAGTGGAAATCGCAGCGTCGACGTCCCACTCAGGCCTGGTTTTTTCGAGTGTCGCCACGGGAGGAGAACGCATTCTCAAACAAGCGCACGAA
>CADDYX010000052.1 GCA_902810735.1 Verrucomicrobiota bacterium | reverse complement strand
TAACGGTGCAACCTGCGGCGCCGGCGCAGCCACGGAGGGGCTGCGGTAGATCGACCACGCCAACCCGGCGAAGACCGCCGCCGCGACCGACACGCCACCCCAGCCAATGCCGTGCGTCCGCTCGTTTTCGCGACGCGTGAGCAAGATCGTAAAGACGATCAGGATCGCGACCGCGCCGACGTACACGAAAACCTGCACGAGCCCGACAAATTCGGCGCCGAGCAGGAAGAAAAATGCTGCCACGCCGACGAAGGTCACAGCCAGCATCAACGCGGCGTGAATCAGCCGCGGCAGCGTTGCGGCCGCGAGTGCTGCGGCGAGCGTGAGAATCGCGATGAGGGCGAGCGCGACGAAACTCATTCGGCGAAACGATAGGTACGGGTGGCGAATTGTTTTCGCGTGTGAAGCAGCCGCGAAAGCGTGAAGTAGAAGAGCACGATCACCACGGCCGACCAAAGCCATCCCGCGATGCCGCCCGAGCCGTAATGCCACGCAGCAGCAGCGAGAATGCACGCAAACGCCATCGGCAACATGAACTTCCACGCGAAGTTCATCACTTGATCGACGCGCGTCCGCGGCAAAGTCCCGCGGACCCAAATGAAGGTGAAGAGCAGCACGCCGAGCTTGGCGAAGAACCAGATCCACGAAGGGATGATCTCGAGCCAGCGAAACGGAGCGTGCCAACCGCCGAGGAACATCGTCACCGCGAGTCCGCTGACCGCAAACATTCCAAAGTATTCAGCGAGAAAAAAGATCGCGTACTTGAACCCGGAATACTCGGTCATGTGGCCGGCAACAATTTCCGATTCACCTTCCGGCACGTCGAAGGGAGTCCGGTTCGATTCGACCAGACCGGAGATGAAAAACAGGATGAAGGCGGCCGCTCCCCACGGTGTGAAGACGAACCAATGCGGCACGATCCCGAATTTCGTTCCGCTCTGCGCGTCCACGATCGCGTTCGGCGAGAGCGAGCCGACGATCATCACAACCGGCAGTACGGTGATGATCAGCGGCAACTCGTAGCTGACCATCTGCGCGATCGCGCGCATCGCGCCGAGCATCGAGAATTTATTGTTGCTGCCCCATCCGGCCATGAAAACCGCGAGCTCCGTCGCGGAGCCGACCGCGAAGAAAAACAGAATGCCGCCGTCGATCGCGAACGGCGTCATGTTTCGCCCGTAAGGAATGACGCCGAGCGCGAGAATCGCCGGCGCCGCGACCATAATCGGCGCGAGAAAGTGGACGATCTTGTCGGCGCGCCGCGGCACGACGTCTTCCTTGATCAGCATTTTGATTCCGTCCGCGAGCGGCTGAAGCAAGCCGAACGGCCCGACGCGATTCGGGCCGTAGCGGTTCTGGATTCGCGCCAAAATCTTGCGCTCCAGCAGCGACATCAGCGCGAAGAGGCTGAGAAAAACAGCGAGCATCGCGGTGATGTTGATCAGGCTCGAGACGATTTGCGTCAGCCAGTCAGGAGCATTCGTGAGCGGCGAGAGGAGAAGCGATTTCCCGCGAACGAAGATTTGGTCGAGAAAGCCGCCCGCCATCGCGGGAAGGAAAGCGGCGGGCAATCAGCGAATCAAGTAAAACTCAGGAGCGCCGGTTAGTCCTGTCTCGGCGAAGTGCGATAAACGTCAGTTCGTCGATGTTCGAACACCGGCATCGCCGAGCGAACCGCATGAATGGTCGCCGCCGAAAGATCGGCGATCACCAGCTCCTCGCGATCCGCGGACGCGGCCGCGATCACCGCGCCGTACGGATCAACAACGCACGAGCTACCGCAAAACGGCGCCTGTCCATCCGTGCCGACGCGGTTCGAGAGCACGACATAGCTTTGATTTTCGATCGCCCGCGCAGTGGCGAGCGTGCGCAGATGTTCGAGACGCGGAAACGGCCACGCTGATGAGATGACGAAAACGTTCGCACCGGCGTCGATCGCGAGCGCTCGGTACAATTCCGGAAAGCGCAAGTCGTAGCAGATCGTCAACCCGAACCGCAAATCGCCTGCGTCAATCGCTGTCAGCTCCGCGCCTGCGCTGCAGACGGTGTGCTCCTGGATCGGTGTCACTTTAAACAGATGGGTTTTGCGATAGCGCGCGACGATTTCGCCGCCGCGATCGATCACCACTTGCGAATTAAAGATGCATTCGCCCTCGCGTTCGGACACGCCGCACACGATTCCGAGCGACAGCTCCCGCGCAGTCGATCGCAGCTCCGGCACGGCGCCGCGATCCCAGCTGCTCGCCGATTCGCGAATTGCTTTCATCGTGTAGCCGGTATCGGACATTTCCGGAAACACGACCCACTCCGCGCCGGCAGCGTGAGCGCGCTGGGCGAAGTCGCGCAGCTTGCGCAAATTCCCCGACACATCTCCGGGGACGCAGGCGATCTGGGCGGCTGCGATTCTCATTCAATTCAGCGGCCGGCCGGAACCGGCGCGCGTCGCTCGAGGCGACGCAAATCGAGCCCGCGCGTTTCGTTTCCGAAGCGGACGAAAAGAACCAGCGCGATCACCACCGGCGCGATGACGATCGCCGCCGCGATCCCAAGCGGCGGCACGAGTGCCATGATGCTGAGCGATTGCGCAATCACTCCGCCCGCCTTTGTGCACGCCGCGATCCAGCCGGTCGCGCGGCCGCGGATTTTAATCGGATAACTTTCGGACGCATACGGCAGGATGACGGCGATGATTCCGTTGCTGCCAATGATGAGCAGCGCGATCGGCCAGACCGGATTGCCGCCGGGAAACTGCTCGAGCAGCAGCACCCAGGCGAGGCCGAGCAGCGTGATCGCCATCATGCTGGTGAACGCCCATTTCGTGCTCCACCGGCTGTAGATAAACGTGCAGAGAAAGACGGTCGGAAATGCGATCAGCGCTGACTCCGCCAATAGCATGCTGGCGAGACCCATGGAGTAGCCTTTGGCGACGAAGTCGTTGGGCATCCACAGCAGCAGACCGAAGTTGATCAGCCCCCACGCCACCGCGCCGACGGTGAGCGCGGCGGTTTTGCCGATCAACCGGCCCGTCCAGAGCGTGGTGGCGGAGGGATAACTCAGTTCGCCATAGTTGTGGCCGATGACCTCCGCTTCGTCGTCTTCGCCCTCGGGAACTTCGCGACTAACGATTCCAAATCTCGCCATCACGGCGTGCGCTTCGGCGTTGCGACCGCGAGCGAGGAGAAACTTCGGTGACTCGGGAATCAATCCGCCGAGTGCGACGAGAATGAGACCGGTCGGGAGGTTGATCAGCCACAAGATGCGCCAGCTCAGTATCGGCACGAGTAATGCCGAGAAGCCGCTCGCCGCGAAATATCCGCCGACGGCGCCGAGTCCGCCCACCAGCACCAGCGCCCAGCCGCGATGACGCGAGGGCATCGTCTCTGCAAGTAACGCGTAGGTGACCGGGAGCATTCCGCCGGCGCCGACACCCATCAGGAAACACATCGCGACGTTCCAGGCGAGCGACGGCATCGCGCCACAGATTGAGGTGCCGACGAACACGACGGCGGAAAGAAGAATCGACGCTTTCCGCCCGTAGAGATCGGCAAGCACGCCCCACAACACCGACCCTGTGACTGTTCCGACGAGCGCGAAAAACGGTACCAGCGAAGCCTGCGCGCGCGTTGCGTGGTACTCGCTGATCATTCCCGGCACGACGAAGCCGAGACTCGCCGGTTTCATGACGTCGATCACCAGTGCCACGACCAGCGCGATCATGAGTCCCCAATGTGCGGGGCTGAGTGCCGCATCCTCTGGCGCGCCGACTTTAATGCGCGACGCGGCGTGGGCGACGTGCGCTGCGCGGCTCGGGAGCAGCCCATAGGCCGCGATGCCGACGCCAGCTACGATCAGGTACATCCCGAAAATCATCCCGCGGTCCATCGCCATTCCGGCGAGCGAGAAGCCCATGTTCCGGCCCATCCAAAACATCGGCAGGTGCAATAGAACGCCGGCTGTTACCGCGACGCAGCCGAAGAGAAAGGCAAGCGTGCCGCGTCGATCCTGAAAAACCTTCGCGTCGATCATGTCAGCGGCGCGTCATCAAGCGGAGGTGCATGAATGGCCCGCAGCATTTCGGCAAACACGGGCGAAGTAAAGCGGTGTTCGGCGCCGCGCGCGCGGATGCGCATTGCGCGAAAATGTTCGTGCCTCTCGCCAAAAACTTTCGCCTAATTGGCCGATCTGCCATGAGCCTCAACCAAAGACATTCAATCGCAGTTTGCTGCCTTCTGCTCGCAGCGATGCGCATCACTGCGGCCGAGCAAATACCGTCGGCCGCGCCCGGTTCCGAACAGGCCCGAGTCGTAGAAACGATGCGGTCGATGTACAGCGCGGTGACGAACGATGACCTCGCGCGGTTCCATGAAGTCGCAGCCCCAGATTTCTACGCGTTTGATGGTGGCAAGCGCTTCACCGGTGATGCGCTGATGGAGTTAATCAAAGGCGCGCACGCAGCGGGCAAGGTCTACGTGTGGAACGTGACGAAACCCGAGGTGCACATCGAAGGCAACATCGCCTGGATCACTTATGTGAATGAAGGCTCGATGCGTGACGCGACCGGAACGAAGAACTTGAGCTGGCTCGAATCAGCTGTTCTTCGAAAGAAAGACGGCAAGTGGCAGATTCAGTTCCTTCACAGCACTCGTGTGAGCTGATCGCTTTGAACGAAGTCGCGCGCATCACTGTAATCCCACAGCGGATGCGTAGCAGGCTCACACGCCACGTCGCGTTCTTCGTCCTCGTCTTGTGTCTCGCGGCTGGCGGATCTTGAGGCGATGTGAACAGCGGCGCGCGGGGCGCTGATTCCGATCCACAGACAGCAACGCAAGTCGCCGAGCGGAGCGGCTGTTCGCGCCGCCGGCAAATCGTTGCCGGTCTAGTGGCCGGTCGGACCCATGCCGCTACCCTTGTTCAGGCTCTGGTATCGCCGCAGCTCCGCGGAGCTGGCTTTGTCAAGGTGTTGCGCATTCGGAACACTATCGGAGTCGTCATCGACTTCGACGTAGCGACCGCCGAGGTGCGACCCAGTTTCATCCGGCACCCAGACGAACTTCTTTTTCTTCTTCCCGTGCATGCCGGCGACGGCAGAGGAGGGACGAAGATCAAAAGTGAGCATCACCGGGCGGTCGGATTGCGCGCGCACGAGTTGTGACGTCGACCGAACGCCGCCGGTAACGATCGCCACCACATTGTATTTCCCGTCCGGCAGATTGCTGGCGATGAAATGGCCGCGAGCGTCCGTCTTCGCGACAATTGCAATTGGCTTTTTCGCGCCTTGCAGCTCGAATCGCACGTCGGCGCCTTTGGCTGGTTTACCGTCGACGCCTTTCACATCGCCCTGGACAAGGCCGTCGGCGAACGCGGTGGAAACGAGGAACGCAGAGGCGAGAAGCAGAGATGGAACTTTTTGCATCGGAGGACGGGAGAATACCGGCAGCGGCTCAGAACACAACGTTTGTTTCGGCGCGCGGCCCGGTGACCTGGCGAAAAAATCGGTCGGAAAACAACCGCGCGACTCTTTTCGGACGAAATGTGAACAGACGGCGCAGCGTCGCGAACGGCGAAGCTCGCGTGACGCAGCCCTGGCCTTAACCCGAATCAAACGAGTTTTCATGACCGCAACTCGCCTCGCGACGAGGGTGCTGCCCTCGGCGTTGCTCCTGCCAACGTCTTCCCTGTTCGCGAGCATCCTGGTGCTCGCGTTTTTTGTCTGCCCAAACGCCGCAATCCTACTCGCTGCCGGTCGTCCGATTTGAGCAACCTCGGCCGGACGGCAACGATATCTTCACCTACGATCAACCCTCAACTGACGAGCAACCCCATGTCGCAACTCCACGTCTCAACCGTAACGCGGCGCTTAGTCGCGCTGCTTTTCCTCTGCTTCGCCACCTTCCTGGTGGTCGCGAGCTTTAAACCGGCCCGCACCGCGGCCGCGCCACCCGCCGCGCCCGGGGTGCCGCGTTTCCAAAACTATCCCTCGCCGCCGGGAATCGCCAACGACGCCGGCGAGCCGTCGATCGGCTGCAATTGGCAGTCGGAAAAAAGGTTCAGCAACAGCATGTTCAGCATTCCGAACGGCGGCCGGGTGATGCTCTTCGGCGGATTTTCGCCGGACCTTTACCGCACCACGTTCGACGATTGTTCTTCGCCCGCGAAGCCCAATTGGGAAGCGAAGCCACTTCTGCTCGCCTCTACTCCTCGCGCTGCGGGTGATCCGATTCTTTTTACCGACCACGACACTGGACGCACGTTTGTCTCGCAACTCGAAGGGCTGACACCTGCCGGCAGCACCACTGACATTACCGATGACGATGGCGACACTTTCACGCCGAGCGAGGGCTCGAGTCTTCCGTCCGATATCGATCACCAGACGTTTGGAGGCGGCCGATTCCATGACCCGGCGCCGCCAACAGTCGGTTATCCACACGCCGTTTATTACGCATCACAAAGTGTGTCCGACGCGCGCGCCGCTCTCAGCGTCGATGGCGGTCTCACCTTCGGCCCCGCATTCCCGATGTACACGATCAATGAGTGCGCCGGCTTGCATGGCCACATCAAAGTCTCGCCAAAAGACGGAACCGTTTACGTTCCGAACGTTGGTTGCGGCGGATCGATCCCATTTCATGAAACCGGTGCGAAACAGGCGGTAATCGTCTCGGAAGATAACGGGATCACCTGGAACATCCGCCCGATTCCGGATTCGACCACACACGGCAACGGCAGCGCGGATAATACGATCGTCGGCACGCGTGACCCGTCGGTGTCGATCGACGCCGCTGGGAATGTTTACTTCGTTTATCAGGCGGAAGATCGCCTGACGCCGAACGCCGACGGCACCGATATCGCCGGCGACACGCACCCGAAGGTCGCCGTCTCGCACGATCACGGGTTGCATTGGGAGAAGAGCATTGACGTCGGAGCGAAGGTCATTAACGGCAATCCGGTCCGAAACGCGACCTTTGTTGCGGCGACCGCAGGCAGCGCCGGCCGCGCGGCTGTTGCCTTCTTCGGAACCGAAACCGGCGGGAGCAACTGGCCTTGTGGCGAGGGTGATGACTGTTCGTTGAACGTCCAGGGAGAAGCCACCGGCATCAACGCGCGACCGCTTTTCACCGGCGTCTGGTATCTCTACGTTTCGACCACCTTCGATGGTGGTAAGACCTGGACGACCCAAAACGTTACGCCGGGCGATCCGACGCAGCGCGGCGGCATTTGCAACACCGGCACCTGCCGGAACCTGCTCGATTTCATGGACATTCAGATCGACAAGGAAGGCCGCGTTCTGGTCGCCGGTGAAGATGGCTGCGTCGATGCGTGTGTTGACGGAGGCTCGAACTCATTCACGGCCAAGGGCTTCATCACACGCCAATCGGGCGGCAAACGCCTGATCGCGACCTTTGATCCAAAAGAGCCTGTATTGGCCGGCGCACCGCTCCTGGAAGCGGTAATGAACGCGACCAAAACACAGGTGACGCTGCAATGGCCGGCGCCTGACAATGGCGGATCCGACATCACCGGCTACAAGATCTACCGGAGGAAGGGGACGACGGGTTCCTTCTCGCTGCTCGCGACTGTGCCGCAAACGAACTTCACCGATACCTCGCCGGCTCCGAATGCGAAGAACTTCTACCGCATCACCGCGGTAAATGGTCTCGGAGAAGGACCGTACTGCCACGATGTCGAAGCGGTCCTAGGCCCGCCGCTGGAAGTTCTCTGTAAGGCGCCGGGTGTGACTGAACTCACCGATGCCGCAGGCGACGCCTCAGTCGCTCTCGGGATCGTGGGCGCGGAACTCTCGCCGGGCATGGATCTGCTGTCGTTCCAGCTCGCGCAGCCATTTCAGCCGAGCGGCGACGTGAAGCTGGTCTTCCGCATTAACACCGACCCCGGCACTTCGCCGCAGCCGGCGGGCTCGGCGTGGTATGTCTCGTTCAAACGACCCGACGGCAAATACCGCGGTGTGCACATGGCCTGGCGGGGAACTACTCCGACGTTTGAATCCTATGAGCCTGACGAGAACAGCAACCATACAACCGATGGCCGATTTGTGGTCTCCGGTTCAGAGAAGCCGGCCGAGCCGGAAAGCCATTATGACCCCGATGCTGGCTTGGTTGAAATTGTCGTCAAAGCGAGTGACCTGGGACTGAAGCCTGGCGACACGATTCAGGGCTTCAATGCTGGCGTCACGCAATCCACCGACCCGCTCAATATCGGCGCGGCCAATGCCACCGACACCTACGATGAGATGCCGGACGGACTCGGATACACCGGAGCGCAGCGCATCACTGCCAATCTACCGTGCGTTACGAACCAGCCGCCGATTGCTGCATTGACGGCAACGCCGACCTCGGGCTATCCGCCGCTTCAGGTGACCTTCAACGCGAAGGCTTCGCATGACCCTGACGCAGGTGATTCGATTGCGTCTTATACGTTCAACTTCGGCGACGGCAGCGAGGAGGAGACGCGCAATATTCCGACCATTAACCACACCTACACGCACGGCGGAGCATTCTTCGCCACCTGTCGGGTGAAGGATTCGCACGGCCTCGTGAGCACGAACGTTGCGTCAGTGACAGTGAGAACCGGTGCGACGCTCTTCAACATCTCGACGCGCGAGCACGTGCTGACCGGCGATAACGTCGCGATCGGCGGGTTTATCATCAGAGGCGCGGGGAAGAAACCGGTGCTGATTCGTGGCATCGGTCCGTCGCTGAGCTTTAAAGGTCATCCGCTACCCGGCCGAATGAAAGACCCGACGCTCGAACTCTATAACAGCAAAGGCGAGAAGATTGGGTCGAACGATAACTGGCAGGATGGTGGCCAGCAGGCGGCAATCAAAGGAACTGGCCTGGCGCCGCACGACAATCGCGAAGCTGCGATTCTGAAGACACTTGCGCCCGGCGGCTACACGGCAATCCTGCGCGGCAAAGACAACTCGACTGGCATCGCGCTCGTTGAAGCCTACGACCTGGATACCACCACGGGATCGCAGCTGGCAAACATCAGCACGCGCGGCTTCGTCGGGACAGGTGACAACGTGATGATCGGCGGCTTCTTCGCCGGCGCCAACACAGCGGCTCCGGCGCAAGTGGTCATCCGTGCGATCGGGCCGTCGATGAAGACCGTGCCCGACCGTCTGGATGATCCGAAGCTGGATGTGTTCAACGAGAACGGGGACAAAATCGCGTCGAACGACAACTGGAAAGACCACCAGGAAGCGGGAATTCAGAAGACCGGCCTCGCGCCTAAAGACAATCGCGAGTCAGCGGTCCTCATGAACTCGCTCGAGCCCGGGTTTTACACCGCGATCGTCCGTGGCAAAAAGAACGCTACGGGCAATGCGCTGGTGGAAATCTACAATCTAAACGCGCCGAAATAGCACTTCCGAATGCGCCCCGGCGGCGAAAGCCGCCCGGCGCACTGAAAGATTCTCGAGCAGCGAATTCTTCGAGTTCAGCAGTAGTCGGCTGCGGGTCGACTCGAGCGTGAATCGCTGTCTACCGAACGAGGCAGGTCACGGTCGCACGAGAGCAAACAATCCGCGCAAACCCGCCAAATCTTACACGGGACAAGAAAAAAGCATTGCCGCCGATACGACCGCCGTGGTAGTTGTTCGCGAATGTGAACTCGTCGTCGCGACACTGCCCTCTGGCACCGCCGCACTTCGACGCCTCAACCCGATCCCAAGGAGATCCCATGCACAAATCGCCCATGTCGATGAGGGTTTTGCCCTCACTTTCACTAACGCTGCGCAGCGCATTCGCGAGCATTCTGGTGCTCGCGTTTTTTATGTACGCGCCTGGCGCGGGTGCTGCCACCACGCCATGCACTTTGCCCGGCGTGACGGTGGTGACCGACGCGACTGGTGACGAGAATATGACGACCGGCATCGCCTCGCCGAGTAGCTTCGATATCCAGTCGGTGGCGATAGCGGAGTTGGGAAGCGACACGGACACTCTGACTTTCACGATTAAGGTCGCGGACCTGAGTTCTCCGCCTCCGAATGGGAACTGGTACGTGGTCTTCACTGCGCCAAACCACACGACGTATTTCGTCGATATGGAGACCGACCCAACCTCAACCGCAGCCTACAACTACGGTACCTTCGATTCGACGACCGGATTTTCCACGGTCGGCGCTGCCGATGGCGGCAGTTTCAACGCAAATGGAACGATCACCATTAAGATCGCGACGGCCAAAGTTGGGAACGTTGGTAAGGACGATCTCCTGAGCGCGATCAATGGCCAAACCAAAGAATTAGTCGGTGACCCGCTCCTGGGCGGCATCGTCCTGTCTGTCGACGACACCGAAAACGGCGGCTACAAGCTGGTTGGCAACGCTTCATGTGCGGGAGCTCCGGCTCCGACGCCGTCGGCGACCACGACACCTACGCCGGCAGCATCGCCGTCCGCTACGCCCGCGACCGGCAAAGCGGGGCAGCCGCGGTTCTTTAACTATGTAGCGCCGGCAGGGTCGGGAGACGATTCCGGCGAGCCATCGATCGGCAGCGATTGGCAGACGGAAAAGAAATTTACAAACAGTCTGTTCCAGATCCCGAATGGCGGCACCGCACTCTACTTCGGCGGCTTCGCGCCTTACATGCTCAAGATTACATTCGACGATTGCTCGTCACCTGCGGATGCGCTTTGGGAGCAAAAACCGTTGCTTCTGGCTTCGACGCCGCGCGCGGCGGGCGACCCGATCCTCTTCACCGATTCAATTACGGGCCGCACCTTCGTTTCGCAGCTCGAGGGCTTAACGCCTGCCGGCAGCACGACCGACATTACCGATGATGACGGCGACACGTTCATCCCGAGTGAAGGTTCAAGCTTACCGTCCGACATCGATCACCAAACATTTGGCGGCGGGCCATACGCGCCTCCGCTGTTAGACGTCAATCCTGTTTATCCGCACGCCGTGTACTACGCCTCGCAAAGTGTAGCCGACGCGCGCGCTGCTCGCAGCGACGACGGAGGCCTCACGTTCGGACCAGCCAGTCCAATGTACACGATCGCTGAGTGCGCGGGTCTCCATGGGCACATCAAGGTGACGCCTGACACGCCTGCCACGCGCAAGAATGGCACCGTCGGTGTGGTCTATGTGCCGCAAAAGGCGTGCGGCGGTTCGCTTCCTTTCCACGACGGCGGTGACGCTTCGGTTATTGTGTCGGAAGACAACGGCACGACCTGGACTGTTCGATCGGTGCCGAACGCGCCGACCAAAGTCGACGACGATCCTTCGGTTGGCATCGGCAGCGATGGTACGATTTACCTTGGCTGGCAGTCGGCTGATGGACATCCGCGGATCGCTGTTTCTCACGACAAAGGCCAGACCTGGAGCAAGCCGGTCGATGTCGGTCAGTTCGTCATCAACGGCGGACACGTGCTGAATACCGTGTTTCCGGAGGTGACTGCCGGCGATCCGGATCGCGCGGCGTTTGCCTTCTACGGCAGCGAAACAGGTGGCGACAATTACGATTGCGGTGAAGGCGGCGGATGCAGCGAGCCGGATTTCCCCGGCGTCTGGTATCTGTACGTCGCGAGCACGTTCGACGGCGGCAAAACATGGACCACGCAAAATGTCACGCCGAACGACCCGGTGCAGCGCGGGGGCGTCTGCGATAGCGGCACCTGCCGTAACCTGCTCGACTTTTTCGATATCCAGATGGACAAGGAAGGTCGCGTGCTGGTTGGCTGGGATGACGGTTGCGTCGGCGCGTGCGTCCAGGGACCGCCGAATTCGTTTAGCACGAAGGCAACAATCACCCGCCAAGCAGGCGGCAAGCGCTTGCTCGCGGCGTTCGATCCGAAGGAGCCCGCCCTTCCGGGAGCTCCACAGCTACGCGCCGCAATCGACGCGGCCAAGACAGCCGTGAGCTTGAATTGGCAGACGCCGGATAGCGGCGGCGCGCCGATTACCGCCTATCGCGTGTTCCGCCGCGCGGGCACGACCGGCAATTACACCCTCATTGCGACCGTGAAGGAGACAAACTACACGGACAGGACCTTCGATCCTGCGGCGACCAATTACTACCATGTCAGCGCCGTTAACAAAGTGGGCGAGGGACCGTTCTGCCATGACGTGAAGGCCGAAGAACTCGCGGTGGTAACGCCGTGCACGTTACCCGGCGTGCTCGTAGTCAGCGATCTCAATCCCGATGGTTCGGATAACGACGGTGGGCAAAACACGCCGCCCGATCCGAGTGTTAACATCCGGCAAATCTTCATCGCCGAGCCGGACCTTGGCCCGGCTGCCAAAGATGCACTCATCTTCACGATGAACGTCGGCCCGAACGGCACTGTCGCGCCAAACAGCGGCTGGTACATCGTCTGGAATCGACTGAAGCCGGATGCGGATGATGACCGCCTCTACGTAGCGATGCGCAGCGACGCGACTGGCGCGCTGCATTTCGAATACGGCAAATTTGGCGTCGCGCTCGACACGTCGGGTAATCCGCCGAATCCGAACTCGAACGTGCCGAATCGGGTCGGCGACGCGGACGCCGGGTCGTATAATCCAACGACGGGCGTAATCACGATCCGTATCTCGAGAAGCAAGATCAACAAGATCGATACGTTGCAGGTCGGGACGCCGATGAATGGGGTGAACGGCCGCACGTTCTACGGAGACGACGCCGATGGCGCTCCGCACAACCAGGCGGCGGCCAGCGACATCACGAATGATGGCGCCTACGTCATCGCCGGAAATGACTCCTGCACGGTCGGCGCCAACCACCCGCCGATCGCATCGTTAAGCGCGAATCCGACGAGTGGCTATCCGCCGCTCAAGGTTCACTTCAACGCCAAGCAGTCGAAAGACCCGGACGTCGGCGATTCCGTTGCGTCCTATACGTTTAACTTCGGCGACGGCAGCGAGGAGGAGACGCGTAACATCCCGACGATCGACCATACCTACACGCACGGCGGCGCATTCTTCGCCACCTGCCGCGTGAAGGACTCGCATGGCGTCGTCAGCAGCAACGTGGCGTCGGTGACAATCAAGACATCCGCAACGCTGCTGAACATCTCGACGCGCGAGTATGTCCGCACCGGAGATGACGTCGCGATCGGCGGTTTCATCATCAGAGGCAACGGCAAGAAGCCAGTCCTACTCCGCGCGGTCGGACCGTCGCTCGCAGTCGATGGCAAGCCGGTACCGCAGCGGATGAAAAACCCGACGCTCGATCTCTACAACGAGAAGGGTGAGAAGATTGCATCCAATGATGATTGGAAAGACGGCGGACACGAAGCTGAGATCAAAGCAACCGGCCTCGCGCCGAAGAACGCGAAGGAGTCTGCGATCCTGAAGACGCTCGCGCCCGGTGAGTATACGGCGATCCTGCGCGGCAAGGATAAAACCACTGGCATTGCGCTCGTGGAAGCCTACGACCTTGACACGTCGATCGCGTCGCAGCTCGCGAACATCAGTTCGCGCGGATTTGTGGCCCGTAACAACAACGTGATGATCGGCGGCTTTGTCGCCGGTGCCGCGACAGCGGCTCCGGCTCAAGTCGTCATCCGTGCGATCGGTCCCTCGATGAAGGACGTGCCTGACCGGCTGGAGGATCCGACGCTCGACGTCTTCAACCAGAACGGCGGCAAGATCGCGTCCAACGATAACTGGGAAGAGGGCGGGCAGCAGGCGGCGCTGGTGAAGACTGGCCTGGAGCCGAAGGATCCGCGGGAATCTGCGGTCCTATTGAAGTCGCTCGAGCCCGGGCATTATACCGCCATTGTTCGCGGGAAAAACGACACGACCGGGAACGCTCTCGTCGAGGTCTTCAACCTGCACGCACCGCAGTAACACTTGGGAATGCGCCCGGCGGCGGAAGTCGCCGGGCGCGAACTGCCATTCAATCCGTCCATTCTTCTCACTCAGCAGCGGCTAGCAGCTGCCGCTTAACGGTCGATCAACGACCACCGCAAACACGTAGTTAGCCTATGAAGACAGCACGCCTATCCATCACAGCACGCGCGACGACCGCTACTCTGTTCGTCATCGCAGGTCTCGCGCTCTTCCTGCTCGCGATCTTTGTTCCGGTCTCGAAATCGGCAGCACCGCCCAGCGGCACGATCAACGCGGCCGGTCCAACTATCAGCTGGGACGGGACTGCGGCAGCAACTGGATCTGCCGGCGGCGAAGGCACCTGTGTCGACGGCGTGAACTGCGACACATTTCTGCTGACGGTTGGCGGAGCCAAAACGGACTGGGCCGGCAAGCGCGTCGAGGTGACCATCTCATTCACCCAGACGACGAACGATTACGATCTCGTCATTCATAAGGGCGATAACAGCGGCCCGATTGTCGACACATCTGGGAATGGAGCCGGCTCGGCCGAAGTGGCGCACATCAATCCGGCGACGGATGGCGTCGGCCAGTTCTCCGTGCACGTGATCTACTTCGCGGTCGCTCCGGCCCCGCCAGATCAATACCACGGCACGGCGGCGTCAGTTCCGCTCGTGCCAACACCGCCTGCGCCAGCGCCGCCGGATAACGGTTTGAAGATCGGCTATGAAAACCATCAGGTGCCCGGCGTCCTCACGCCGGTGAACACTTCGACCGGGCCGACAGTGGAATACATGGGCCGCAACGCGGGCGAGCCGTCGATTGGCAACAACTGGGACACGGGCGTGACAAACTTCCAGTCAGACCTCGAGACACTCTTCGTCACGTTCGAGAACGGTTGCCCTGCCGCTGGCCCCATCGCGAAATGGGAGAACCGGCCGGCGCCCACGTCGCAGGTGATCGATTCGGATCCTATCGGTTTCACCGACCGCCAAACTGGCCGCACGTTCGCGGCCGAACTGACGGCAACCTCGCCGACCTGCAAAGTTTCCTACACCGATGACGACGGGCAGACCTGGATTCCAAGCCCGGGCCCGCTCGGCTCCGGCATCGATCACGAGACAATCGGCGGCGGACCGTACGTCCCGCCGATTCCAACCGGTGTCGCCTATCCCAACGCGGTCTACTACTGCTCGCAGGATCTGGTAACCGCGTTCTGCCTCCGCAGCGACGATGGCGGCGAGACCTGGGGTCCACCGGTCGATACCTACACGACGGAATGCGGCGGCTTGCATGGCCACGTAAAGGTCGCGCCGGATGGCACTGTTTACCTGCCGAATAACGATTGCGGCGGCGACGGCGCCGTCGTCGTTTCTGAGGACAGCGGAGTGACTTGGAAGATTCGGAAAGTCGGTAACGCGACTTCGAAGACGATCTCCGGCGACAGCGATCCCGCGGTAGCGATCGATGCGAACAATCGCGCTTACTTTATCATCGCCAACGGCAACAGCGCGCCGGTTGTCGCGACTTCGGACGACCACGGCAGCTCGTGGCAGAACATCTACGACCTCGGCGCAGCGTTTGGCCTCAAGAACATTCGCTACCCGGCCGCGGTGGCCGGTGACAAAGGCCGCGCGGCGGTCGCATTCTACGGCACGACGACGGCGGGCAGCGCCAATTCGTCGAGCTTTAACGGCGAATGGCACCTCTACGTCTCCCACACCTTTGATGGCGGTCTGACTTGGACCACGACGGATGCGACGCCAGATGCACCAATCCAACGCGGCTGCATCTGGACCGGCGGTGGCGCGAGCATCTGCCGCAACCTCCTCGACTTCTTCGATATGACGATCGACAAACAAGGCCGCGTCGAAGTCGGTTACGTGAACGGCTGCGCGGGCGGTGCCTGCTCGCAAGTCGATGCGGCGGCGACGGGGAACGCCTACTCCGCTACGGCTACGATTGCGCGGCAGTCGAGCGGTCGTCGGTTAATTGCCAAGTTCGACCCGCCGAGCGTGCCCACCGTTCCCGGTGTGCCGAGCCTGACCGAATATCGCGTCGGTTCGGTCGTGCATCTGGCCTGGTCGGAAGGCGACACCGGCAACTCGCCAATCAAGCACTACCGCATTCTGCGCGGAACCAGCAGCGGCAATGAACAGCTGCTCACGACGGTTCCCGGCAGCCAGACAAAGTTCGACGACACCACGGCGACGGACACAAAGCAGACCTACTTCTACAAAGTGGAAGCGGTGAATGCCGTCGGCAGCTCGTGCAGCGCAAACGAAGTCACAGCGGCGTATTCTGGCGACACCTGCAGCGGTCT
>CADDYX010000051.1 GCA_902810735.1 Verrucomicrobiota bacterium | reverse complement strand
ATTGAGGAGTTCGAAGTTGGACGTTGGACGTTGAGCGTTGGACGTTCCGGCATGCTCCGCTATTTCGAGGACGTCAAAATCGGCGACCGGTTCGGATCGGACCGATACGTCGTAACCGAAGACGCGATCGAAGCATTCGCGCGCGAATTCGACGTGCAGGCGTTTCACCTCGATGCCGCCGCCGGCGCGGAGAGTGATTTCGGCGCGCTCGTCGCCAGCGGCTGGCACACCGCGGCGATCGCGATGCGGCTCTTCACCACCGGCGAACTGCAATTTGTCGGCGGCGCGATCGGATTGGCGGTGGACGAGTTGCGTTGGCCGAACGCGGTGAAGCCCGGAGATGCGCTGCAGCTTGTGACCGAGATCCTGAGCGCGCGACATTCCCGTTCAAAACCGGGCAGAGGGATCATTCAGATTCGCAACACCATGTCGAATCAGGATGGCGCGATTGTGCTCAGTTATACCGCGATGGCGATGGTGCGCGGGCGGCAGAACTGATCAACCGACCGCCGCTTCCTTGCAACGCGCGAGGTCGAGCTTACCCGAGGCGAGAATCGGAATCGCTTCCACGCGTCGAACCGTTTTCGGGATCCAGAGGTTCGGAACCCCGGCCGAAACAAGTGCGGCCCGAAGCGCCGCCTGGTCGACGTCGATGCTGCTCAACAGCACGAGCGCTTCGCCCTTGGCTTCGTCGGCGATTCCAACGATTGCGATTTGACGATCGGCTTCCGCTTCGATCCCTAGTGCGGTGAGAATTTTTTGTTCGACTGTCTCATGTGGCACCATTTCGCCGGCAATCTTCGAGAAGCGCGATAACCGGCCCTCGATGTAGAGGAAGCCGTCTTCGTCGAAGCGGCCAATATCGCCGGTCTTGAACCAGCCATCCTGGAGGACTTCGGCAGTGCGCTCCGGATCATCCAGATAGCCGTCGAAAATGTTCGGACCGCGCAGCCAAAGCATTCCCGAATCGTGCAGCGATAATTTCTCGCCAGTCTCCGCACTGCGAATCTCGGCTGCGATTCCGGGCGCCATTTTGCCGGTCGAGCCGGTACGGGAAGAGGGCTGGACCGATTCGCCATCCTCACCGCCAAGCGGATCGGGGAGATTCACGCTCACGACCGGCGAAGTCTCGGTCAATCCATAGCCCTCCAGCACAGGCGTTCCAAAGCGTTCCTCGAATGCCGTCGCGATATCTCTCGGGAGCTTCTCGGCGCCGGTGATGAGGAGCCGAATCGTCGCGAGCTGGTGCGGCTCCGCTTTTCGAAGATACGCACGGAGAAATGTCGGGGTCGCGAGCATGATCGTGGCGCGATGTTGTGCGACGACAGTTGCAATTTTCGCGGCCTCGAGCGGATTGGGATAGGTGACGACGCGGACCGATTCGATCAGTGGATACCACAAGGTGACGGTGATTCCGAAGCTGTGAAACAGCGGCAGCGATGCAAGCAAGAGATCGTCGCTGCGCAGATCGAGAAGCACCGCGCATTGCGCCGCATTCGCGACGATATTGCGGTGCGTTAGCGGAACGCCTTTTGGTTTGCCGGAACTGCCGCTGGTAAACAACAGAACAGCTTCGGTGTGATCGCCGATCTTCGGAATTCCGAGGAGCGTCGCAAAAAGTCGCCACGGCAAAACCAGAGCAACGATCCACCACACGACGATCGCGCGCCGCAGCCGCGGCAGCACCTCGTCGAGGTGAACGACATCATCGGTCCACGGAAAATTCTCCAGCCGCTTCGCCACCAGCCGCGCCGAAACAATCGTCCCGATCTGTGCCTGCTGCTTGGCGGATTCGGCCGCGTCGCGCCCGCTCGTGAAATTGAGGTTCACCGGGATCTTGCCGGCGAGAGCAATCGCGAGGTTTGCAACCACTCCTCCTTTGCCGGGCGGCAGGAGAACGCCGATGCGCTTGTCGCCACAACTCCGTTTCAACTGCCGGCTCAACGCGGCCGCCACTCCGAGTAGTTTGCCGCTCGCGAGCGTCGATTGATCCAGTCCGTCAACTACCGCAATGCGGAATGGATGCCGCTTCAGACCGCGGATCGCAGCGCGCGCGAGATTTTCTCGGAGCGCATCGCGTTGATTGAAACAGAACTCGCCGAGCTTGAGCAGCTGTTCGCGGACCGTTGCGATATCGGCTCGATCGGCCGGCAGCGGTCTGCCAAATGCGACGCGCACTCGATAAGGCACACGCCTCGGCCACTTCGTGAAGAACCGGCCGCCTTGATACGAAAAAATCGAGCCCCAGAGTTCATCAAGCCAAACCGGGACGACCGGCGCTTCCGCGTGGCGCGCGATCAGCTCGTATCCGCGGCGCAATCGCAGCAGGGTTCCGGTTCGAGAGAGCTGCCCTTCGGGAAAAAGACAAACGACGGCGCCGTCACGAATTGCGTCCGCCGCCATCCGCACGGCGTCTTTCGCGCGCCGCGACGTGATTGGTATCGCGCCGGCAATCTTCAGGATCCGATGCAGCAGCGGGTGCTGATAGAATTCCTGATCGATGACGAAACGAATCTTGCGCGGGCAGGCGAGCTGCAGCACGAGCGCGTCGACCCACGTGATGTGGTTCGGCAACAGGAGAAACCCGCCAGCCGGCAGCGTGTCGACACCGGTCGCGGTCACGCGATAAACGATCCGCAGCAGCGCGGTCGCCAATGCGTAGAGCACGCGCTCTGCGGCGGAGGCTTGCGGCATCTGTTTATGATTTACAATCGCGGCGACGGGCACTGCAATCGGCAATTCGATGACGAACAGCCAACGCACACCAGGTGCGCGAAGCGCGCTCGCGTTGCTGCTCGGGATTAACCTCTTCAACTACATCGACCGGCAGATTCTCGCCGCAGTCGAACCTGAGATTCGCGCCACGTTTTTCGCGCCGAACGATCCCAACGCCATGGCGATCAGCGGCACGCTGGCGACCGCTTTTCTCGTCAGCTACATGCTGTCGGCGCCCGTGCTCGGTGCGCTTGCCGATCGCTATTCGCGCTGGGCGATCGCCGGCTTCGCGGTCATCGTCTGGAGTCTGGCGAGTGGCGCGTCCGGTCTTGCCGCTGGATTCGCCGCGCTCGTTGCGACGCGGGTGTTCGTCGGAATTGGCGAAGGCGGTTACGGTCCGGCGGCGCCGACGATTCTGTCGGACTTGTATCCGATCGCCACACGCGGCCGCGTGCTGGCGGTTTTCAATGTCGCGATACCAGTTGGCAGCGCGCTCGGCTATGTGTTGGGCGGCCTCATCACCGCACATTATAATTGGCGTTATGCGTTCTATGTCGTCACGCCGCCCGGACTGCTGCTCGGGCTCCTCTGCTTTTTTCGCCGGGATCCGCGCAATCGCGCGGCGACTCGCGCGAGGCGCAAGCTGATCGACCCGCAAGTGGTGCGCGAAATCTTCCGAACAAAGTCGTACTTTCTGAACGTCTGCGCGCAGGCGGCATTCACGTTCGCCATCGCGGGATTGGGATTTTGGATGGCGGCGTATCTGCGCTTCCGCCATCAGCCCGAAGCAACCGGCAAAACAATTTTCGGCGGCATTCTGGTTGTCGCTGGATTAGTCGCAACGCTGCTTGGCGGATGGTGGGCCGACAAATGGCGGGACCGAATGCCGGGATCGTATTTCTTCGTCTCAGGCGCAGGTATGATTCTCGCGTTTCCACTTTTCGCCGCGGCGCTCTTCGTGCCGTTTCCAGCAGCGTGGTATCTGATCTTCGCCGCGATCTTCTTCGCATTTCTCAATACGGGCCCCTCGAACACCGCGCTCGCCAACGTAACGCGACCCGAGATTCGTGCGTCTGCATTCGCGCTGAACATCCTGGTGATTCACGCGCTCGGCGACGCGATCTCACCGCCTCTGATCGGCTTCATTGCCGGCCACTCGAACATGACGATCGCGTTTCTTGTCGTCTCGGCAATGATGCTGGTCTCGGGTCTTTTCTGGATTGCAGGGATGAAGTATTTGCCGCGCGATACTGCGGCGGTCGAAGCAACTGCGGAGATTTAGAACGGCGGTGATTCTGCGGTACAGCAAACAGCAGGAGCGATTTGCACCGCTCCTGCTGCTCAAACTGCGTGCTATCTCAGTGCTGCCGGCTAGTCGCCGGGAGAGGGACTAGCTGTCGTTCCTCCCTCCGATTCGCTGCCGTGCTTCTGGCTTTTCTTCGAGCTGGTTTTGCCGGACTTCTCCGCACCACCAGCGCTCGCGTCGCCGGAGCTGCTCGTCCCTGACTCGCTTGCGCTGGTCGAGGACTTCCCACTGGTCGAATTTGCTTCATTGCTCGTCGACGACGTGTCGCTTGTGCCTGTCGAACTGCCGGAGCCGCTTGCGTCGTGGCGGTGATGCGATGTGCCGGGTGTGGCGCTCGCGCCGCTTTCCGATGAGCTGCTTCGTGTGCTCGAGCCTTTGCTAGAACCGCTAGCCGAGGCGCTCGGCGAGGCGTGACTGCTGGAACGGCTGGACGACGCACTTGGCGAACCTTTAGGCGTCGCGCTCACGGTTGCCGACGGCGAAGCGGAAGCCGACGCGCTCGCGCTGGCCGAAGGAGTCATGCTCGCTCCAGGCGAAGCGCTCATCCCGGGAGAGGCCGTTGCTGCTGTGGAGGCGCCTACGCCGGTGCTGGTTGTGCTGCTGTTGTACCCACCGCCGCCGCCGGTATTCAGATTCACACCGATGCTTGGCGCGGGAACGCCGTAATAACCGTAAACGTTGTTGATGTAGTCGCTCCGCCCGTATTCATCCACGCGTGTCGCGTCCCAGACGGGCGCATTGTAGATGCGTTCGCGGTCAACCCGAACGGTGTAGGTGTGTGCGTCGGTGCCGGGCGAATAGACCGTCCACGGAACCGCGACCGTCTTCGTGGTCGTGGTTCTGCTGGAGGTGCTTGAACCGCCGCCGCCGCTCGTGGACAAAACGGTGTAGGCCATGCAGCCGGTGTTTCTGTCGAGCACAACGTCTTTGATCGTGCCGATCGATTGGCCGCTCGAATCCTTGACGGTTGAGCCGATGACCGTGCTGGTCGGCATGTATTCGGTGGTCGTAGTCGTGCTACTGGACGTGGTTTGGGCCTGAGAATATGTGGCAGGTATGGCCAGGCCCGTGACGGCCAATGCTGCTCCGAGTAGAAACGTTTTTTTCATGTGTTTGTTGAACTGACGCGATGTGCAGGTCCGTTATTCAGAGCTGCCCGCCTACTGTTTCGTGAATACACGCTGACTTGGACGTGCGCCTAACGAGGGAACCGCGGCGATTGCCGCAGGTCAGCGGCAGGTCTGCGCCCGCAACGTGTTAAAGCACCTTTGGTCGCAGATCGAGGTGGACGTCGTAGTCTCGCGCTTGTTCCAATGCCGCCGCTGCTCCGGTGTCATTGCCGGTCTTCTGCAGCAGCTCGCCGAGCAACTGCCACGTTTCGGCGCGATACGACTCGCGCTTTAACGTCGCCTGCGTTTCCGCGATGGCGTCGCTCATCCTCCCGCTCTCCGCGAGCACCTTGATGTAACGCTTTTCAATCGACCAGTTCGGCGGACCGGTTCGCGAAGCCCAGTGCATGCGCAACAGATCGGTCTCGCCGGTCTCTTTGAACTTTAACACCGCCCGAAGCTCCTGCGCCTGCGCCTCGACGATCTCCATCGATGCAGCACGATCGAGCAGCGCGTGAGCGCGTTTGTGATCGCCCTTTTTCACCGCCACCGCCGCGAGGTTGAATGTGGCGATCGGGTGATTCGGCTCTTGCGCCAGCGCGCGCTCGAGAAGTTTTTGTGCCGCGTCGAGCTTGTTCTCGTTCATGTCGACAATGGCGAGATCGATCAGCATTCGCGCCGAGTCGCCGCCAGCTGCAATAGTCCGTTCGAAGAACGTGCGCTGGTCCTTCCAATCAAACGTCCGGAGAAATGTCCGAACGCCGAGGAAAATCAGCCATACGGAAACGATCGCCGCCGTCACGCTGGCCGACCTGCGCGACGTGATCCGGCCCGCAATCGCGGCCGCGGCGGCGACGAGCAGGAACGCAGACGGCAGATAAATCCAGTGTTCCGCGATCGTCGCGTTGAGCGGGAACACTCCGCTGACTGGCGCATACGTGATAAGCGCGAGAATGAGGAGAGTGAAAACCGCGCGACTGCGCGTGCGCGCTCGCCAAGCCCACCAAATGAAAGCGCCGAGAAGGACCAGACCCGCCAGAGTCTCCAGCTCTCGCCATGCCGCGTTCGTCGGGCTTGTCGGGTCGGTCTCGTTCGGACGCGTTTCGACGTCACGTTCCACATGCAGGTTCAATGGCAGCACGAGCAAACCCGCGTATTCGGCAAACGCCCGGCTGACCAGAATCGGCCTAACGAGTGCCGGCGCAGGAGAATGGATCATCGGTGCCGGCACATGCTCCGCGCTGGTGCGGAGACTGAAGTAAGCGATCACCACTGCGGCCGCGACGGCTGACCACCTGACGAGGCCGCGCCAGTTGTGTTCGATTAACAGAAGCGCGCCCCAGAGGACCGGAAAGATCAACCCGCTTTCTTTGCTCAGCGCACTGAAAAGAAAGAGAACGCCGGCGAGTACGCCGAAAGCCCACGCCTGATAACGTTCGGCACGCTCCGTCTTTAGAGCGAAATATAAACCGAGAAAACCGAACGTCGCCGCGAGGGGATCGGCGCGACCCGAAACGTAAGCGACCGCACCGGAGTGCAGCGGATGCAGCGCCCACGCGCTCGTTGCGACGAGAGCCACGATGCCGCGTTTTCGTTGGTCGAAGTTGAACCGCGCCAGAAGCGAGCGCGCGAGCAAGAGCAACGCGATCGCCGCGGCAACGTGACACAGAATGCTCGTGACGTGGTAGGGCGCCGGGCGGACCGCAAACGCCCAGTATTCGAGCGTGTAGGTGAGTCGCTGGATCGGGCGGTAGAAGTCCGACGCGGTTGCGTCGGTGAACAGGAAATGAGCGAAACCTTCGCCGATGAGCTGTGGGCTGCGAATCAAGGGATCGCGCAGGACCAGCGCCGTGTCGTCCCAGACAAATCCAGCGCCCACCGCCGGCGCATAAGCAATCAAGACCGCGAGCGCGATCGCGAGGAACGGGAAAAGTTTTTTCACGCCACGAAATCCGGGTGGACAGAGCGACTAAGTTGCACGTTTAGGTTGAACAATGTCGATACGGCTCGCGCGCAAAGTGAAAATCGCGATATCGATGCTCATCGCCAGCAGCGCCTGTGCCGCGGGCGTGCCGGAGGACTGCACACAATTGATCGTTGCGGTCGCGCCGAACTGGAATTCGATGCGCGGGCAACTGCAACGCTTTGAGCGTGACCACGGTGGTGCGTGGAAACCGATCGGCCCTCGCGTGCCGGTGCTGTTCGGTAAAAACGGCCTCGCGTGGGGCCGCGGCATTGCCGGCCAGGACGAATCGGGTCTGCACAAAAAGGAGCGTGACGGGCGGGCACCGGCCGGCATTTTTCGCCTCGGAGACGTCTACACATATGAGCCACAGCTCCCGCCGGGCGGTGATTATCCGTTCCACCAGGTTGGCGACGGCGACATCTGGAGTGATGATCCGCGCTCGCCGAATTACAACCGCCACGTCGTGATCGACCCGAAGAATCCACCTGACAACTACACTCACGAACGGATGCGATCCGGCGACTTCGCGTATCACTGGCTGATCGACATCCGGCACAACTCGGACCCACCGATTCCCGGCGAAGGCAGCGCGATTTTCTTCCACATCCGGCGAGGGGAAAACCGGCCGACTGCTGGCTGCACGACCATGCCGCAGCCCGATCTGGTCAACATGATCAGCTGGCTCCGTGCGCCGCGTCACCCGTGCTACGTGCTTTTGCCTGCCGACGAATACGCAAAGCGATGGCGTGAATGGAATCTGCCGAATCCAGACGCGATCAAGCTGAACCATTGACGTGCCGCCTTGCACGGGCAGCGGATCGGCTTTTAGTCATTTCAGCGACGAATGAAAAAGCGAGCGAATCCAGATTCTGAGGCGAACATCCGGCGCATCGACACCAAGCCGAAGGCAAAAAAGCAGACGCATGGATTTCAGGTGCATCTGCTCCGAGGCGCCGCGTCCGTGACCAAGCTTTTCAGCGACACGATGTACGGCGGAAAAGAAGGAGCCCGCAGAGCGGCGCGAAAGTTCAAGCGCAGTGCGCTCGGCGAAATGCCACAACGCGCCGGCCGCGCTCTTGGTGGGGCCGTCGGACGACAGCGTGCCGTCGCCAAGCGCGTGAAAAAGCGCTCCCGGCGCCGCTAACTTCGCGCGAGCGCGCCGAACTCGTTCCAGCATTCCACAAACGCGGGCGCGAACTCGGCGGGTCGCGCCGCGATCCACCGCGTCACCAGCTCGGGCGGGAAAAATTCACCGTGCTCGATCTCACGGCTCGGCAGTTTGAATGGGCCGTCGTGAGTCGCGCGGTAAAGCCAGATGAATTCCTGGCCGGTTTGCTCGGACGCGGGGAACTTCGCGACCCGCTGCAGCTCGGCCGCGACGCCGAGCTCTTCGCGTAGCTCGCGAGTCGCGGCGGCGTCGTAGCTTTCGCCCGCATTGAGATGGCCGGCCGCGCTGGAATCCCACAACAGCGGACACCGGTCCTTCCAGCGCGACCGCTTTTGCAGGAAGAGGTCGCCTCCGGAGCTGAATACAAGGACGTGAACCGCGCGATGGAGCAAGTTATTCGCATGCACTTCGGTACGCGGCGCCGAGCCGACCACGCGATCCTGCTCGTCGACCACCGCGAGCACCTCATCGGACGCCAACTCGATCGACTGACCGCTTCGTTCAGAGACGAGATCGGCGAGGGCGATCCATTGCTCGGGCGTTAACTCCTGAGCCCGGGCGGTTGGAGTGAACCCGCACGCGTGCGCCGCGATTTCCCAGTCCGGGAGATCGTCCCGAAGCAGGTTGCGGAGTTGCTTGCGCCGCTGCGAAAAGCCGCGCCGCACGATGCGCGTAAAGACGGCGGCATCACGCGGCATGCGCTCCGCCACATCGCGTGGGAGAAGCCGCACGAATGCAGATTCCACATCCGGCTGCGGCAAAAAGACCGTCGCCGGGACGGTGCGCAGATATTCGACGCGGTATCGGAGCTGGATTGCGAGACTCAGCGCACCGTACTCAGCGGTGTTCGGGGCAGCCGCAATCCGGAGCGCCATCTCTTTCTGTAACATCAACAGCCAGAGAGATATCGGGGTTGGATATTGCGTGAACTTCAACAGCAACTGGCTCGCAACGTAGTACGGGAGATTGCCGATGAATTTGACCCGAGGGCGGGCGAAAAGCTGCCGCACATCGTAATCGAGCGCATCGCCATGGACGACTTCCAGACGCGAGCCGGCAAACCGCTGGCGCAGGAACTCCGCAAGCCGCGCGTCCTTTTCGATCGCAAGAACCTCCGCACCTGATGCGAGCGCGAATTCGGTGAGAGCGCCGAGTCCCGGCCCGATTTCCAGAACGCAGTCTTCGGGCGTGAGATCGGCCTTCTCGACAATCCACCGTGCCAGGTTCTGATCGTGCAGGAAATTCTGGCCCAGCGTCTTGACCGGAGAGACCCGAATTTCGCGCAGAGTTCTGTCGATTTCCGAAAGTTTCATCGACAAGATCGCGTGCGAGGCGGAGCGATGATTTGCAAGCTGCTGTTCACAAAAACGTGTGAACAAAATGCGCCGTCTCGCGCGATTTGTTCACAAGTTATTCGCGCCGGCAAACGGTCGGGCGGAATCGTGCCCTCAGCGCGCCGATTCAACGCTGGTTTGCGCCGATTTCGCGCGCAGCAGCCGACGCTGCGATCGCTCCTTGCGACTTGCCAGATAGGTGCGGCGCGCATCTTTCAACGACAGCCCCTCCACGAAATAAACCGTCGCCGCCCGGCCAATAGCGTACGTGCCTGCACCGGCCACCATGCCGCAAACCACGTTGCCCCAGCCGGGAAAAAATTTCAGCGCAGCGCGAGCACCCTCCCGCAGCACCATTCCGGCCCCGACATTGACGCCGAGCGCCGCCACGAACTCAGTCGCCGCGCGCAAGCTGCGCTCGCGACCGCTGACGTACATGATGCCCGATACCATCATCAGCTGCAGCGTGGTCAGGATCGGGAGATCGGCGAGCGGAATTGGTTGCGCGCCGATCGCGGTGCAGAGCGCCGCGGTCGATTTGACGAGGAGCCGCGCGATTTCGGTTTGCGAATTCGGGTCGCGCGAGATACGCGCCAGCTCGATCCGCACGTCGTTCGGCAGTTCGCGTGCGAGGAGGGCGGCGAGGTCCTGCGCAACCCTCTGGGGTCTCGCGCCGTTTTCCGAAACTGCGGAGGCGTCAAGCTGCACGATTGTTAACAGTTGAGCGCGCAGCTCAGGTTCGCGGTGGATCGCGTCACGTAGCCGCACGCCGGCGCCAGGCTCGCCGTCGCCGTTTGCAAACGAGTGCGGCCGCCGGCCATCGATGATTAGCCCGACGATTTTGCCGGTGCGTCCCGACGTCTGATTCCGTTTGCAGAGAACGCTCAGCGTTTCGACCTGCCGTGCGGGAATGGTTTTATCGATTGCTCCGGTCAGATGCAGAAATACGTCGGCTGGCTTGCCCGAAATTTCGTCCTCCACCTGCGCCACGGCATTGTCATCGGCGCCGCGCGCATCGAGCAGCTCGATTTTCCCATGACCTAGATCGATCGTCTGCCAGCGGAACAATTCGACCAGCGGGTCGCCATCAGTTGTCGCAGCCGTCGCGCCAAACAACAGATGCACCAATTCGCGGACCGGCAGTTTCGGCGAGCCGGTCAGCACAAATCGCGGAGCGCGCTGCTCGAGGAAGAGCTGCTTCAGCGGCGTGAGCTCGTGCAGCACCGGCTGCTGAATCGAAGCCGGCAGTTTGCCCGCAAACCGCTCGAGCCGCTCCACGATGTGCAGAAAAAGTTGCTGGTTCATGTGCGCGCTATGGCCGCGAAATGTAACACTCGCGCTCTCGTCCGCCGGAAAATGTTTCCCATCCGCGACCGGCGCCGGATATAAACCGGCATGAGCTTGAACATCGAGACGTTGTCGCGTGCCGCCAACGAGGCCCGCGGCCTCGCGATGGACGCCGTGCAGGCGTCGAAATCAGGGCACCTCGGGCTTCCGCTGGGCTGCGCGGAAATGGGCGCGGTGCTTTACGGCTACGCGCTCAAGCACAACCCCGATCAGCCGCGCTGGATCGGCCGCGACTACTTCATTCTCTCAGCTGGACACGGCAGCATGTTCCTCTACGCGTGGCTGCACTTGAGCGGCTACGACCTGCCGATGTCGGAGATCCAGCGCTTCCGGCAGTTGCACAGCAAAACGCCCGGGCACCCGGAATTTTTCGAAACGCCGGGCGTGGAATGCACGACCGGGCCGCTGGGGCAGGGCGTCGGCAACGCGGTCGGCGTCGCGGTCGCAGCGAAAATGGCAGCCGCAAAGTTCAACACGGACGAGCACCAGATATTCGACCAGCACGTGATTTGCCTCGCCGGCGACGGTTGTCTGCAGGAAGGCGTCTCGGCCGAAGCGAGCGCATTCGCCGGCCATTTCGGTCTCGATAACCTGATCCTCATTTACGACAATAACGACGTCACACTCGACGCGATGGCCTCCGCTTCGCAAAGCGAAGACACCGGCAAGCGCTTCCAGGCCTACGGATTCGATGTGCAGAAGATTGACGGCCAGGACATGCAGGCCTTTCTGCGCGCACTGAAGAAAGCGAAGTCGCGCGACAATGGACGGCCGCAGATGATCATGGCGCACACGATTATCGGGAAAGGCATTCCCGAGATCGCGGGCACGAACAAGGCGCACGGAGAAGCGGGCGTGAAGTACGTGGACGCCGCTCGGAAAGGTCTCGGCCTGCCGGACGAGCACTATTTCGTGTCGCAGGAGACGCGCGATTATTTCGCCAAACACAAGAAGTCGCTCGTCCGCGCCTACAAACGCTGGGAGAAAATGTACGCGGAATGGGGCGCGAAAAATCCCGAGCTCGCGCGCCAGCTCGAAGATGCGATCGAGCGCAAAGTTCCGTCCGATTTGTTCGACAAAGTCCCGGCCTTTCCGGCGGACGCGAAGCTCGCGACGCGCAAAGCCGGCAGCGAAGTGCTGCAGCCGCTCGCGCGCGAGATGCCGTTTCTCATCAGCGGCAGCGCCGACCTGCACGGCTCGACCTTGAATTACATCGACGGTGGCGAGGATTTCACCCGCGATAACCACCGCGGCCGCAACATCCATTTCGGCATTCGCGAGCACGGCATGTGCGCGATCATGAACGGCATCTCGTATCACGGGATTTTCCGCGCATCGGGCGCGACATTTCTCGTCTTCGCCGATTACTGCCGGCCGTCCATCCGCCTCGCGGCACTCTCGAAGCTGCCGAACATCTACATCTTTACGCATGACTCCATCGGCGTCGGCGAAGATGGCCCGACGCACGAGCCGGTGGAGACCGTCAGCGGATTGCGCGTCATTCCGCAGCTCGATGTAATTCGACCGGCCGATCCGGAGGAAACGGCGGGCGCGTTCGTTGCCGCCGCGCAACGCATCGATGGGCCAACATTGCTCGCTCTGACCCGGCAGGCCGTGCCGACTCTGAACGACATCGACGTCACCACGCGCCGCGAAGGTGTGGTGCGCGGCGGTTACATCGCGAAACGTGAAACCCAGGACCTCGAGATCATTCTGATGTCCTGCGGAAGCGAATTGCAGCACGCGATGGCTGCGGCGAACGACCTCGGGCCCGGCACGCGCGTCGTGTCGATGCCGTGTTTCGAACGATTCGAGCGGCAGCCGGAAAGCTATCGCGAAGAAGTTTTGCCGACATCGTGCCGCAAACGGGTCGCGATCGAAGCGGGCGTGACAGATCTCTGGTACAAGTTCGTCGGATTAGATGGCAAAGTGGTCGGGCTGCACCGCTTTGGCGCCAGCGGGCCGGGCGATCTCGTGATGAAAGAGTTCGGCATCGACGCGCAGCACGTGATCGAGGCCGCGCGCTCGCTGCGGTAGCGCGCAGTCATCCCGAGCGCAAGCGAGGGACCTCTCGAAAACGGGGTGTTCGCTTGTCGTTGACCGCGGGGCGGTTATTGAGAGGTCCTTCGCTTTGCTCAGGATGACAGCGCGTGGCAAATCCGCTGCTACGCCGACTCGTCCTGTTCGCGCGCGCGATCCTCGAAGCGCGTGAATTCCTTGCGGAAGGTCAGCGGCACGTCACCGGTTGGACCGTTGCGCTGCTTCGCGATGATCAAATCGGCTTTGCCCTGCGCCGCTTCCTTTTCCTCTTCGGTGTCGGCGTAGTATTCTTCGCGCACGAGTAATCCAACGAGGTCCGCATCCTGTTCGATGCTGCCTGATTCGCGCAGATCGCTCAATCGCGGCCGGCCTTTACTGTCGCCGGTGCGGTTCTCCGGGTTTCGATTCAACTGCGCGACGACGATGATCGGAATGTTCAGTTCCTTCGCGAGGCCTTTCAGGCCGGCGGAAATTTCCGAGATTTCGATCTGCCGATTCTCCTGGCCGCGCCGACTTGTCGATCGCAGAAGCTGCAGATAATCCACGACGATCAATTGGATATCGTGCTGCGCTTTCAGCCGCCGCGCCTTTGCGCGAAGCTCGAGAATCGTCAGCCCGGCAGTGTCATCGATGAACATCTGCGCTTCGGCCAGCTTCGACGCGGCCGACGTGAGGCTCGGGAAATCGCGCTCGCCGAGAAATCCGTCGCGCACATTCTTCAAGTTCACTCGCGCGCGTGAGCAGAGAAGTCGTTGCACGAGCTGCTGGCTGCTCATTTCCAGGCTGAACACGGCGACCGGCAGTTTTTCCTGAATCGCGACATGCTCCGCGATGTTCATCGCAAAGGCCGTCTTGCCCATGCTCGGGCGTGCGGCGATCACGATCATTTCCGCCGGATGCAATCCGCTCGTCATCCGATCCAACTCGGTAAATCCCGTCGCGATCCCGGTGATCCCGCCTTTGCGTTCATAAAGTTTTTCGATCGCCTCGATCGCTTCCATGACCTGGTCCTTCATGGATTGCATCTGGCCTTTGAACCGATATTCGCCGACGGCGAAAATTTTCTGCTCCACTTCGTCGAGCAGGTTGTCGACCTGGTCCTGGTCTTCGTACGCGCGGCGCACGCTTTCGGTCGCGGCGGAGATGATCTGCCGCAGGATGTATTTGTCGCGAACGATCTCGAGGTAGTAGGCAATGTTCGCCGCCGTCGGCACGAACGTGAAGAGACTGGTCACGAACGCCGCGCCGCCGATCGAGTCGAGCAGATTCCGGTCGCGTAGCACCTGTGTGAACGTGATCAGGTCCGCGTCTTTGCCGCCGTTCCAGAGATCGACCAGCGCGGTGTAGATCGTCTGGTGCGCGGGAACGTAGAAATATTCCTCGCTGATCTGCGAAACGGCTTCCGCAATTGCGTCGCGTGAGATCAGCATTGAGCCGAGCACGCCCATCTCGGCGTCGACGCTGTGGGGCAGCGTTCGGTGAATATCCGCGGAAGAAGATGTGAAACGGCTGTCAGTAACTTTTCCGCCGTTCCGCGCCGCCGAACCTCGGCCAGCGCCATTTGTCGCCGTCTTGCGAGGTTTCTGAGGATCGCCGTTCGAAGCGGCGCCTTCAGAACTCGGCATTTACTTTGTGTCTGTTCTTCTTCGGGACGTGCGGCCGCGCTCAGGCGCTTCCGGTGCTGCTTCCGCTTTCGGCGCTTCTTCGGTCGCCGACTTCACCTGAAAAGTAAACTTCGCCGTCACATCGGCGTGCAATTTGATCGGCACTTCGTGCTCGCCCGTCGCCTTGATCGGATGCTCGAGCACGATCCGATGGCGATCGATATCGACGCCGATCTCGTTCTTCAGACGTTTCATGATGTCCTGCGCCGTGATCGAGCCGAACGCTTTGCCCGTCTCGCCAGTTTCGAGGGTGAAGGTCAGTCGTGCCTTATTGATTCGTCGCGCGAGTTCCTCGGCCTCGTTCAACTCACGCGCTTCACGCTCCGCGCGTTTCGCCTTCAGATTATCGAGCTTCCGCAGCGCGCTCTTCGTCACCTCGTATGCTTTGCCCTGCGGCAGAAGAAAATTGCGCGCATAACCGCTGCGCACCTTCACGACATCGGCTTCCGCACCGAGGCCGGGAATGTTTGCTGTGAGAATGACTTCAGTCGTCGCCATGAATGAATTGCGCAGCCGAGTTCCGCGCGGGCCGCAGTATAGAAGTGGGCTTCGGCCTGTCAAGGCGGAGCCGATTCGCTCCGCTGCCGACGGTTCGCCGCAAAACGTTCGATGATGTAATACGTGACCGGCACCAGGAAAATCGCGATCAGCGTCGCCGCCAGCATTCCACCGATCACGGTCGTGCCCATGATTCGTCGCGCGACCGCACCTGCTCCCGACGCGCGCCAGAGCGGCACGCAGCCGAGAATAAACGCGAACGACGTCATGATGATGGGCCGCAAACGCAGGCGCGCGCCTTCCAGCGCCGCTTCGAGCAGCGGCGTGCCGCGTTCATAGGCGAGCTTCGCGAACTCGACGATCAGAATCGCGTTCTTGGCCGCGAGGCCGATCAACATCACGAGGCCGATTTGCGCGTAGACGTTGTTTTCCATTCCACGCGCCCAGAGCGCGGCGAAGGCACCGAACACCGCGATCGGCGTGCCTAACAAGACGCTGAACGGCAGCGTCCAGCTCTCGTAAAGCGCGGCCAGAATCAAAAACACGAACAGCAACGACATGCCGAAGATCACGCCCGGCGAGACGCCTTGCTGCGCTTTGTTTTCCTGAAACGACATGGCCGCGTAGTCGTAGCCCATCTCGCTCGGCATCGTCTGCGCGAAGGTTTGTTCGAGCGCGTTCATTGCCTCCCGCCCGCTGAATCCCGGCGCAGCCGTCGCGTTGATCTGCGCCGAGCGGTACAAATTGAACCGGAGCGTGAACTCCGGGCCGGTGCGCGACTGCACGTTCGTCACCGTGCTGAGCGGCACCATCTCGTCCTTGTTGTTGCGGACGTAAAATAACCCGACGTTCTCGGCTTTGGTGCGGTAGTCGCCTTCTGCCTGGAGAAAGACCTGCCACTGTCGGCCGAAGCGGTTGAAATAGTTGACGAAATAACCGCCCATGAACGTCTGCAACGTCTGGCTCACCTGCGTGAGATCGACGCCCTGCTTCAACACCTTGTCGCGATCGACATCGATGAAGACCTGCGGCACCGCGGGCAGGAACGTGCTTGTCGCGGACGCGATTTCCGGGCGTTTCCGCACCGCGTCCAGAAAACGGTTCAGGTTCTCGCCGAGGAACGCCGGATCGCGACCAGCGCGGTCTTCCAGCATAAACGTGACACCGCCCGACGTGCCGATGCCGGGGATCGCCGGCGGCGGAAATGCGAAGCCGACGCCATCCGGAATCGCAGCGAGCTTCTGGTTGATGTTTTGCTTGAGCGCCGCGTATTGCTCGGCCGGCGAGCGGCGCTCGTCCCACGGCTTGAAGGTGATGAAGAAGAACGCGTTGAAGGTTGTCTGCACCGTGCTGAGCAGGTTGAACCCAAGCACGCTCGTCACGTGCGCGATGCCGGGCGTTTTCAGCAGCGCGTCTTCCACTTTGCGCGCTGCGTTGCCGGTGCGTTCCATCGAGGCGGCGTAGGGC
>CADDYX010000050.1 GCA_902810735.1 Verrucomicrobiota bacterium | reverse complement strand
GTGTAGAAAAGCAGGATGATTCCGCCGATCCCGAGAAGGCTGTAGCGCAACGCGTCGCCCAGCCGCTCGCTCACCAGCCAGCGGACGTGCGGGATTTCCGACCAGAGCCGCGCGGTCAGCGTACCGGTGTTGGTATCGTCAAAGAACGCGATCTCCTGTTTCAGAAGATGCTCGAACGCATCCTGCCGAAGCCGGGCGGAAACTTTCTCGGCGCCGACGTTAAACAGATAATTGCGCAGGAACGTCGCGACCGCTTCGCCGAGCAACAGTGCAAGCATGATGAGTGCGAGCTGGTTGACCCGGTCCGAATGGCCGCCTCTCACCGCCTGGTCGATCGTGATCCGGATCGCGAGCGGGTAGCCGAGAGTCGTGAACAGGCCGAGCACGATGCAGACCGCGCCCCAGCCGTAGTAGCGTCGCTCGCGCCAGACGAGTCGTAGAAGCTGGCCGAGCTGTGACTTCACTGTTCGGTTCCTTGCATCGGGTGAGTGGTTAAAATACGAATGCGGGCAGCCCAACTGCAATGACTCACATCGAAGCGACACCGGCAGCGTGAAACGCGTATTCCTCACCGGCGCGAGCTCCGGCATCGGGCGCGCGATCGCAGAACGGCTGGTTGGTGAAGGTCACCAGGTCTGGGGCACTTCGCGTGACACTGCGCGGCTGCCGGCGCTCGCGCATTTTCATCCAGTGACGCTCGATCTGACGCAGCCGAGTTCGATCGAAGCGGCGTTCACAACTGCTGAAGCGGAGGCTGGCACGTTCGACGGGTTGATCAACAATGCCGGCGGCGGGCAGTTCGGTCCCGCCGAACTTATGGAGCAGGAAAGCCTGCGTAATGATTTTCAGCTGCTTGTCTTCGGGCACATTCAGCTTATGCAGCTCGCGTTGCGTGGCATGCGCGAGCGGCAGTCCGGCACGATCATCAACGTCAGCTCTCTCGCGTCGCGCCTGCCGCTGCCGTTCATGGCGTCCTACAATGCTGCAAAGGCGGCAATGGCTTTGTTTACCATGTCGCTGCGGCTCGAGCTGGAGGGCTCCGGCGTGCGCGTGATCGATCTGCAACCCGCCGACATTCGGACGCGTTTCAACGACGCCGTCGCGAAGTTTGCCGTCGATCACCCCGCCTATCGACGGCGTGCGCAGAAAACCTGGCACGTTGCCGATCGCAATATGCAGCACGCACCCGGTCCGGAGCTGGTCGCGCGCCGCGTCGCGGCCCTGCTCAATTCCGACAATCCGCCACCGCAGATAACAGTGGGCGATTTCTTCCAGGCGCGAATCGCACCGTTCCTGATCCGATGTCTGCCCATGCGCCTGCAGCTCTGGGGAATCCGGAGATACTACGGAATCTAAGTTGGCCTAACGAATCGTGAACCAGCAGGAAATCACCGACGCGGTCGTGCTCCTGGCTGGCGCCGGCTCGCGGCTGTCGACTGCGCGCGGTCCGCTCCCAAAGCCGCTTGTGCCGGTGCACGGACGGCCACTGATTGCTTACGTGCTGCATGCACTCGCGACTGTCGGCGTGCGCACGATTCACGCTGTGGTCGGCGCAAATGCTGACGATGTCGTGCGCGGCGCGATGGAGTGC
The DNA here is from genome assembly GCA_902810735.1 of Verrucomicrobiota bacterium. Lineage (GTDB taxonomy): Bacteria > Verrucomicrobiota > Verrucomicrobiia > Chthoniobacterales > UBA10450 > CADDYX01. The sequence continues at coordinate 15,169 of CADDYX010000050.1, read as the reverse complement.
TTGCCTGACGGATTGCGGCTCAACCGGATCGACAATCCGCATTGGCAAATGCAGAACGGCGTCTCGGTACTGTGCGCCGCCTCCGCGATCGACCGGCCATTTTTCCTGACGATGGGCGATCATTTGTTCGAGGCGCGAATTCTGCACCGCCTGCTCGACATCGCCGCTCGCGAACATCTCAGCCTGGCGGTCGATCGAAAAATCGACGGCGTCTTTGATCTCGATGACGCTACGAAAGTCCGCACAGAAGGGCGCGCGATCACCGCAATCGGCAAGGACCTCAGCGAATTCGATGCGATCGACACCGGCGTGTTTCTCTGCTCGCCGCTGGTGTTCACATATTTCGAACGCGCGAAGGTGCAGGGCGATTGCAGTCTCTCTAGCGGCGTGGAGTTGATGGCGCGGGAACACAAAGCGGATGCGATCGACATCGGCGGTGCGTGGTGGCAGGACGTCGACACGCCGGCAATGCTTGCCCGCGCTGAACAACAGCTTCCCGATTCGCTCCGCGTTATTCCTGACGCGCCGCTGATCGGCGGATAAGCGCGAGCGCGGCGAGCCCGCCGGTGACGAACGCCGCCAGACACGAAAGATGCAGAATCAGCGGCGCCACGCCTGCGGCAGCGAAAAGCACAAAGGCCAGCCAGGCAACGTCACGTTTCATGAGCTGAACGAAAAAACCTACGATGCGATCGCCGAAGATCTGGGCGCCGGAATGTCCGATCATGCGCGCATGGCGATCGTAAGTCGCCGAATGGCGCGCGACCATGACTTCATCGGGCTCCGCCGGGCCGCTGTGCAGCATGATTTCTCCCGCGATGATCAGGACCCCGGTCGCGACCCCTTCCCACAACAGAAGCGTACGTCCGCGCTGCGCGGCCAGACCGGCTCCGAGGCTGGCCACGAACAAAACGTTCGCGATCGTATCGAAAACAAAATCGATCCGCGCGCCGGCCGGTGAGTCGATGTAGAGCGCTCGGGCAATTTCGCCATCGCAGCCGTCGAGGACGCTAAACGCGTAGAAGAGCAGCGTTCCCACGAGCACCGACAGGTAATCGCCGCGTAACAAAACGACGCAGCCGGCGAGCGCGAACAGGAATGCGCCGAGCGTCGCGAACAGCGGCCGAACGCCAAATCGCAACAGAAAGCGAGTGATGCGCGTCGAGATTCGCCGGTCGATGTGGCGCGCGACCCAGCCGTCCTGCGGTTTGCCAAGATCGCGCGCGAGCCATTTCTCCGCCGCCGGAATGTCGGCGCGACTGGCGAGCATTTTTCCGGCAGCCGGATTGCCATTGACGATTTCCGCCAGGGAATCGCGCGCCAAAACGAGACGGGTGCTGAGAACAAGATCCGCCTCCGACGCGTCGTGGTTCAGCGAAACCGCGCGGCCGTGTTCGTGAGCGAACTGCTCGACGGCGAGCCTCAGGCGGTCGGCCTGCCGCAAGCCGCAAACGCGCCAGTCTGCCGATTCATCGGCCGAAATCGCGACGCGGATGGTGCCGGCAGTTGTTTGCACGAGGCGGCGACGCTAGGCGGCGATCGCGCGGCTGTAAATTCGGTAGGTCTTGTAGACCGTCGCGCCGATTGCCTCGAGAAAACGGTTGATCGCGTGATTGTCCTCGAGCGTCAGGCTGAGCTCGCCGGTAAATCCGCGCGCGATCATCGCGTCTTCAATGATGCGCAGCACGAGCATCTCCGCGATGCCGTGTCGGCGAAATGCCGGAACCACGCCGAGCGCGACGAGCCGCGCGGTTCTGATGCGGCTTTTGTAATAGAGCAGTTTTGCCAGCCCGATCGGCAGCCCGAATTTCGTTAACCGGCCGTTGATGTGCTTCAGCGCGGCATTGATGTCCGGCACGCAAAGAATGAACCCGGCCGGGTCATCTGCCACTTCGGCGATGAGCGTAAACTCCGGCACGGCGAGCGGCTTCAGCTCGTGCACGAGATGATCGAATTCCGCTTCGGTGAATGCGACAAAGCCCCAGTTCTTCTCCCAGGCTGCGTTGTAGATCGCGCGCAGCCGCGCACTTTCCGTCGCGAGGTTTTTCAAATCGACTGGCCGGATCGCGACCGCATCACGGTTGAAGCGGCGCGCGATTCTGCGCAATCGAGCGGCAGCGCGCTCCGGCTCTGAAAACCACCACGCGTACCAATCTTTCGCTTTCGAAAAGCCGCACCGCTCGATCAGCTGCGCGTAGTACGGCGGGTTGTGCGACGTGAGCAGCATTGGCGGATGTTCAAAGCCGTCGATGAGCAGACCGCACACGTAATTCGTCGAGTAATCGATCGGCCCCATCACCTCGCTGCGGCCTTTGCCGCGCAGCCATTCGCTCGCGGCATCGAAAAGCGCGGCAGCCACGTTGGTATCGTCGATGCATTCAAATAATCCGAAGCAGCCCACATTCGTGCCGTGCAGCGCGTTGTAGTTCGGATCGTCGCTTGCCATGATGCGACCTACGATTTCGCCGTCGCGGTGCGCGAGAAAAAGGGCAGCGTCGCCGTGTTTGTAGAACGGGTGCTTTTCGCGGTTAAGGAAATCGCGGCGCTCGAGAATGAGCGGCGGCACCCAAACGGGATCGTCACGATAAATGCGCCACGGGAACTCGATGAACGCGTCGCGGTCCCGCTGCGAAGCGACCGGCGTGACCTCAACCCGCGGCACGTGTCTTCGCGAGCTGAAGAAGGTGAGACGCCGCTGAATTCTGGCGCAGAATCAGCCAGCCGAAGAGCGCGTTAAACAGCGTGACTTCAGCAATGAAATAGAACACCGGCTGACGGATAAAGAGGGCGAAAAACAGAACGAACATCCGCGTGTTGGTGCCGAGCAGCCGCGATCGCCGAACGAGTCCGGCGTCCTGCTGGCGATACGCAGCCTTCAGCCATTCGGGATTCGTGCCGGCGAACAGATCCCGCAGCCGCGCCAGCCGCGGCAACGCGATCTCCTGCTGGCGCACGTAGCTGGCATGCAGCACGAGCAGAATGTTGCGCGGAAAGCTGCTTTGCGCTGCGCGATGCGAGAGAGCACTCGCGGTAAACATCTGGCCGGCACGCCCGTTCGCAAAAAACGCATAGACGTCGCGGCAAAACTCCGCGGCCGCGCTTTGGAACGAATGGCAAACGCCGGCCGCGATCGCCAGCACCCAGACGAGCTCTGATCCGCCATCGTTCATATACCGCAGACACAGGTGCACGTAGACGCTCGCAAACACGAGATTGTCGCCGATGCCGTCGATGACTTTCCCGCTTTCGCTCTGCGTTCGCGTCAAACGCGCGAGCTGTCCATCGACGTTATCGAGCAGGTTGGCGCCGATGTGGAGAAGCATCCCGCAAACATTCAGCCAGAGCGCTTCGTAGAAATACAAATGACCGGCAGCGATTCCGATCAACGTGCCGAGGAGCGTGACCTGCGACGGCGTCACAGCGCGCGCGGCAAAAAACTGCGCGAGCGGGAATCCGAGGCGCCGGTAGAAGAACAGATCGAGCGCGCCCTCCACCTCTGGCGATTTGTAGGTCGCTTCGATCCGCGGCGTCGAGACAGCTTGCGGCTCAAGCACTGGCGCGGCGGCTGTCTCGTTCACGCGCCACTTTATTCGTCGATCGCCCGCTCCGCCAGCGAACTGGCGCGACAGCGACTCGCGGTATGGCAGATTTCCGCCTCATGGAGAGCGCGCGCTTTACTCGAACTGCCGACGTGCAGGCCGTGCTGTTCGATTTCGGCGGAACGCTGGACAGCAACGGCGTGCATTGGCTGGATCGATTTTATGAGCTGTACGCGCAGAATCAGCTAACGGTCGACCGAGAGGCGATTCGGGGCGCATTCGATTCGGCCGAAGCGGAGTTGGCGCGCGACGCTGCGATCAGGACGGCCGGATTGAGACAAATGGTCGAGCGTCACGTCGCGCTGCAATTCGCCGCTCTCGGCATTTCCGACAACACCTGCCGCGACAACGTTGTCCGACAATTTATCGCGGACGTTTGCGCCGTGGCAGCGGAAAATGCAGAGCTTCTTGCGGAGTTACGTCAGGAAGGGCTCACACTCGGCGTTATTTCAAACGGCTGCGGGAACACGAGCGCGCTCTGCGACGAACTGCTGTTTTCGCCACATTTGGAAGTCGTCCTCGACTCGCGCCAGGTGGGGCTGAGCAAACCGGATCCGCAGTTCTTCCGCCACGCGGCGGACGAGCTTCGGCTCACGCCCGAACGGATCCTGATGGTCGGCGATTCGACTACGAGAGATATCGAGCCGGCAAAAAGCGTCGGGATGCAGACGGCCTGGGTCAATTCCGATCCTGAGCTCGCGCCGCCGGCCGCAGCCGACTTTCGCATCCATAGGCTCGGCGAGCTGCGGCACATCGTTGGCGCGCAGCGTCTCACGAAATGAAGTGCGGCATTCTGGCTGCGGGACGCGGCGAACGGTTGCGCGGCACCGGCGTGCTCAAGCCGCTCGTTCAAGTCGCTGGCCGGCCGTTGATCTGCCACGTCCTCGACGCGTTTACCGAAGTCGCTCCAGATGAAGTTGTCGTCATTATCAACGACGCAGCGGCAGGCGTACGAGCAGCGGTAGAAGCTCAGAAGTGGTCGTTCGCGTTGCGCTGGATCGTCGAGACCACTCCGTCGTCGATGCACAGTTTCCTTCGCTTGGCCGAGGAGCTGAACCCAACGGACCCGGTGCCGGCACTCGTCTCAACCGTCGATACGATCGTCGCGCCGAGCGTTTTCTCGTTTTTCCACCAGCGAAGCGTCGTGCAGCGCGAAAACGCCATCGCGCTCGCGGTGAACGAACCTGCCGAGGACGACAACCCGTTGTGGGTGAAAGTGGATGGTAAACGCGTCACCGCGCTCGGCGACGCAGCCAAAGGATCGTCAATTGCGACCGCCGGACTTTACGCCGTGCGCGCCACAGTTCTCGAGCAAGCCGAATCAGCCCGGCGCGATTCGATCATGTCGCTCCGCGCGTTTCTCGCTAGATTGCTCGACCGCGGGTATTCCCTCGGCGCGGTGCGAATCGCTAAATCAATAGACGTAGACCGGCACGCGGATATTATCGCCGCCGAAAAATTTCTGCAGCAGACCCGACCTTGAAACGACTGATTGGAATTTACCGCGAGAAAGAGTGCTCACCTGGCCAGCACCAATCGAATGATGCGCTGCTGCTCGACGCGATCTCGGAACGCCTGCGCGACCGCGGTTTTCGAATCGATCTGGTTGGCTCGTTGAATGGTGGCGGCCCGCCAGCCGATGCGGCGCTGGTCTTTTCGATGTGCCAGAGTCGGCGCGCTCTCGAGGCGCTCGCCCGCTGGCAGGATTCGGGCATCGCCGTGGTCAACAGCCCGTCCGCGGCTCGGAACACGCATCGCGACCGGCTGCCCGACCTGTTGCAACGCGCGGCGATTCCGTTTCCGCAAACGAAACTGGTCGACACCGCGGCGGAGCTGAACGGTGCGATCCCGCGGAATGGGAGTCTTTGGCTCAAGCGCGGCGACGTTCACGCCTCCATCGCAGCGGACGTACAGCACGTCGCGTCGGCAACTGATTTGCCGCAGGCGATCGCCGAATTCCGCGACCGCGGGATTACGACGGCCGCCGTGCAGACGCATTGCGCCGGGAATGAAGTCAAATTTTACGGCGTCGGTGAGGGCGAATTTTTCCACTGGTTCTATTCGCGGAAAACCAACGGCGGCTCGGTCGATGAGCAGGCGCTGCGCGACCTGGTGACGCGCGCCGCTGCGGCGACCGGTCTGGATATCTACGGCGGCGACGTGATCGTCGGTTCGGACGGCGAGCTGACGCTGATCGATCTAAACGACTGGCCGTCTTTTGCGCCGTGCCGCGAAGCCGCCGCGGACGCGATCGCCGAATTGATCCGGAGGCGCGCCGATGCTCGTTGAAGCGAAGCGCGCCGCGCCGCTCGATCAGAAATCACTGTTCGAGACCGAGCAGGAATTCATCGCGCCGGGCGTCCAGACAATTGCGCTGCTTTCGGAGCTGGCGATCGATCACGGCCGCGGCAGCACACTCGTCGACGTAAACGGCCGCGCCTACCTCGACCTGAATGCCGGCGTTTCCGTTGCGAGCCTCGGGCACGCGCATCCGCGTTACGTGCGCGCGCTGACGGAACAATTGGAAGCGGTGAGCGTCGGCAGTTTTACCTCACGACCACGCGCCGAGCTCGTCAAACTGATTGCCGATCTCGCGCCGGGCGACCTCACGCGAACGCAATTTTTCAGCGGCGGCGCGGAAGCAGTCGAAGCGGCGATTCGCCTCGCGCGTTCCTACACGAAGCGCACCGACATCATCGGGTTTACCGGCGGGTTTCACGGCAAAACCGCGGGCGTGCTGCCGATCTCCGAGATCGATTGGAAAACTTCTGTCGGGCCGCTGCCGACCGGTCAGCACGTCGCCGTTTACCCTGATGTGACGACGTTCGACGGGACCGCGGAGGAATGCGCGCACGCGTCGCTCAAGTCGTTGCGGGCTGTGATCGAGGAGGAATGTCGCGGACGTCCAGCGGCGATCATTATCGAGCCGATTCAAGGCACTGCCGGAAACATCGTGCCGCCCGACGGGTTTCTCGCTGCGGTGCGGCAGATGGCTGCGGAATACGGGGCGCTGCTTATCGCGGACGAGATGATCACCGGATTCGGTCGGACGGGGAAAATGTTCGGCTGCGATCACGATGGCGTCGTGCCGGATATCATGACCGTCGGCAAAGGAATGGGCGGCGGATTTCCAGTCAGCGCGGTGATCTCGACCGACGAGATCATGTCGGCAAAACCGTTTTCGCTGCCAAGCGCATCGTCCTCGAGCTACGGCGGCAATCCGCTCGCGGCCGCCGCTGCGTTGACCACAATCCGAACGATCGTCGAGGAAAACCTCGCCGCACACGCCGCTTCGATTGGCAAACTGTTGCGCGACGGATTGAACGCGATCGCGCAACGTCACGGCACGATCGCGAACATTCGCGGGCGCGGTCTGCTGGTCGGTTTCGATCTGGTGACGGACGCAAATTCGGAACAGTTGCTGGCGAAATCGGACTGCGTGCAGTTTTTCAAAGATTGTCTTGCGCGCGGTCTGATCATGATGTGCTACACGCCGCGGGTTCGCATTCATCCGCCGCTGATATTGCGCGCGGACGAAGCGCAGCATGCACTCACCGTCATCGATGAAGTGCTGGCGCAGACGTCCGGATGCTGAGGGGCGCGATCGTCGGCTTCGGTAACGTCGCGCAATTCGGTCACTGGCCCGCCTACCGCGAAAACAGCGACGCGCGGATCGTCGCGATAGTTGACAGCAATTGTGAGCGCCGCGCTGCAGCCTCGACGCTGGCTAGTTCGATCGCACCGTTTGATTCGATCTCAGATTTAGCAGCGAAGGTTGCGGTGGATTTTGTCGACATCTGCACGCCGCCGGCACTACACGCGCAGCAGATTCTTGAGGCGATCGACGCGCGCTGCCATGTGTTGTGCGAAAAGCCGCTGCTGATCGAATCAGGCGCAGTTGAGACGATCGCGCGGGCTGCGGAAGCCGCGGGAGTGGCTGTCGTGCCAGTGCACAACTGGAAGTACGCGCCGATTATCCTTCGCGCGACGGAGCTGCTGCGCAGCGGCGCGATCGGGAGCTTGCGCACCGTCGAGATCACGACGCTGCGGACGCAAAATGCCGCGGTCGTCGCTGGTCCAAACTGGCGGCAAAATCGTGCCGCCGCCGGCGGCGGTATCCTGATGGACCACGGATGGCATGCGATCTATCTCGCGCTGCATTGGTTCGCCGAAACTCCGAAGGCGATTCGCGCCGACTTCCATCGGCCCAGCGAAGGCGAGGTTGAAGATGAGGCGCGTGCGACGATCGAATTTCCGTCAGGGCAGGCAGCAATTTCACTGAGCTGGAACGCTGCTTCGCGCGAAAATCGCATTCAATTGATCGGCAGCGCTGGCGAGATCGCGATCGACGACGACGAGCTGCGGGCCGGCGGCGAGACGATTTCCTTTCCAACTAAACTTTCGGAGGGATCGCACCATCCGGATTGGTTCGCGGCGATGCTGCCCGATGTGGTGACCGCGTTCCGCGATCCCGCGCGCGCGTGGCCGTTGTTCCGCGAGGCCGAGACGTGCCTGCGGCTGATCGAGCAAGCGTATGCGGCGTCTGGCTAAAGCGAATGCGCCAGTTCCGGCACGAACGTGTCCTGCAGAATGTTCAGCGCTTCGTCCAGATCCGCGCGGGTGTGGCCTGCGGTGACGCATGCGCGGAAACAAATCCGGTCCTCCGGCACCGCCGGATAGTCGACCGGCGCAACGAACAATCCGCGGCGCCGCAGCTCGTGACCGAGCCGGTACATGCGCGCACGGTCGCCGATAATGAGCGGCATGATGTAGGTGGTCGACGCTCCGGTGTCGATGCCGAGCGAATTGGCTTGTTCGCGAAAATAAGTGGCGTTTTCCCACAGCCGGCTGCGCAACTGCGGTTCGCGGCCGGCAACGTCGAGCGCCTCTAAAATCGCCGCCACGATAACGGGTGGCAGCGCGCAGGAGTAGACATACGGGTGCGCGTAGAAGCGCAGGTAGTCGAGTGTCTCGGCCGGGCCGGCAACAAAGCCGCCAAGTGCCGCAAACGCCTTTGAAAACGTGCCGTAGATCAGTGGAATCCGTGCTTCCACGCCGAACTGCTCTGCTGCGCCGCGCCCGTGCGCGCCACACGCCAGCATCGAGTGCGCTTCATCGATGAACACGCTGGTGCGGTGCGCGTCGGCGACCTCGAGCAGATCGGGCAGAGCGGCGAAGTCGCCGTCCATCGAGTAAATGCCTTCGAGCACTACGAGCTGTCGCTTGCCTTTGCGCCGGCCGAGCGCCGCGTCGAGCGATGCCGGATCGTTATGTTCGAATCGCTCGAGGCGACAGCGCGATAACACAGCGCCATCGCGCAAACTCAGGTGCGAGCGATTGTCGAGGATCGCAACATCGGTCTTGCGCAACAGTCCCGAAATTGTGCCGAGCGCTCCGCCGAATCCGCTGTTGAAAATGATCGCGTCTTCGCGGCCGAGGAAATGCGCGATGCGGCGCTCGAGCTCGCGATGCAAATCGGTCATGCCAGAAAGAACAGGCGAGCCACATGCGCCGACGCCGTACTTGTCGAGCGCCCCCCGCGCCGCTGCGACGACGGTCGGATGGGTCGCGAGGCCGAGGTAGTTGTACGAGCAAAGGTTGATGACCGGGCGTGCTCGTCCGTCGTAAATAATCGTCGTGTGCGGCTCCGCGCTCGCGAGCAGTTGCGGTTCGTAGAGATCCGCTTCCCATGAGGCGGCAGCGTGCCATTCCGTGAAACCCGCCGGCGGCAGAATCGGATCGGAACTCTCCCCGACGACGAAATCGGCAAGGCTGAGCGACGCGTCGAACTGCTTGCTGCTGCGGCGCCGCGTTTTGCCGGCGCCGTTCGAATGGCCGTTCTGCCCGTTCAATTCCATAGGTGCGTCACCCGCCGGTCCCATAGGTCACGATTTTGTCCGCAGCGCAATCGACATTCGTCGAGCTGGCGCGCGGAAACCGTTGTCGCAAAACAGAGCACGCGTCGTCGCCATTCTGTAATCGGTTCGCGAGGCGAATACGGCATGCGTTCTCCGGCGTCGGAACAATGAGGCCCCATGGGAATCGAATCACACGTCTGTCTGGGCCGCAATGTTCCGGGATATCCCGCTGCGGCGCAAGAATGGAGAACATGCCGGATTCCACGCAACGCGCGATTTCGAATCGCAAGAATCAGAACATCTGCTGCGCGAGCCGGAGAATCAGCGCGGCGACGATAATCAGAAAAAATACGCGCACGAAGCGGCTGCCTTTCAGGATGGCCATGCGCGTGCCGACGAGCGAGCCGAGCACGTTGCAGGCAGCCATCGGCAAAGCAGCGCGATAGAGAATGTGGCCCGTCGCGCCGAAGTAGAAGACGGAAGCGAGATTCGTCGCGAGGTTGATCAGCTTGGCCGACGCGGAGGCAGAGAGAAAGTCGAACCCAAAAAGGCCGACGAACAGGAAAATCAAAAAGCTGCCGGTGCCCGGACCGAAAAAGCCGTCGTAGAAGCCGAGGGCAACGCCGGTGAGCACGCCGAGCAATGCCGCTTTCCGCGGCGCGTGTTTGGGTCGGTGGACGAGTCCGAGGTCTTTGACCACAAACACATAGATCGCGACCAGCACGAGCAAGACGAACACAGCGGGGCGGAGAAAATTCGGATTGAGCAGCGTCACCGCCCACGAGCCGAGAAAGGAAAAAATGAACGCGCTCGCCGCTGCCGAGATCGTAACGCGCCAGTCCATTTCGACATGCGCGGCGTAGCGGTAGGCGGCGACGCTCGTGCCTGCGAGCGAGGCCAGTTTGTTTGTACCGAGAATCGTGGGAACCGGCATCCCCGGCAGCAGGATGAGCAACGCGGGAATCTGGATCAGGCCGCCGCCACCGACCACCGAATCGACAAACCCGGCGAGCAGCGAAAACGCGCAGAGGAATGTGAGCGTCATCGTGCCGCGAATTATCGCGGCAACGGCTGCTCGAGATTGGCGAGCGCGTAGGCCGTGACCGCAACGACAGCGGCGTTCTCCGCCAGCTCGCGCGGAACGATCTTGTCCAGCGTGTCCGCCGCGGTGTGGTGGTAGTTGAAGTAAAAGCGGCTGTCCTGCATCGGCGCGAACGTAGGCACGCCTTGCTCGTCAATCGGCCCGATATCTGCGCCGGTCGAATGTTCGCTCGGCGCGATGATGCCCGCGCCGCTCTCCTGCAGGACGCGCGCGGCCGGCTCCAGCCACTTCCCTACTTCGGCGTTCGCGTGAAAGTGAATACCGACAGGATGGCCGGCTCCGCCGTCTGTTTCGATGGCGGCGAACTGCTTTGCCATGTCGGCGGCGTGGTCCTGCGCGTAGGTTTTGCCGCCGCGCAATCCGTTCTCCTCGTTCATCCACGCAAGCACGCGGATCGTGCGCTTCGGTCGAATGTGCAGTTGCTGGAGCACGTTGGCGGTTTGCATCGCGACGGCCACGCCGGCCGCGTCATCGATCGCGCCGGTGCCGAGGTCCCACGAATCAAGATGCCCGGAAGTAATCACGACATCCTCCGGGTGCTCGGAGCCTTTCAAATCGCCGATCACGTTGAAGCTCGTCGTGTCGGGAAGCTGCTGCGGCGTCAGGACGAGGTGCATCTTCACTTCGCCTTGCGCGGTAAGCGCGCTGATCAGGTCGGCATCTTCTGCGGTGACGGCGCCGGCGGGAATCTTCGGCGCGTCTTCTTTGTAGTTTGTCGATCCGGTGTGCGGCAGGCGGAAATCCGCGCCGCCGACCGAGCGGATCAATGACGCGACCGCGCCGAGCTTTGCCGCCGCGGTTGCTCCGTCGCCACGATAGACAACCGCCTGGCCGTAGGCTTCGCCGCCGTGCGATTCGGCGGCCATTTGTTTATCAAAGTGGTAGTCGAACAAGACGATTTTGCCGGCGACTTTTTCCCGGCCTAACGACTGCAGTTCGTCGAAGTTCCGCGCGACGACAACGCTGGCAGTAATCCCTTCGGCTGGTGTCGCGACACTGCCGCCCAGCGCAGTCAGGATGATCTTTTGCGTCGTGTTTTCCGCCTGGCCCGGGAACTGGACCAGCGCCGCGGTCTCTTCCCCGCGGACCCAATGCGGCACGGTTACTTTTTCGAGCTGAACTTCCAGCCCGAGTGCCTTCAGTTCGGCCGCCACGTATTCGACCGCTTTTGCAGCTTGCGCGGAGCCGGTCAGCCGCGGGCCGATGTTGTTCGACAGATGCGCGACCTGCCGCAACGCGTAGTCGCTGTTTAGCGCCGCGTCGCGAATACGCGCGAGGTCGGCGATCGTGGCGGGTGACAGCCGCGCCGGCGTTGGGGCCGGCGAAGGCGTCGGCGTCGGAGTCGGAGTCGGCGATTGCCCGATTACTTTCGTCGCCGCAAGTAGCAGTGCGCCTGCAAAAACGCGGCTGATCATTTCAGCACTTCGTTGATCGTCGTCGGATCATCAAGTAACAGCCACTCGACGATCGCGAGCGGCATGCTGCCGTTTTTGATCAGGTCGTCGTGGAATTGCCCGAGCCGGAATTTATCGCCCATTTTGTCGTGATATTTACCGAGCAGATTCATGATCTGCCACTTGCCGGTGATGTACCAAATTTTCTGCGTCGGACTGGACGCCGCGCCGGCCGCTTCGCCCTCCGCCGATTCGTGGTCGAGCCCTCCGCCTTCCATGAAATACTGCACCGCCTGCTCGAACGTCCACCTGCCAGTCTGCAGATTCACGTCGACGCCGATGCGGGCGGCGCGATAGCGCGACAGCCGCAGGATTTGCCCCTGCGCCGCGGAGTTGTCCGGGTAAAGGCCGGTCCGCATCAGCATCTCTTCGGTGTAAAGCGCCCAGCCTTCGACGAAAACGCCGTTCTCGTTCTGCCGCCGGATTTCGTCCGGCACGTGATTCGCGATCGAGAGCTGCAAAAAATGTCCCGGGATGCCTTCGTGGCCGAGAATCGGCCGCGGATCTTCGATCGCCGCACGAATGTAGAAGTTCTTCGACTGCGGGTTGTAGGTCGGAATGAAATAGAAGCCGGTCGGGTCTTTGTCATACAAACCTGGCGGGTTCATGAATCCGCCGGGACTCGTCGGCTTGAACGCTTCCGGCAACTGCCTGATCTCGAATTTGCCAAGATAATCGGGCAGCGTGATCAGCTGGTGCGATTTCAGGAAGTCGATCATCTCCTGTTCGCGACTCTGATAGGCGTGCAGGAACGACTGCTGATCCGGCGGAATGCTTTTCGCGCGCGACGGATCCGGATCGGCAAGCTTTGGATCCGGTAAAAGCGCTTCCAGCGCACGATAGCGCGCCAGCTCCGCGCGCCCAAGCATTTCGACCTGCGTCGCATCGAGCGGCAAAAGCAGCACGTGCTTGAGATAGTAGTTGTAATTCGCCACGCCCATCGGCGCGAAGGCGACCATCTGCGGCAGCCGTTTCTCGAGCCGCTCGGCAAATCCGTGAATCGCCGCGAGTGCGGCGTCCTTTGCCTTCACCAGCTCATCGCGCTCGTTCGCCGGGAGGTCGCGCGCGAGCGTCATCAGGCTGTCGTTGAACAGCGGGTCGATGTTGCGGGCCGATCGGATCGCGAGCTGCGCGTAAAGCTTGACCGGCTTCTGCAGATTGCGCTCGCCCTGTACGAGCATCGCCGGCATCGCTTTCAGGCGGGCGGTCGCGGCATTGATGCGCTTTGCCGGCGTGTCGTATTCCTTTTTCAGGAGCGAAAAGATCGCGCTGCTGCATTCGCCGACGTAGACCTGCGGATTGTTTTGCTCGAAGTGCAGCACGCGGTCGCCGAACTCCGCGCCTTCCAGCTGCGCGCGGAAGAGAATCCAATCGATCCGGTCGTCCTTGGACCAGCCGTCGCTCTTCATCGCGCGCACCTGCGCGAGTAATTCGCGCACGTGTTTCGCGCGCGCGCCGATCGCATTCGCCGAATAATCGGTTAACCGATCGTCCCAGGTGTGGAGCCCCATTTCGCTGCTGCCGACCGGGTAATTCTCGTTGCGCCAGTTGTAGTAATCCTGCGCGATGCGGCGGAGTTGACCGACCGCAGCAGCCGGATCACCACCGAGCACCGGCGTCGCTTTCGTAATTAATCCCTTGTTGCTCACGTCCGGTTTAGCGGACGGCGCCGTCACCGGTGCCGCGATCGTGCTGAGGTTGAGCAATGCCAAACTGAACAACGCGTAGACTGTTTTCATATTCCCGACTCGATGCCAGTGCAGCCCTATCCTTGCGTCCGAACCGGGAACAGTCACGACGAGATTGCGCGAGCTTTGCGCACGCCGGCATCCTCGCTATGGTCGCGCCGTTTTCGCGCCATCCTTGAACATGACCGCTCTGCGACCTGGCCGCCTGCTCAGTGCATTCGCGCTGCTTTGGCTCGCGACCGGTTGCGTCGATATTACTGACCGCCGCGCCGCGCAACTCGAGCCGATGCAGCCCGGCCAGACGGGCCAGTTTGCCCGCGCCGGGCACGTCTACTGCATTCTCGGCTGGCTTGGAATTTGGAGCCGCGGGATGGATGTGATCGCGTCTCGCGCGCAGTCGGAACTCGGTGTTCACGCAATTTCCCTCGCGAACCCGGAGTGGCACAAGCTGGCGCATTACATCAAGACGGAACATGACGCCGGCCGCTGGACTGAACCGCTCGTGCTGGTCGGTCATTCGATCGGCGCCGACGACCAGGTTCGCGTCGCGCGCGCGCTCAACCAGGCAAACGTGCCGGTGGATTTGCTGCTGCTGATCGACCCGACCCTTCCGCCGCACATCCCGCCGAACGTCGTGCGTTGCGTCAATTTATACAAAAGCCATCCGGTCACAGATCCGGTGCCTGCGTTTCGCGGCGTGCGGGTAATCGCCGACGATCCGACGCGGACCGCGATCGAGAACGTGAACTTGCGCCGGAATGACGTCGGCTTCGACACGTCGGTCATCAATCACTTCAACATCGCGAAGATCCGCGGCTTGCAGGACATGGTGCTGGCTGAAATCGCGAAAACCTGCCCGCTTCGACAGCGACAACCGCTCGGCGCGCCGCAATCCGCGCCGGATCCGCAACCGCCACAACAGGCCGAGTGATGTCGCGCATCCCGCCGTTCGTGTCGGGTTGTTGCTTGCTGATCTACTGGGGCGCGGTGCTGGTGAAAGCGCGCCGCGCGCGCCGCTGGAAACATGGCGCGAACGTCATTCCTCCTGAGCGTGTCGGCCGCTGGCTGCGGCTGGTCTGGGTTCCGCTCGTGATCCTCTGGTGCGCTCAACCGTGGATCGTGTTTCGCAGAACCGCTCAGCACGCGCTCGTCTGGCCCGGTCTGGCGCTGTCCGGCGCGGTGCTCTGCGTGATTGCCACGGCAGCGACGTTTGCCTGCTGGCGCGAGATGGGAAAGTCGTGGCGTATCGGGATTGATCCCGGCGAAAAAACTGCGCTGGTCTTCAGCGGCCCGTTCCGCTTTGTCCGGCATCCGATCTACGCGCTCTCAATTGTGCTGATGCTCGGCACGCTCGGTACAACGCAGACCCTCGCGATGTTGCTCATCGCGATTCTCCATTTCGTGCTGCTGCAGTGGGAGGCACGGCGCGAGGAAGCCTATCTCCTGCACAAACACGGCGAAGATTACG
>CADDYX010000049.1 GCA_902810735.1 Verrucomicrobiota bacterium | reverse complement strand
TACAACCCGGTGGATTCATCACCTACCGGATGATCGTGACGAATACGAGCGACAAGGCGACCGCCAAGAACGTGACCGTTACCGCGCCCGTTCCGCGCAACGTCATCTTCCAGCACGCGGACATCGTTGATGCCAAGAATAAAGTGCTCAAAATCAAGAACCCGGACGAGGGAAAGAACCCACGGTATCTACCGATCAATCACAAAGTAGAATTCTACCTCGGTGACTTCGCACACAACCAGGTGAAAGTCGCACGGTTGAAAGTGCGGGTGCCCTTCGATGCGCATGAAGGCGACGACCCGATCCACACCCGCGATTTCAAGCTGACCGGCGCGTTCGGTGGAGCCGATCTCAAGGGTACGTTCGCCGACAAGGTCCTCACCATCACCGGTGTTGCTCCTGCCAACGCCCCTCACATCGCGCTCGCAAAAGGCGTCATCGATGACCCGCGCGACCGGGAAGACGACACCGACTTTGTCTCTTCAGGGGACACGGCCATCGCTCTCACCACGAACGGTGAGAAAGTAAGTTTCGTTCTCGTGGGGACGAACTACGGAGGACTGCCGGCGACGCGTGTATCGGTGAAGGACCAAATCCCGCGGGGATTCACGTTGGTAGAGGGCAGTGTCCGGATCAACGATAAGGCGGCCGGCCCAGCGTTCGAACTCAAAGACCGGACGATGACGTTTACGTTCGGCGACTTCGCGCCGCATCAGAGTGTCGGAATTTCGTATCAGCTCCGCGTGAACGCTCCGAACCAGGGTGGTCCGGCAGTCGGCAAGTCCGTCGAATCGAAAGGCGCGGAGATGCGCTGCACGAATCTGCGCCACGCCGTCGACTCCGCTCCGGAGCGGCTGGAGATGATGATTCTGCCACCGGCTGCGATGATTTTGGAGGCGCCAGAGGCCGATCCCGCCGCTTCTGTTGTCGATGTGCCCCAGTCCTACAAGATTCGCTATCGCAACGACGGCAAACGGCCTGCGAAGAATGTCAAAATCCGGCAGGAATTGCCGCTTGGCACGAAATTCAAAAATGCATTTCTCACCCGGGCGCCCAAGAAGAACATCTCCGCCAAAGAAGACGGTCCGGTGATTTTTGACATCGGCGATGTGGATCCCGGCGAACATGGTGAGGCGGTGCTCACCGTGGACGTGACGAGCGCGGTGAAATCTCTGCCGAAACCTGGAGTCTTTCTTCCCGCCGCCACATTCGTCGGGCAGTCGCCATCGGGAGGTTCATTCGCTGGACTCGACGCTGCTCAAACGAACTTCCTGGAGGCGCCAAAAGGAACGGTCGAGTACAACAGGCTCCACAGCGACGAGCTACCTAACTACGGGATCCTAAAGAAGGCGCCGAAGAGTGTAAGAAAGGGCGATACCTTCAGCATTATCGTAACCGTGTTTAACACTTCGAAATTCGCGAACAACAATGAAGTGTACTACATGCCGATCCCGGCGGGTGCTGAATACGTCAGCCACTCCGAATCCACGGAATCGGATCACGGCGGGTATAACGATCTCACGAATGAGTTCAGGTTCGAGCCGTTCCTGCTGAGCCGCGGAGATTCGGAGGGATTTACCATCGTCCTCCGCGCGACCGGAGATGCCTATACCGAAATTGTTGACGAGAACTCCGTCTTCGGAAAGGGCGGCGACCCTGACATCGTGTCCCCCCGCTCCGTCACGCTGATTATCGAGGGAGATGCCAGCGCGCCAGATAATCAGACGTCCATCGAGTTAGCCCAGCTGCCACCGGGAACGGATGCGTCGGTCGCCCTCTCTGACCCGGACTTCCTTCAACGAGTGCGCAAGATCGACGCGAATAGCCCCAGCCTTTCGGTCGCGGCCGCCGATCACATTCAACTTAACAACGGCGGCATTATTATCCCACTGGGTGCCGGCAATATGGTCGCGGCCGGTGCCGGCAATATGGTCGCCGCCGGTGCGGGCAACCTGATCGGCAACGACGGCAGCACATTTGTTTATGCCGGCAACGCGGCGCAGATCCAGTTCCACAATCTCATCGGCAATGACGGCTCGACACTTATTGGCAATGACGGTTCCACCCTGCTTAGCAATATGATCAACGGGGCGGCGGGCAATCTCGTGGCGGCGGGTGCCGGCAATCTCGTAGCGGCAGGGGGCCTCAACCTCATAGGTCTGGATGGGAACAGCCTCATCGGCAATGACGGTTCCACGTTCGGTCGCATCGCATCATTGGTCGCTGCGGGCGGAGGCAATCTCGTCGCGGCCGGCGGGGGGAATCTCGCCAACCGGGCCCCCGCTTCGTTGATCTCGAACGGAGCGCTTAGCCTCGTCGCTGCGGGCGGAGGTAACCTCGTGGCAGCCGGCGGTGGTAATATTGGCCCTGCGATCTCTTGCGATGCCTCGCGCGCTATGATGATGGGGCGCGACGGCAGTACAATGGTTGCCGCGGGTGCCGGAAATGTTCTCGCCAACTTCGGCCGCGCCTCGCGCGATTCTGCTCAGCGTGTGTCAAAAGGGTCGTCACGCAGGACGGCCGTCACAACTGACCGGACCGAAGAGACAACCGGCGATTAGCTCTCGTTGCCGAGCACGGCGACGGTGACTTTACGACGGTGACTTGAGCGGCGGTGCTCGAAGAGGAAGATGCCTTGCCAGGTGCCGAGCTGGAGCTCGCCCCGGGCGATGGGGATGGTTTCGCTGGTGCGGGTGAGGACCATTCTGATGTGCGAGGTGGAGTCGTCGGGGCCTTCGGAGGTGTGGGTGAACCACGGCGTGTTCTCGGGCACGAGGCGCTCGAAAAACTCTTCGAGGTCGTCGCGCGCGGTGCGGTCGGCGTTTTCGAAAATGACGAGGCTGGCGCTGGTGTGCTGGATGAAAACCGTCGCGGTGCCGGTGCGGACACCGCTTTGCTCGATGATCCGCTGTACTTCGCCGGTGATCTCGTAAGTGCGTTTGCCGCTGGTGCGGACTTCGAAGGTGCCGGTGTGCGCGGTCATAGTTTGACGCTGCGCAGCCGGAGCGCGTTGGCGATGACGGAGACGGAGCTGAGGCTCATGGCGGCACCGGCAATGATGGGGCTGAGGAGGAGACCGAACGCCGGATAAAGCACGCCCGCGGCGATCGGAATGCCGAGCGAGTTGTAGATGAAGGCGAAGAAGAGGTTCTGCCGGATGTTCGACATCATGGCGCGGCTGAGGCGGATCGCTTTCTCGATTCCGCGCAGGTCGCCGCGGAGCAGGGTGATGCCGGCGCTTTCCATGGCAACATCGGTGCCGGTGCCCATCGCGATACCGACATCTGCGGCGGCGAGCGCGGGCGCGTCGTTGATGCCGTCGCCGGCCATCGCGACGACGTTGTTGCCGGCGCGCAAAGCACGGACGCGCTCGTGCTTTTGCTGCGGTTCGACGCCGGCTTCGATTTGATCGATCCCGAGCTTCTCTGCGACAGCGCGCGCGGTGCGCTCGTTGTCGCCGGTGAGCATGATGATTTTCAACCCGAGCCGATGCAGATGCTCGATCGCCGCGGTGGTGGATTCCCGGATCGGATCGGCAACGGCCACGATTCCCATCGGGCGATTGTCGCATGCGATGAAGATCGCGGTCTGCCCCTGCTGCTGCAGTTCGGCGGCTTTGCGCTCGAGATCTTCGAGAGCAGTGATGCCTTGCGCCCGGAGGAAGTTCGGTTTGCCAACCAGAATGCGACGACCCTCGAGCTGCCCGACGACGCCGCCACCGGTGGTGGACTCGAAATCTTTGACCGGACGCGGTTTGACGCCGCGCTCGGTTGCGCCGCTGACAATCGCCGCGGCCAGCGGGTGTTCGCTGTTTTGTTCGACCGCAGCCGCGGCCGTCAGCAGTTCTTCTTCCGAAGTTGAATCGGCCGGCACGACACTCGTCAGGCGCGGCCGGCCTTCGGTCAGCGTCCCGGTCTTATCGATCACCAGCGTCCGCACCTTTTCCATCAACTCGATGGCTTGGGCTTTCTTGATCAAAACTCCGGCTTGCGCGCCGCGACCGACGCCGACCATGACCGACATCGGGGTAGCGAGACCGAGCGCACACGGGCAGGCGATAATCAGGACCGCGACCGCGTTGACGATTGCGTGGGCGAAGCGTGGTTGCGGGCCGACAAGAGCCCAGACAATGAAAGTAATCACGGCCACGGCGATCACGGTCGGCACGAACCAGCCCGCGACTTTATCAGCGAGCGTCTGGATGGGCGCGCGGCTGCGTTGCGCTTGCGCGACCATCTCGACGATCTGCGACAGCACCGTTTCGCTGCCGACCCGCTCCGCTTCGATCACGATGCTGCCGGTTTGATTAACGGTGCCGCCGGTGACGCGATCGCCGTTCGCCTTCTCGACCGGCATCGGCTCACCGGTGATCATCGATTCGTCCACGCTCGTGCTGCCGTCGACAACGCGGCCATCGACCGGCACCTTCTCGCCGGGCCGGATGCGAAGATGATCGCCGCGTTGCACCTCATCCAACGGCACGTCGCGCTCTTCGCCATCGCGCACGACGCGGGCAGTCTTCGGCGCGAGATCGAGGAGTGCGCGAATTGCGGTGCCAGTGCGGCTGCGAGCGCGCAATTCCAACACCTGGCCTAACAAGATCAACACCGTGATGATTGCCGCCGCTTCGAAATAGACGCCGATCTTCCCGTGGGCGGCGAAGGTCGGCGGGAAGATCTGCGGCGCGAGCATCACGACCGCGCTGTAAAGACAGGCGGTGCCGACGCCGATCGAAATCAGCGTGAACATGTTGAGCGAGCGATTCACGATCGAGCGCCAGCCGCGCTGCAAGAACGGCCAGCCGCACCACAGGACAACCGGTGTGCTGAGGAGAAATTGCGCCCAGCGCGAGAGATCGCCCTGCACCCAATGCGGCGTCGACGGCAGCATGTGCCACATCGCGAGGATGAACACCGGCACGCTGAGCGCGGCGCCGATCCAGAACCGGCGCGACATGTCGTTGAGCTCCGCGTTCTCGTCTTCGCCCGGTGAGACGACGTTCTTCGGCTCGAGCGCCATGCCGCAGATCGGGCAATCGCCGGGCGCATCGCGCTCGATCTCGGGATGCATCGGGCAGGTCCAGATCGCCTTCTGCGTTTGGCGGAATGCGGGGTTGCGTTCCAGCGCCATCCCGCATTTCGGGCAAGTCCCCGGGATGTCGCTCTCCACGCCTTCGCACATTGGGCAGAAATACTTCTTCGTCGTGCGGTGCGCCGCTGTAGCCGCGATCGCCGGCCGCGGCTCCGCTCGATTGTGGCAGCAGGGTTCGTTCATACCCGGCGGTAAAGCTCGTCGACGAGCCGCAGCGATCTTTCTCCGGGAAAGAGCGACTGTTCCATCTGGTCCATGACGTAGCTAAAGCTCACGTTGTTCTCCGGATCGGCAAACGCGTTGCTGCCACCCGCGCCCGGATGTCCGAACGCGCTCGCTGATGCGCCGAAGAGCCGCCGCTGTTGTTGCGGCGAATCCTTCATGAACCCAGCGGAGAACGTCGTCGGCACTTCAAAAACGCAGTCGACTCCGCTCGCCAGCGGCGTCACCATCTGTTGGATCGTGCGTGGCTCGAAAACCCTGCGGCCGCCGATCTCGCCGTCGTTCGCCAGCATCCCATAAAACTTCGCGAGCGCGGTCGCGCTGCCGATGCCGCTGAACGAAACGATGTTCAGCGCGCGCATCTCCGGCTTGTTCATCGCGCTGACGGCGTGCAGGCCGGCGGGTGAGGTGAACGTCCGGCGCTGCAGTGTCCCGGGTTCGGCGAGTTTGCGATAAAATTCCGCTGGTTCGGGCGGCGTGCCGGCTTTCGCCGCGTAGATCGTCGCGCAGCGATCGTTCAACTTTTCGGGCAAACCGATCCAGAAATCGAGCCCGAGTGGACCGGCGAACACTTGCCGCCAGTAATTTGCGATTCGCGTTCCGCTGATCCGCCGCACGACCTCGTCGATCAGAAAGCCAAACGTTCTCGCGTGATAACCGTGCGCGGTGCCGGGTGGCCAGAGGGGCTTCTGCTTCGCGAGAGCGGCAACAACCGCTTCGTAATCAAAAATTTCGACCGGCTCGTCGATGGCCGAGAGGCCGTCCTGATGCGACATCAACTGCGCAATCGTGATCGCGCTCTTTCCGTTCTGCGCGAACTCCGGCCAGAACGCCGCGACCGGACGCGCGAGATCGATCTTCTGTTCCTGCAGAACGTGCAGCAGGCATGCGCTGCCAATTCCTTTCGTCGCCGACCAGACGAGCACGATGGTGTCGCCGCTCCACGGCTGCGTGCGGTGCGCGTCACGAAAACCGCCGTGGAGCTCGAGTAGCGGCTCGCCGTTGTGCCAGATTGAGACGGCGGCGCCGAGCTCGCCGTGTCGCGCAAAGTTGTCGCGGAACAACGGCTCGACGCGATCGCGCAGTTCTCCGGCTTCGAGTTTCAACTCCCGACTGTAGCGGCGGCTGTCGTCAGCCGCACGCCGCAACGAAGCGACGCGGAGAGTTACAGGACGCTGCGCAGCGCCTGCAGGTCAGGATCGCGTTTCGCAATGTCGCGGAAGGAGG
Organism: Verrucomicrobiota bacterium; assembly: GCA_902810735.1. Classification (GTDB taxonomy): domain Bacteria; phylum Verrucomicrobiota; class Verrucomicrobiia; order Chthoniobacterales; family UBA10450; genus CADDYX01. The sequence continues at coordinate 10,435 of CADDYX010000049.1, read as the reverse complement.
AATCCATTCTGAAGCTGATCTGCAAATTGACTTTGGCGTCGCGGACGTTGCCGAGCAGCGCGTCGTAACAGCCCATATTGTAATAGTAGATCGGCTCTTTCAGCAGCGCGACCGGCCCGGTGATGAGCGTCTTCTTCGCTTCGGCGGTTTTTCCAAGCTGGTGCAAACAAAAGCCGGCGTGGAGAAACCCGGTGCTGCAATCGGGTGCGACGCGGCAGAGCTTCTGGCTCACGCGCAACGCCTGGCCCCAGCGTTTTTTCTGCATCAAATACTGGAGGCGCAGATGCAATACTTCGGGGCGGTTCTGGAGCCGCGGCTCGATGGCGTCGAGCTCCGCCAACGACTCGCGCATCATGCCGAGCTCGGCGTAGCCGCAAGCGGCCTGGACATGCCATTCGTACTGCACGCAATGACATTCAGCATACGCCTTGCCAACCTGCGGTAAGGCAGCCTGCCCACCGCGTTTATTCCGGGGCCGGCGATCGCGGCTACAGCAGCTCTTCCAGTTCGCCGAGACGCTGCTCGAACAACGCAACCGTCGCGCGAACAGGCTCCGGTTTCTCCATGTCGACGCCGGCCTGCCGCAGTGTCTCGAGTGGAAACTTCGAACCGCCGGACTTGAGAAACCCGAGATACGCATCGACCGCGCCGGGCTCCTGGTTCAACACCCGCTGCGAAAGGGCGACGGCCGCCGACACGCCGGTCGCATATTTGTAAACGTAGAACGCGCTGTAGAAGTGCGGAATCCGCAGGCACTCGAGCTCTAACTGCGGGTCGATCGCGACGGCGTCGCCGAAATAAGCGTCGAGCAGCTTGCGGTATTCCGCCTTGAAGGTGTCGAGCGTCAGCGCGTCGCCTGATTCTTCGATCGCGTGGATGATCTTTTCGAATTCCGCGAACATCGTCTGCCGAAAGAGCGTGCCGCGGATGTCGTCGATCTGCCGGTTGATGATGTAGGCGCGCATCTTCCGATCGGTCGTTTGCTCGAGCAGATAATGGGTCAGCAGCTCTTCGTTGAACGTGCTCGCGACCTCAGCGAGGAAAATCGGGTAATCGTAATCCTGGAATGATTGCGATTTTTGCGCGAACCAGGTGTGCATCGAGTGTCCCGCTTCGTGCGCGAGCGTGTAGACGTCGGCGAACACGTCCTCTTTATAGTTCATCAGGATGTAGGGTGGCGCGCCGTAGCTGCCGCTCGAAAACGCGCCGCTCCGTTTTCCCTTCGTCTCGTAACGATCGCACCAGCGACCGCGCAGCCCGTCAGTCAGCACACGCACGTATTCGTCGCCGAGCGGCGCGAGCGCAGCCGTGATGTGCGCGATCGCTTCGTCGAACGAGGTGCGAGTTTCAATTTCTGCGACCAGCGGCACGTAGGTGTCGTAGGCGTGCAGCTCGTCAACTCGGAGCACCCGTCGTCGAAGCTCATAATACCGCAACAGCGGCGGAATCCCATCGCGCACCGCGGCGATCAGCTGATCGTAGACGGCCACCGGCACGTCGTCGTGGAAGAGAGACGCTTCGACCGCGCTGGCATAATGCCGGGCGCGGGCGCGAAACACGTCCGCCTTCACGGAATAAGCGAGGGCCGTGGCAAGCGTGTACTGATGATCCTGGAACTCGCCGTAGAACTGTTCGAACGCGCGACGACGCACGTCGCGATCGCGCTTGAGCAGGAATGAGCTGTATGAGCTTTGCGTCAGCGCGCGCTCGCGGCCGTCGCTGTCGCGCAGCACGCCGAATTTCATGTCTACGTCGGTGAGCTGCGAGAATGCGTCGTCATAGCCGGTGAGCACCGCGCTGCCCAACGCAAGCAACCGTTCCTCCGGCTCGCTGAGCACATGCGGGCGCATGCGGCGGATTTTGTGCAAATGGACGCGCCACGGTTCCAGGACCGGTTCGCGCATGAGCTCGGCCCACCGTCCGTCGTCGATCGCCTGGATTTCCGGCACGATGAACGCGGATGCTTCGCCGATTTTCGTCATCAGGTTCTGCAGCTGCCCGACGCGGCTCAGGTATTCGTTGTTCGAGCTATCCTCAGCAAGCTGAAGCGATGCGTAGTGGTAGACGCGCTCAATTTTGAGATCGAGCTGCTTCTCGAATTCAAGGAACTCCGCGAGGTTTGCCGCCGATTCGCCGATGCGGCCCCTCCAGTCGCCGATCCGCGGATATTCGCGCGTGATCCACGCCACGTCTTCGTGCCATTTGCTCACATCGACGAACAGATGAGTCAGATCCCATTTGTCGGAGTCGGCAATCTCGGCGCGTGTCGGCGTTTTCGTTTCACTCATCGAGCGGCTGCTATACGACGACGCGTGGCGCGCTGCAACGCGTGCACTTGGCCGAATCCTCTCGTACTGGTGTCGATGCGGAAATCACTGTTCTCCTTCGCACTCCTGCTCGCGGTGCGCTGCGCCGTCGCAGCGCCTGAATACAAGGCGGTGGCGCAGATTCCAATCGGCGGCGAAGGCGGTTGGGACATCCTCACGATCGACGCTGCCGCACGCCGACTGTATTTGTCACACGCGACCAAAGTTGTCGCGGTCGACATCGACGCAAACAAGGTAGTCGGCGAGATCACGGGCACGCCGGGAGTGCACGCCTTCATCGCAGTGCCGGAGCTGCAGCGCGGCTTTTCGAGCAATGGAAAGGAGAACAAGTCGAGCGTCATCGATCTGAAGACACTGGCCACGCTTGAGAAAATCGACGTCGGCGAAAACCCTGACGCCATCGCATACGAGCCGAAGCACGGCGAAATCTACGTTTTCAATCACACGGGAAACTCGGCGAGCGTGATCGATGCGAAGAGCGACAAGATAGTCGCAACCATCCCGCTCGGCGGGAGTCCGGAATTTCCAGCGGTCGATTCAGCCGGAGGTCGCGTTTACGTGAACCTCGAAGACAAAAGTGAAGTCGCGGTGATCGACACGACAACGCATCAAGTCATCGCGCGCTGGCCGCTCGCGCCGGGAAAAGAACCAACCGGCATTGCGCTCGATCCGGCCCATCACCGCCTCTTCGCGGCGTGCCACAATAAGACGATGATCATGCTCGATACCGGCTCGGGCAAAGTTGTCGCAAATGTGCCGATCGGCAGTGGCGTGGACGGCTGCGCATTTGATGACGCCGCGCAGCTCGTCTTCGCATCGTGCGGTGAAGGTGTCACGGTGATCGCAAAAGAAAATTCGCCTAACGAGCTGTCGGTTGTACAGACGCTGCAGACGCAACGCGGCGCACGCACGATTGCGCTCGACCCGAAGACGCATCGCATCTATTTGCCGACGGCGGATTTTGGACCAGCCGCATCGCCGAATGCGCGGCCGAGCGTTGTCCCGAACACGATGCGGTTGCTCGTTTACGGTCCGGAGTAGCGCGTGCGAGAAGCGTTCGCCCTCCTTCTGTTTTCGGCAGCGGCGCGATTCGCCTTTGCGCAAGGCGGGCCGCCGATGATTACCGATGATCCAGGCACGCCGGGGAATGGTCGGTGGGAAAATAATTTTGCGATCGCGTTCGAGCATCAGCCTAACGAATGGTCCTTCGATGCGCCCGCCATCGACCTGAATTACGGCTGGGGCGATCACATTCAGCTCACGCTCCAATCGTCCGCCGCGTTTTTGAAACGGAGCGATCACGGCGTGATTGCCGGAGTTGGTGGCACGGAAGCGGCGGTGAAGTGGCGCTTCCTCGACGAAGAACGCAGCGGGATCGACATGTCGATGTTCCCGCGCATTCTCTTTAACGTGCTGCATTCGTCGGCGCGGCGTGGTTTGTCGGAAGACGGCACGCGATTTCAAATTCCTTTCGAGCTTGCGAAAAGTTTTGGGCGAATCGCCGTCGGCGCCGAGTTCGGGCCACTCGTCGGATCAGTCGGTCGCGGCGAATTCCTTTACGGCGTGGTCGGCGCGGCGGAGGTGACAAAACGGACATCGATCATGGCCGAAATCCACGCCGCCTCGCGCACAAATTTCAGTCGTGATGTGGTGACGCTGAACTTCGGCTGGCGCCACAACGTTACCGAGCACGCGATCTGGATTGCTTCGTTAGGCCACGAGGTTCACTCGGGAGCGAATGAACCGCTCGCATTCGTCGGCTATTGCGGCGTGCAGTTGCTCTACTGAGCCCGTTCTTCTTCGGAGCGGCGCGAGCTCAAGAGAATCAGAAAGATCATCAGTGCGAGCAGAACGAAGCTTGAACTGAAGCGGCTCAGGTTCAGTCCGCCCGCGGCAAGAGGTTTGGTCAGAATATCGCCGAGCGTGGCGCCGAGCGGACGCGTGAGGACGAACGCCGCCCAGAAGAGTGCGACGTGGGAAATCTTCGTGAACAGGTAAAGCGCCGCGATGACCGCCAGTGCGCCGCCGAAGACGAGCGCGCCGCCCGCGTAGCCGAATCCCGACGTGTCGGCCAGACAATCGCCGAGCGCGGTGCCAAGCGTGTTCGAGACGAGGATGGTGACCCAGTAGAACGTCTCGGCCTTGCGGTTCGTGATCCGGTTTACGTTCACCGAGCCTAACGAAAAATACCAGAGTCCGAGCACCGCCAGCACGCCGGCGAAAAGAATGATCGAGGTCCAGAGATATCCGAGTCCCGCATCGCGCGTCAGGTAATCGGAGGTCGTGGTGCCGACAGTCGTCGTCGCGACGATGACCGCCCAGTAGAGGAAGCGATGCAGTTTGCTCGACGCGATCTGCGCCGCGGCAGTGGCGAGAAAAAAGCCGAAGAAGATCGCGGTGCTCAGCGCATACCCGAGATTCAGCGTCATCGACAGAGCGTCGCCGCCGGTTTCGCCGAGTGTCGTGGCAGCGATTTTGATGACCCAGAACGCGAAGGTGACCTGTGGGACTTTGTTTTTCATCGGAATCCCGCTTCACCTTCCTTGTGCATGCGCGGCCCTTTTACCTCGAGCCGCTCGGGTGCTTTGCGCGCAGGAATTTGCGGGCAGCTGTCGATCCATTTCGTCGCGTCAGGCGCGGCCCAGCGCACGGCGTTGCGCAAAACCTGCCTGACAACTGGATGATGATAGATCGGATAAACTTCGTGGCCGGGTCGGAAGTAGAAGATGTTGCCGTTGCCGCGCTTCCACGTGCAGCCGGAGCGAAAGACTTCGCCGCCTTCGAACCACGAGAGGAAGACGATCTCGTCCGGCGCCGGAATCGCGAACGGCTCGCCATACATCTCCGTGTTTGGAATTTCGAAATAGCGATCGATCCCGCGGGCGATTGGATGCGCGGGATTGCAGACCCAGAGCCTCTCCTTTTCGCCCGCTTCACGCCAGGTGAGCGAGCAACTCGTCCCCATCAGCCGCTTGAATGGCTTGGAATAATGAGCCGAATGCAACGCGACGAATCCCATGCCTTCCCACACGCGTGCGAGCACGCGCTCGACCACGCGATCACTCACTTTTCGGTGTGCGGCGTGACCCCACCAGACGAGCACGTCGGTTTCGTCGAGCACGCGTTTCGTCAGGCCGTGTTGTGATTGCTGGAGCGTCGCGGTGCGCACATCGATGCCGCGCGCTTCGCCGATCGCGTCGGCAATCGTCGTGTGCATGCCGCGCGGGTAAATTTTGCGCACGATCGGGTTCTTGCGCTCGTGCACGTTTTCGCCCCAGACGGTGACGCGAAGTCTGCGCGGCGACATCAGAGAAGATGAATCAGGAAAACAAGAAAGCAGGAAATTTTCAGACTGCTTTTTCCCGCACGGCAGGATTCCTGATTGCTTTCATCGCCGGATGCCGCGCGATCATTCGCATCGCTTTGGCGAGCAGCTCGCGGCCGGGCGATAGCTTGTGCCACGGCGAAGCGCCGCTTGGATGTGGCAGCGGAATCAGGTCGAACGTGACGCCGCGGTGATCGATCCGGAATTTCCGGCCGATCACGTGCTCGAGTTTATCGATGACGATAAACTGTGCGATGGCAAGGCGGCCGACCGGAATGACGAGCCGCGGCTGGAGGATTTCGAACTCGTCATTCATCCACGATGAGCAATTGCGCACCTCCTCGGGAGCCGGCACGCGATCGCCGCCGCCCGGCGCTTTACCGGGAAAACAGCGGTTCACCGCGGCGAAATAGATGTGCGTGCGCATCCACGATTCGTCGAGTCCACAGGCTTCTTCGAACCAACGGAACAGCGTTTTGCCGGCGGTGTGCGCGAACGGCCGCTTCAATACTGGCTCACGGACGCCGGGCGCCTGCCCGACCAACATCACGTGGCTGAGAACGGCGCCGCCGGATACTGGCGGCGGGATGACGCGCGGACAGCGTCGACACTGCAGCAGTTGCAGCACGTGTTCATCCAATCGCGCCTGGCGAGCCGATCGCCGCGCCATCAGCGGCGAAAGAGCGAAAAAATCAGGCTCAGCACCACGCTAATCACAATGCAAGTGACAATCGGGAAGTAGAAGCCGCCGTTGCCGCGCTCGATGCGAATGTCGCCTGGCAGTTTCCCGATCCAGCCGCCGAGGCCGGACCAGATCAGCGCGCCGACGATGATCAGCACGATGCCGAGCGTCACCAGCATTCTGCCAATCTGCGCCATCGCGCAGCTTCGGACGAAGTGAGCGCGAACTCAACGCCGCGGCAGTTGCGCCGTTGAAATGCCGCGCAAAGATTGCTGCGGGATGTCGGTCCAATTTCGCGATTACTACGAGACGCTCGGCGTTTCGAAAACCGCAACGGAAGACGAGATCAAGAGCGCGTTTCGAAAGCTCGCACGCAAACACCATCCGGATGTGGCGAAAGACAAAAAGGCCGCGGAAGAAAAGTTCAAGCAGATCAACGAAGCGTACGAGGTGCTGAGCGATCCGGAGAAGCGCCGCAAGTACGACGAGCTCGGCGCGAACTGGAATCAGCCCGGCGGTTTCCAGCCGCCGCCGGAGTGGGGCGGCGCGCGACCCGGTGGCGGTTTCGAGTGGGCGGGCGGCAACGGTGGCGGCGTGGAATTTGAGTTCGGCGGCACGGGCTTCAGCGACTTTTTCGAAGCGTTCTTCGGCGGTGGTCGCGGCCGGTCTGCCTTCGGCGGCGGTGGATTTACGCAGCGCGCCGGTGCGCAGCGCGGCAGTGACGTCGAAGCCGACATCATGGTGACGCTGGAGGAGGCACTGCACGGCTCGACGCGGCAGGTTTCGCTGCGCCGCAGCGATTCAAGCAAGGTCGAGACGTATCAGGTAAAAATTCCGCGGGGTGTACACGAGGGACAACGCATTCGATTGGCCGGCCAGGGCGAAGCGGGTGCGCGCGGCGGCAAAAGTGGCGACCTGTTCCTGCGCGTGCGTCTCGCGCGCCATCCTGATTTTTCGCTTGAAGGCAGTGATCTGGTGCATGAGGTGCGCCTCGAGCCGTGGCAGGCAGTGCTCGGCGACGAGCTGCATGTGCCCACATTGGAGGGAACTGCGCGGCTGAAAGTTCCGGCAGGAACGCAGGGCGGCCAGCGTTTTCGTCTGCGTGAGCGCGGTTTGCCGAACGCAAACGGCACGCGCGGCGATCTGTACGTCGTGGCCCAAATTCAGGTGCCGAAAAAGCTCACCGAAAGCGAGCGGGAAATCTGGCAGCAGCTCGCGCGGTTGCACGGCGGCTGAGTTTGCCTCGACAGTTATCGCGGCGCGGCGTTACAAACCAGCGCATGAAAATTGCGCTCGGCACGGACCATGCCGGCTTCCGGTTGAAGGAGAAGGTGAAAGAGCTGGTGGAATCGCTCGGGCATGAAGTGAAAGATTTCGGCACGTTCAGCGAGGAGCCGGTGGATTATCCGAAGTTTATTCCGCCCGCGGCAGAGGCGGCGGTGCGCGGTGAGTGCGACCGCGCGATCGTGTTTGGCGGGTCGGGAAATGGCGAAGCGATGGCCGCGAACAAGGTGCACGGCGCGCGTTGTGCGCTTTGCTGGAACGAGGAAGTCGCTGCGCTGTCGCGGCGCCACAACGACGCCAACGTTCTCTCGTTAGGCGAGCGGGTTGTTCCGGAAGAGACGGCCCTGAACGTCGTCCGTGTATGGCTGACGACCGAATTCGAAGGCGGTCGGCACGCAGCGCGCATCGCGCAGCTGAACGCAATGTAGTTACCGCAGGAACAGGCGGTCTGCGCACACCGCGCAAAGGAAAATTGCGCTGACGAAAGCGTTCGTCTGGAAAAATGCGCGATTGATTGCCGCAAGGTCGAGATCTCGCACGCTGCGATGCTCGAACCAGAGCGCGGCAATGATCGGAAGCAGCGCACCGAAGTAGATCGGGCCGAGGTGCGCGAGAATGCCGAATCCGATGAGCGCGCAAACGGTAAGAAGATGAAGCAGTTGCGCGACGCGCAGGGCACGTCCGATGCCGAGCTTCACCACCAGCGAATGCAAGCCCTCGCGCCGGTCGAATTCGTAGTCCTGCGTTGCGTAAATCAGGTCGAAGCCGGAAACCCAGCAGAGCACGCCAGTCGCGAGCACGATCGGCGGCAGCGCGATTTCGCCACGTTGCGCGATCCACGCCGCAATCGGCGCGATTGCGAGCGCGGCGCCGAGGAAAAAGTGCGTCGCGTGGGTGAAGCGTTTCGTGATTGAGTAAAAGCAGACGATGACCAGCGCGACCGGTGATAACCACAGCGTCCAGCGGTTTATTTGAGCCGCCGCGGCGACGAACAGTGCGCTGCTGATCAATAGCAGAAGCAGAACCGGGCCGCGGCCGAGCAATGTGTGACGCACCGCCGTCCGCGGATTTCGCTGGTCGATCGACCAGTCGACCCACCGGTTAAAGAGCATCGCCGCCGTGCGCGCCGCTACCATGCAGACCAGCACCAGCAGAAGAAGCCGCGTGGCCGGCAGGCCGTTCGCTGCCACGACCAGAGCGCCGAGCGCAAACGGCAGCGCAAAAATCGTGTGGGAAAATCGAATCAGCCGGAGGAAGCGCGTGACGCTGTTTTCCCGGTCCGCTGAGTTCATCCGTCGAGAAGCTGCCGCAGCCGCACGTCTGCGTTCTCTGTGATCGGCATACCGTGTGCGAAAAACATCCGCTGGAACGGCACGTCGAGCAGTTTGCGCAGCGCCCGACGCATTTCGCGCGGATTCGTGCAGTATTTATCCGGCAGAAGTGTGAACCCGTGGGGCGCGAAATTGATCAGCGCATCGCCGATCACGATCTCGCCCGCGGCGCGGTGAAGCAGCGCGATTTCGCCACGCGGCGCTCCGCCGATCTCCATGACTTCGACCGCGCCGTTTTCAATCTGCTCACCTTCGCGCAATCCGAGCATCCGGACGTTCTCGGGCGCCACGTCCGCTAGCCGGCTGTGGAGCAGGAGTTGTACGTCGTATCGCCGACAGATCTGCGGAGCAGCGCGGAAGTGATTCTCGTTTGTCACGAAAATGCCACGCAAGCTCGTGCCGCCGAGCAACCCGCTGCACTCATCTTCAACCAGCTCGATCGGATCGATTATGTAAACGCCTGCATTCGTGCGGATTGCCGTCGACCAGAGGTCTGCCTTTACCGCCGCATCGTACTGTTGCCAGACAGCCGCCGTTGAGCTGACTCGAATGAGCTCGGTTGCCGGTTTCATGCCGAGCATTGCGGGGGTGTGGCGCTCAGGCGGCGGACGCAAAAGCGCCCGGGAGAGCAGGTTCCGGGAGCAGGCGCGAGTCGGGTTGGCATCATTGATGCTATGGTGATTATGAAGATTATAATATGATCACCTTCTCCTACCAAGCCCGTGACGCTTCTGGCAAGATCGTCTCCGGAATCCAAGACGCCCTCAACGAGGACAACGCCGTGACGAGCCTGATGGGCCGCGGTCTGATGGTCCTTTCACTGCAAAAGAAATCCGTCGCCAGCGGACGCAAGAAACGCATCGGGAAGGTCAAAGAAACCGACCTGGTGCTCTTCACGCGACAACTTTCCACCATGGTCGAGGCCGGCATCTCGCTCGTACAGGCGCTGACGGCGCTATATGAGCAGTGCGACGCCAAAAAGCAGAAGAACCTGCGCCAGATCATCAGCGACATTACGACGCGCGTGCAAGGCGGCGAAACTTTTCACGAATCGTTGGCGAAACATCCGCGCGTGTTCGACCGGCTCTTTGTCAGCATGGTCAAAGCGGGTGAAACGGGCGGTTTGCTCGCCGAGATTCTCGACCGGCTCGCCGGCTTCCTCGAAGCCAGCGCACGGCTGCGCAAAAAGGTGAAGTCCGCCATGACGTATCCAGTGATCGTCATCTGCATCGCGGCCGCGATCACCACGTTCCTGCTGGTCAAAGTGGTGCCGATCTTCGGCGAAATCTTCAAGGACTTCGGTGCCAAGCTCCCCGCTCCGACGCAGTTCCTGATCGACGTCAGCGATTTCATCCGCGGCGAATGGTACTTCCTGATCCTCGTGATCGGCGGCGGCATCTTTGGCCTGCGCGCGCTGCTCCGCTCCAAACGCGGCAAACAGGTTTGGGACCGCTGGAAACTGAAACTGCCGATCTTCGGCCCGCTC
>CADDYX010000048.1 GCA_902810735.1 Verrucomicrobiota bacterium | reverse complement strand
GCCGCGAGCGCGCGCTGCTCGTCGTCGCTAAAGTCAAGACGCGGCGTCGTAGTCTGCTCGACCTCGAGCGAAGCGCTGGCTTCGCGCCGCGCGCGGCGGATATCGCGGCGCAGCATATCGAGCGCGATGGAGCGAACGGTCGCGAAAAGCAGGCCGCGATTCGCGATTGAATGCTGCTTTCGCCAGAACCTGACGAATGCGTCCTGCACGATGTCTTCGGCGTCAGCCACGGATTGGACGAATTGCCGCGCGAAGAGGACGAGCCCCGGAGCGACCTCGGCAAAACAAACTTTCCAATCGTCATCATTGGCGACATTCTCCATGACCTCTTAACGGTCTTTCACTAAGCAGACGCCGCCAACTCGGGATTTTGTCTAAGCCAGCGCAGATTTTTCTCACCTGCTTTGCGCTCGCGGCAGGCGCAGCGGGAGCCGACCAGCAGCGGCCCGGCGACGCCGTTCGCGCGATTGTCGATAACGAGCTGCAATTTGCGAAGAACGCGGCCGAGCACGGCACGCGCGCGGCGTTTCTCGAGTTCCTCGCCGACGGCGCGGTGATCTTCGATCCGGCGCCAGTGAACGCGAAAAAGAGGTGGCACAAACGCACCGACGACGGCTCGCTGCTCAGCTGGCACCCGGAATTTGCCGCTGTCTCGCGCGCGGCCGACATCGGCTATGACACCGGGCCGTGGGAATGGCGAAAAGATAAAGCAGCGCCGAAGCCGGAGGGATTCGGTCATTTCGTGTCGGTGTGGAAGAAGCAGCGCGACGGCCGCTGGAAAGTCGCGCTCGATTGCGGCATCGATCACCCTGACACCGCGCAGGCGCCGAATCCGGTCGAAATGTCTTATAGCGACGATGGGCTAAACGAGAGCGTCGATCTGCCGAAGGTGCGCAAGGCGGCGCAAGCCGCCCAACGCGAGTTTCTCGACGGCGCGAAGAGCGACGCTGCGGCAGCTCTCTTGAAAGCGGCGGACGATTCGGTCCGCGTCTATCGGCAGGGCCTTGCACCGGCGGTTGGCCGCGAATCAGCCGGCCTGATGCTCGGCGCGACACCCGCGAGTCTAAGGATGACTTCGATCGGCGGCGGGATCAGTCGCACAGGCGATCTCGGCTACGACTACGGACGCTATTCACTTCAACGCGCTGCTGCGAAAGAGGTTGGTCATTACCTGCAGATCTGGCGAACGGATGCGAGCGGCTCGTGGAAACTCGTGCTCGACCTCGAACGCAAACTGCCGCCCGGCGACGATGCAGCCGCGAAATCGAAAACTACTTCCGGCGACTGAGCGGCCGCAGGATCGGATCGCCGATCCAATCGGGATTCGCCATGCCCTTGCGATATGCGTCGAGGGATTCGACTGACGAATTCACCCGCAGATTACTGTAAGTCTGATCGGCATTTTGCCACCGCTCGTGCCAGTAGACTGCCGCTTTGATTCGCGGATAGCGGGTGAGAAAAAGATTGAGCGCTTCGCTGATCCACGCCGCCTTGTTGCCGGCGTGCGGGAACTCGCCGGTCGCCCATTCCGCGATCATGATCGGCTTGTCGGGATCGAGCCGGCACATCTCTTCGTAGGGCCAGTCGACGAGCGATTGCACATTTGCCCACGGCTCGTCTTTGAACTGCTGTCCGTAAACACTCAGGCCTAACCAGTCGACGTAATCCTTCCCCGGATAGTACGCGCCCGCCATGTTCCAGACGTCGTATGGATAGGGGTAGTTGTTGGTATGAAACATCCATTGCACGTTCGAAGCGCCACGCCGGCGGACGCGATCGACGACGTGCCGATAGGCGTCGCGATACGTCTGCGGGCCCTGCCAGTTATTACTCGCTTCATTCCACGAATCAGCGCCGTAGAAGATGCCCGACCACGGGAACCAGGTGCCGTTCATTTCATTGGCAAACGAGACGATCATCGGCTTGCCAAACTCACGTGCTGCGTCGCCCCACTTGTCGATGTAAGCATCCCACTTCCCAGCGATGATCTCAGTGAGGCTGAAGCGATCCGGACCGCGGTCCTGCGCGTATGGTTTGTCCCACGGCGACCAGAACACGAGCGGCACCGAATGATGCCGCCAGATCAAGTTCAGGTTAGCGGTCGGGAAATCCTGTTCGCCCCAGTAACTCGACGACGCGATGATCGCCTGGTGTTTCCCGACCATCTGCTCGAATTCCTCGATTCCCTCGAGCGTGACCGCGTCCTCTTCCTCGCCGAAATCGAGATACGCGCCGGTGTAGACGCCGCTCTTCGGGAGGACGAGCTCGACCGGACCGTCCGCCTCGCGCATCAGGTGGGCGGGCGCGGTTCGGTGGCAGCCTGAGATCAGGATGGACAACAGGAGCGCCGCGACCACTCGCATCGAGCAATTGTATCGACAAAGAGAAGCGCGACCAATCAAGGCGACACGGACCGCGCTCAGCGGCTTCGTCATCGCGCTAGCTTTTTCCCTGCTCAACGTCTCGCGATGCAACGCGGCTGCGAATGATAGTCCGCCGCCTGCGTTTTCCGTCTCGGCCACGGTGAATGCTGAGCACGCGGTCAACATCGTGCGTCCACAGGAGGCGCTCGGCGCCGGAGTCGATGGGCACGAACGCGGCGAATGCGAGAAGATGTTCAGCGAGCGCAACGTCGATGCAATGCTCTCCGCCGGACTGGGAGCGCTGACCTATCGATTACGCACGGAATTGGCCGGCGCAGTCTGGCATTGGAACCCACGCGGCACCTGGAGCGATCCGGAACACCAGTGTGGCTACTGGATTTCCGACGAACACAGCGCCGGGCCGATCCGCGTCTCCTATGGATACCGCTTACCGCGTCGCGGCAATACGATCGATCAGGCAAACGACGACGGCTTTTCCCGCATCACCGACGGCGACGACGTCTCATTTTGGAAAAGCAATCCATACCTCGATCCGCAGTTCATCGGCGAACCAACAGAGCCGCATCCGCAGTGGGTCGTGATCGATCTCGGACGCGCAGAACCGATCGACACAATCGCGATCCGGTGGGGAATGCCCTACGCAAAGCACGTCCGATTCGAGTATTGGACCGGGAATGATGCGATGCATCTGCACCTCGACCGGTCGGACAAATGGGAAGCTTTTCCGCGCGCCGACATCGACGGCAACACCGGTGGCGATCAGCGGACACGCCTGAGCGCGAAGCCGGTTTCGGCGCGGTTTGTGCGAGTTCTCATGAATCGGAGCTCTCACACCTCGTCCAGCGCTTCAGGCGATCCGCGCGATTCGTGCGGATTCGCGATTCGCGAAATCAGCGTCGGCACCACAGATGCGCGCGGAGAATTTCACGATGTGGTGCGACACGCTCCCGACCGACACGCGCAGACCGTCATCTATGTTTCTTCGACCGATCCGTGGCATCGAGCGGCGGACATTGACGATCGCATTGAACAACCGGGACTCGACTTCATTCTTCAGAGCAAACTCTCGAAGGGCCTGCCGGTGCTCGTGCCCGTCGGCGTGTTCTACGACACGCCGGAAAACGGCGCCGCCGAGATCAAGTACCTGCTCTCGCGCGGCTATCCGATTGCAGGCATTGAATTAGGGGAAGAACCGGACGGCCAATGGTCGTCACCGGAACATTTCGCGGCGCTTTACGCGCTGGTTGCGCGGCGGCTGCGCGAGATCGCGCCGCACGCAAAGCTCGGCGGCCCGAGCCTCCAGAACTTTGAGTCACATCTGCTGACGTGGCCGGACGCCGCCGGCAACCGCTTTTGGATGCAGCGGTTTCTCGATTACCTCCGCCGCCACAGCGCGCCTTTCGATTTCTTCTCCTTTGAGTACTACCCGTTCGACGACATCTGCGACGCGGCCCCGCCACAACTGCTGCAGATTCGCTCGCGGCTCGAGGCGATGATCACCAGTTTGCGCGCCGATGGCGTGCCGCAAAACATCCCGTGGCTGCTGACCGAGTACGGCTACTCCGTCTTCGCCGGCCGCCACGAAGTGGATATTGAAGGAGCACTCTTTCAAGCCGACACGGTCGGTTCATTTCTCACCCTCGGCGGCGCAGCAACATATCTCTACGGATATGAGCCGAACTATTTGGTCGACGAGCTGAAGTGTTCGTGGGGAAACCTGATGATGCTGCAGCTCGCGCCTGCCAGCGAGAAATTGAACCGGCTCTCGACCTACCACAGCTCCGCATTGCTGGCGCGCGAGTGGTTCGAGCCCGGCGACAAGCCGCACGCTGTTTTCCCAGTCGGGGTGAGTGACGGCGGTGGCGCAATGGCGCCGGAAGTGAGCGCCTACGGACTGCGGCGACCCGACAATGAGTGGGCGCTGCTCGCGATCAACAAAGACGCCAAACGTACCGCGACACTGCGTGTGCAATTCAAGTTGCCGCAGCGTGACGCACTGGTGTCATTCTCCGGCGAGGTCGAGCGATTTGAGTTTTCGCGAGCGCAGTACAGCTGGATCGACGACGGGCCAAACGGACGCCCCGCGCGAAGCACGCCGCCCGCTCATTCCCGCCAACGTGCAGCACCGACCTACGCATTGCCGCCGTATTCGATCACCGTTTTGCGGGGCCGAATCCCAGCGCCGAACGAGTAGGACGCAGTGCTACGCGCGCACCGGCACGCTGGCGGTCCGCTCCAGCTTGCCCCAGGCGACGAACGCACCTTTGAGCGCGCGGAAGATTGCTTTCCAGATGACGTAGCTGAGCAGCGGCCGGTAAATGAAACGCATCGGCAGAATGCGCCACGCGCGCAGCAGCGGCTCGCGTTCGAGCAGGCACGCGAGCGTCGCGAGGATGACGTCCATCGCGAGGAACGTCACGACAAACGGCAGCACCGCGTTCCAGGCGCCAAACGGTAGCGACGCGATCAGGAAGAGATCCACCAACGGCGTGATCGCGACGAGGATGATCTGGAAAAACCAAACACACGGCAGGCTGAACCAGCCCAAGGCGCCGTAGTTCCAGTTAAAGACCATGTCGCGGTGTTTCCACAGGCATTGGAGCGTGCCGTAGGCCCAGCGGAAACGTTGCCGCGCTAAAGCCCTGACCGTTTCGGGAGCTTCCGTCCACGCGATCGCCTGTGGCACGTACGCGATGCGCTTGCGGCGCTTGTGCAGCGCGAGCGTCAGATCGGTGTCCTCCGCCAGCGTGTCGAGGCTCAGCCCGCCAGCCTCGGCAATCGCTTCGCGCCGGATCGCGCTGATCGCACCCGGCACCACCGTCATGCAATTCCACTGATCGTAGGCGCGCCGATCCAGATTAAATCCGCAGGTGTATTCGAGCGCCTGACATCGCGCGATAAAGGTCTGCAGGTTGCCGACTTTGGCGTGGCCCGAGACTGCGCTGATCTCAGCGTCAGCGAATCGTTCCACCAGTCGCGGCACGGTGTCTCGCTGGCATTGGGTGTCTGCGTCGATTAAAATAATGATCCCGTGCCGCGCGGCCGAGATCGCCCGCTGCAGCGCGCGCGCCTTGCCGTGGTTCTCCTGCTGGATCAGCTGCACGCGAGCATCAGCGGTCGCGAATCGCTCCACTTCCGCCGCAGTTTCGTCTCGTGAACCGTCATCCACCACGATGACCTCGAGCTCGCCTTGATATTCAGTGTTGAGCAAAGCGGACAACGTGCCGGCAATGACTTTCGCTTCGTTGTAGGCGGCGATCACCACGCTGACCGGTTCGCTGAATCCGCCGCTCGCCCGGCGCTGGAAGCGCGAGGCAAGCCAGATCACGACCAGCGTTCGCAACACAACCAGAGCTGTCGCGACGAGCATGAACGCCCAGAGGAATTCCTCCGTCGCGTGGTAAACGCGAAACCCGGTGCTGCTGACCAGATGCAAAATCGGGCGGCCGCTGTTGGAGATCGACGGCATGAGAGCGTCGTGTGACGTGCCAAGCAATGTGCTCAACGGCACGACCGAATCGCCACGCGTGCGCAACCAGTCGAGAATTCGCGGCAGCGCGTCGAGCGTCTCCGACCGATCGCCGCCCGCATCGTGCAACAGAATCACGCTGCCGTCGTGACGCTGCTGTTTAATCCGCTGAAGGATCGTCTCCGCGCCGGGTCGGGCCCAGTCCTGCGGATCGATGCTCTCCATCACCACGACGTAGTTGAGGTCCTCCGCAATCTCCAACGGAGCGAGCTCGCTCAGCTGTGACGGGCTGCTGTCGGCCATGTACGGCGGCCGAAACAACGTGGTTGAGCGGCCGGTGATCGTCTCGATCAGCAGCTGGGTCGCATTCAACTCCAGCCGGATGCGATCGTTCCCGCAGTCGGCGAGGTTCGGATGATAGTAGCTGTGGTTTCCGATTTCATGACCCTCACTCACGATCCGCCGGACCAGGCCGGGATATCGCTCCGCATTTTTTCCGACGAGAAAGAATGCTGCTTTCACGTTCGCCGCTTTCAGAATGTCGAGGACCTTCGGCGTCCAGCGCGGGTCGGGACCATCATCGAACGTGATCGCGACCTGGTGCTCATCGGCGCCGCCCTGATGATAGAGGCTCGGAAACTGCGCGAACTTCGTGTAGCTGCCGGTCACGTATCCGTCGGCTTCTCCTGCCAATGCGCGCGCACCGTCAGCGCGGCTCGTGTCCACCGTCACGATGTCGCCAACGCCCACGTCTGCGATGACATCAGCGCTCCGGATTGTGCCGAGAAGCCGTCTCGCGCGCGCATCGAGCTTCAGGTCGAGCGGCAGATTCAGCACATCCCAAATCCCGCTGTCCTCAGTGCCGAGCCGGTAAATCGCAATGCCGCCGGCGTTCTGCTTCCGCACTTCGCGCAGTTGATTGAGGAAAGTGACGGCATCGAGAAACCAGACGCCGTGTTCCTTGTCGTCCTCCTCGAAGTAGAAGAATGGATTGTAAGCTGGCGGCTGCTCCTCAGCTCCGGAAACCTCGGCGTTGTTGCCCCGGCTCATCACCTCCGGAAAACTGATCAGCTCCGCCTTTTTTCCACCGATCGTCCAATCGTAGCCGTAACTTCCCAGCGCGATGATCCATTGCTTCGGATCCGCGCCCTCCAGCAGCACGTGCAGCCATCCTTCGAACCAGGGCCGCGACGCGACGGGCCCCGGTGGATCGATATCCGATGTTTCGTCGAATAACATCGCGACGAACCGGTCGACGTTCTCAGATAACTTCTCGAAATCGATGTAATCGATTTCCTGGTTTGGCTGCACGCAAAGCCAGAGCTCCTTGTCCTCGTCGTGCAGCGCATCAGCGAGACGATCGATGAAGTTTGTCACATCCTTCTTGTAAGCGGCGTCGATCTGCTCCCAATCAAGCGCGACGCCGGAGGCGCCTGCATCGCGCAGCACCGCCAGCACGCGTTGAACAAACTGGCTCTGCCGCTCGGGCGGGCCATGCACGAGATTCTCAACCGCCTCCGGTTCCCACGTGTCGCCGACGAGATTGCTCAGCAGCGGCATCAGCGCGATGCCTTTTGCCGCGCAAAGCTTCGGCAGGCGCGGGTCGACGTCGACCTGCAGTTCTCCCCTGCCGTTTACGATCGAGATCCAATCGGGGCAGACGTGTGTGATCTGCGCCGCATGCTGCTCGAGCGAGCTGTAGCTGTACGGATCGCCATTTGTGTAAAACGCCAGCCGCACTTCATGTGGAGGAACCTTCTTGCGCGGTTTTGCCGGAATCGCTGGCGCGGGGCCGCCTGTCTTCTTCGCCGCCTGCCGCGCGGCACCGAATTTTTCCCACAACGATGCCGTCGCATTCGGCGGCCGCGGCTTCTGCTTTTCGAGCGCTTTTAACTGACCTTTCAACTGCCGCAACGGGATCGGCAGATTGAGCCGCGGCGCGACGAAGAGCGTCTCGACGAAAACGATGATCGCGACGAAGACGAGCACACCCCCAACGAGCAAGGCGAGACGCAGACGCGGCCAGCGCTTTCCCGCCGGATCGGAAAAAACAAACGGCGTTACGCCTGGGGGAATACTCGCCGACATCGGGGCGCTACTCTGCCGTACTCATCCGAAAATAGAAACTCCGCGCGTGGATCGATTCCGCGCCAGCGGTGGACGTTGGACGCCGAACACTCGACTTTGCTCAATGATTTTGCCGGAGGATCCGATCGCCACCGGACTCGGCGGCGTCGCCGAGCGACTGCGGATTGGTCCTCGCGTTCACGCGAATGCGTTCGTCGCCCCGGGAGCGATAATTATCGGAGACGTGACGCTGATGGAGGAGTCGAGCGTTTGGTATTCGGCCGTTCTCCGCGGCGACATTAATCGCATCGTCGTCGGTCCGCGCTCGAACGTGCAGGACGGCGCGGTCATCCACCTCGCCGACGAATTTCCGGCCATCGTGGGCGAGCTGGTCACGATCGGACATGGCGCAATCATCCATGCGTGCACGATCGACAACGAAGTGCTCGCCGGAATGGGCGCGATCGTTCTGGACGGCGCGGAAATCGGCGCCCGCTCGATCATCGGCGCGCATGCGTTGGTCACGGCCCACACGAAAGTGCCGCCCGGTTCACTGGTGCTCGGGTCGCCTGCGGAGGTCGTGAGGCAGTTGAGCGCGGACGAGCAGCATTCAATCGCAAAATGGGCGCGGAAATATGTCGAGAACAGCCGGCGTTTCCGCGAGCATTACGAATCACGCGCGGCTCAGCTCGCGCGCTAATTCCGCCGCTCGTTCGCGCAACAATTGCGGCGCTAGTTTGATCGCGACCGTGCGGGTAACCGGCGGACGCGCGAGCGGCAGCATTCTTGCGAACAGCTCCTTCAATTCCGGCGCATCCACCACTTCGCCGGCAATCGCGTAGACTGGCTTCCCGGCAGTCCGCGCGAGCTTCGCGACGCCTGCCGGCGCCTTGCCTTCGAGTGTCTGCGCATCGAGCCGTCCCTCACCAGTAATGACGATGTCAGTGCGGCGAATTTTCGTCTCCAGATCAATCGCTTCAGCGACAACTTCGAAACCAGCCCGAAATTGCGCGCCGCAAAATGTCATCAGCCCGAAGCCAAGGCCGCCGGCGGCCCCCGCACCAGCAGCGGAGCGGAAGTCGCGCAAAAGATCGTGCGCCGCGACATCAGCGAGTCGCGTCAGCGCGCTTTCCAATAGATCGAGATCGGCAGGCGTCGCACCTTTCTGCGGGCCGAACACACGAGTCGCGCCCCGCTGGCCGACCAATGGATTTTGGACGTCGGCAGCGGCGATGATCGGCGGCAGGCGGAGATCCGCCGGAGAAACGATTCGCGTCAGCTTCACGAGGTCGGCGGGTCCATCGATGATCTCCTGATCCCCGGCGAAGAAGCGAAACCCGAGCGCGCGAGCCATGCCGAATCCACCGTCGTTCGTCGCACTGCCGCCGAGTCCAACGATCACGCGCGACGGTCGCCGTCCGGCAGCATGCGCGAGCATCTCGCCGACTCCCCGCGTGTTCGCATGCAGCGGGTCCCTGCGCGTCAACTGTCGCATGCCCGCCGCTTCACTCATCTCAACCACTGCGGTGGTCGTTTTGCTCATCCATGCGTACTTCGCGTTGATCGTGCGGCCGAGCGCGTCGTGAGCGGAGCACGTGATCCATTCGCCGCCTTGCGCGCGGCAGATTACCTCCGCGGTGCCGTCGCCGCCGTCTGCGACGGCAGCAATCTCGATTTCAGCGCGGGGCAGAACGTCGCGCACGCCGGTTGCGATGTTCTCCGCGACATCGGCGGCGCTGAGCGACCCCTTGAATTTGTCGGGCGCAATCAGGATGCGCACAGCTGAGCTTTACCGCAGAGACGCCGAGAACGCAGAGATTTTCGAAGGTGAGTTCCTCTGCGTCCGCCGCGTTCCTGCCTTACTCCTTCAGTTTTCGCGTGAGGATCTCCGTCACTATCTGCGGATTGGCTTTGCCTTTCGAAAGCTTCATCACCTGGCCAGTCAGGAAATTCAATGAGGCGGCATTCCCGGCGCGATAGTCCGCGGCCGGTTTTGGATTTGCGGCAATCGCGTTGTCGCAGAGCGCCTCGATCGCAGCCACGTCGCTGACCTGCTCCAGTCCGCGTTCTTTCACGATCACGCCCGCAGGCCTGCTGGTTTCGAACATCTCCGCGAAGACTTCTTTCGCCTGTTTGCCACTGATCCGGCCGGCGTCGATCAGGCCGACCAGTTCCTCGAGTGCCTCTGGCGGAATCGGACAATCGCCGACAGATATTCCAGCGGCGCTCAATGCGCTTTGTAGATCGTTCAGGATCCAGTTGGCGACGCTTTTCGGCTTCGGCGAATGTTCAGCCGCGCGCTCGAAATACGCCGCGACCGCGAGGTCGTGCGTGAGAACTCCTGCATCGTAGCCGCTGACGCCGTACTGCTCGACGAAGCGCATCCGTTTTGCGGCGGGAAGCTCCGGCACACGCGCTCGCACGTCCGCCAGGAGCGCATGCGTCGCGATGGGCAGCAAATCGGGATCGGGAAAATAGCGGTAATCGTGCGCTGATTCTTTGCTCCGCATCAGGAACGTCTCGCCGGCGTCGTCGTTCCAACCGCGCGTCTCCTGTTGAATCGTCGCACCGGATTCAAGTAGCGCGATCTGCCGTTCAATTTCGAACCTCAGCGCGCGTCGAACGCCGCTGATCGAGTTCATGTTCTTGATTTCGACTTTCGCGCCGAGCTCCGCCTGTGTTGCCGCGCGCACCGACACGTTGCAGTCGCAGCGCAACTGCCCCTTCTCCATATCCGCATCGCTGATGCCGCCGCAAATCAGAATCTGCTTGAGCGACGTCAGATACGCGAACGCTTCGTCCGGGGAAGCGATCTCCGGTTGAGAAACAATCTCCATCAAGGGCGTACCGGCGCGGTTGAAATCGATCCCGGTCGTCGTCTCAAAGTGAAAACTCTTCGCCACATCCTCCTCCAGATGAATCCGCACGAGATTTACCGTCTTGCCGGATGTCGCGATCGCCGTCTGCGCATCTTGCGGATACGCGACGTCGTGCAACGGCACCCGCCCATTCGTGCAGAGCGGCGCGTCGTATTGCGAGATCTGGTAGTTCTTCGCCAGATCAGGATAGAAATAGTTTTTGCGATCGAATTTCGACACGTCGGCAATGTCGCAGTCGAGCATCAATCCAGTGAGCACCGTCATCCGGAGCGCCTCTTCGTTCATCGCCGGCAAGGCACCAGGCAATCCAAGGCAAGTCGGACACGTGTGCGTATTCGGTGGCGCTCCATATGCGTTCGGACACGCGCAGAACATTTTGCTCCGCGTCTTCAGTTGCACGTGAACCTCGAGGCCGATCGCGGCGATGTAGTTCACTGCTGCGGCTCGTCCGACTGCGGATGTGCGGCGTAATCGAGCGCGCCCTGCAGGTCGAACTTTTTCAACCGCTCGACGAATGTCGGATCGTTCAGGGCATCGATCACGTGCTGGTCCTGAAGCAGGTCGAAGAAGCGGCCTTCCGAAATCAGCCGCGCCACGTGTGGATCCTGCCGAAGCTGCACAATGCGCGGATGCATCGTCAGTTCGCGCGCGCCGGGAAACGACAAGAGCCGCTCCGCGTTGTCGCGGTTAGCGAATGTCTCACCGAACTTCGTCAGCGTTTGAAACGAATTTTTCGGCAGTGGGTCAGCTCTTTTGACGAAATCGCCGACCGACCCGAGCTCGACGGAGTTCTTCAGCCGCGCCAGCAGGTCCGGCAGTGAGTTGGCATCGGCTGAACGTGCATCGACCAAACGACCGTTCACGATGCGGCGCGCATTTGGCGGCAGCGGCTGGGAACGTTGGGCATGCACCTGCGCGTCGGCGACGGAGCCGATCGAGCGTAAACCGAGCAGCAACAACCACACGAAGAACGCACCGAAGAAAATGCCCAGGAAGGCGCCGCTCGCGCCGTACACCATTCTGATAAAGCTCGATTCCTGCTGCGCCGTCCTCTTCAGCAACACGCTGCCGATTCCGGTGAGGATCGAATAGACGAGCATCGCGAGCACCGCCCCGGCGAGAAGCGAAAGCGCGAAGTCCGGCAGCCGGATGATCGGCCGCGCAATCGGCAGCAGCATTCGGCCACCGAAGATCGCCGCGCCATACGCGGCCGCGATTGCGAACAGCCGCACGATTTGGCGCGGTAAACCCAGCCGCCAGCCGCGCAGCATTTCGAAGAGAATTAGCACGACGGCGAACGAAACGAACACCATCTGCCACAGGTGCGAACCGGCGGTCGGATCGGCAGTGTTCACTTGCTCTGCAACATCATCGCGCGCTGTCGCAAAGCGTGGTCGCAAACAACGAGCGCGGCCATTGCTTCTACGATCGGCACGCCGCGCGGCAGCACGCACGGATCGTGGCGCCCGCGCGCAGCGATGCTCGCCGGCTCGTGTTCGGTTGTGACGGTTTGCTGCTCGCGTGCGATGGTCGACGTCGGTTTGAAAGCGACGCGGAAGACGATGTCTTCGCCGTTTGTAATTCCGCCCTGCACGCCGCCGGAATAGTTGGTCGTCGTCCGCACGCGGCCGTCGCGCATTTCAAATTGGTCGTTGTGCGACGAACCCGTCATGCGAGTCGCACCGAATCCAGAGCCGATCTCGAAACCTTTCGTCGCCGGCAGACTGAGCATTGCCTTCGCGAGATCGGCTTCGAGTTTGTCGAACACCGGCTCGCCCAGTCCTGCGTCAACTCCGCGAACGACGCATTCGATCGTGCCGCCGACGGAATCGCCCTGCTGGCGAATCCGATCGATCAACTGCATCATGATTTTCGCAGCTGCCTCGTCCGGACAACGAACCGGCGTGCGCTCGACGTCGGCGGCAGTGACATGCCGCGAGTTGATGTTCGCGATCACTTCGTGGATCTGCGTCACGTACGCCACGAGATCGAACTCCGGAAACATTTTGCGGAGCACAAGCCGGGCGATTGCGCCGGCTGCGACACGCCCGATCGTCTCACGCGCCGATGCGCGGCCTCCGCCCTGCCAATTCCGAATTCCGTACTTCGCTTCATAGGTGTAATCGGCGTGCGACGGCCGGAAAATATTCACGATCTTTTTGTACGCTTCGGGATCGGCGTCTTGGTTGCGAACAAGAATCGCGATCGGCGTGCCGAGCGTCTGACCATCGAAAACACCGGAGAGGATTTCGGCGCGATCGGGTTCGTCACGCTGCGTCACGATCGAGCTTTGTCCCGGCCGACGGCGACCGAGTTCGCGCTGAATGTCGGCGTCACTTACCGCAATGCGCGGCGGACAACCGTCGATCACGACGCCGACTCCGCCGCCGTGCGACTCGCCGAAAGTCGTGATGCGGAACAGCTGCCCGAAGCTGCTGCCCATCGATTAAATCGCAGCGAGCGCGGTGCGGAGATCGTCGATCAAATCGTTCAAATCTTCGACACCGACCGAGAGCCGCACGAGCGAATCGGTGATCCCGAGCTGCGCGCGCGTTTCGGGCGGAATCGAGCCGTGCGTCATCAGCGCGGGATGATTGATCAGGCTTTCAACGCCGCCCAACGATTCGGCGAGCGAGAAGAGGTGCGTGTTCTCGAGAAAGCGGCGCGTGCCGGCAAGATCGGTGTCGAGCACGATCGTCACCATTCCGCCAAAACCGCGCATCTGCCGCTTGGCCAGCTCATGCTGCGGATGTTCGTCGAGGCCCGGATACATCGTTTTCGCGACTTTCGGTTCCTTGGAAATCCAGCGCGCAATCTCCAGCGCATTCTGCGAGTGTCGCTCCATCCGCAGCGCGAGCGTCTTGAGACCGCGCATCGCGAGGAAGCTGTCGAACGGCCCGGCGATCGCTCCGACGGCGTTTTGCAGGAATTGCATCTTCTCCGCGAGGTCGCTGTTCGCGCCGACAACGGCTGCGCCGCCGACCATATCGGAGTGGCCATTCAGATACTTCGTCGCGGAGTGAATCACCATGTCGAAGCCGAACTCAATCGGCCGCTGCGCCCATGGGCTCGCAAATGTGTTGTCGGAGACGCTGACGATGTTGCGCGACTTCGCGGTGCGCGCGATCGCCTCGAGGTCGATCAGCTTCAGCAGCGGATTGCTCGGCGTTTCGACCCAAACCATGCGCGTGTTCGGTTTGATCGAGCGTTCGAAATTCTGAGCGTCCGTTAGATCGACGAACGTGAAGTCGAGATTCGCGCTGCGGCGCCGGACGCGCTCGAACAAACGAAACGTGCCGCCGTAAAGATCGTCGCTCACTACGACGTGCGAACCGCTGTCGAGCGTGTCGAGCGCCGTCGCCATCGCTGCGAGCCCGGACGCGAATGCCCAGCCGCGCACTCCGCTTTCCAGATCGGCAACGCAACGCTCGTAGGCCAGCCGTGTTGGATTGATCGAGCGCGAATAATCGTAGCCTTTGTGCCGGCCCGGACTTTCCTGCACGTAGGTCGAGGTCTGGTAGATGGGCGTCATAATCGCGCCGGTCGAAGGATCGGGAGACTGGCCGGCGTGGATCGCACGCGTGGCGAACTGCTGTCGTTTGTCGCTCATCTCCGCACAACTTACGCGCAATTTGCCGCCGCGCGATTGAGACGATGAAGCAATCAGAATGTGATCGGCTTTGCTGCTTCGGCGATCAGCTGCTCGAACTGTTGGTCGCCACGGAAATCATCCCAGCGCGGATTCAGCTTCAGCTCGCCGAACGTTGGGCCGTGCGGAAGCCGCACGACGGTGGCGAGCTGTTGCATGGCCGCGTCGTGTTCGCCGGCCCAGGCGTAGACCAGCGCCATTTCCGTAGCGATCTCGGGAGCGACGCGCGCGTCGCGGCTCATCGGCCAAAGCTCGACGACGTGGCGACCATTGCGCAGCGCCTCCTCTTTTTGTCCAAGCAGCGCGTCAAGCTCTGCGAGCTAGATGCGCGAGCGTGCTTCGTGTGGTGACAGCTCCTCCGGATTTTGTCTGAGCCACTGCTCAAAACCAGGGCGAGCAGCCTCGAAATACGAGCGCGCCTTGCCCGCATCTCCCTGGGCTCGCGCCATCAGCCCGAGCATCATCGCGTTAGTACCTTTAACGAAGACGCCCGACCTGCCTTTCTTCGGCAGCATATCCTGCTGGCGAGCGACGTCTTCGGCCGACTGAATGATCTCGGCCGCTTTTGTGTATTCGCGCTGGAGCATGAACACCTTCGCGACTTCTGTCGGTGTTTGGGTATTGCCTCGGTGCCGATTCGGTGAGGAATCGAGTGCCGCCATCGCCGCCGCGGTATCGCCCCGCGCGACGGCGATTGCGCTCTTTGCTCTCCACAACTGGGCTGTCGCTACTCCGCTGATCGAGCCGATCATGCGATCGCAGAGGGATTCGGCTTCTGCGTAGCGCCGCAAAAATATGTCGAGCAGGACGACGTCTTGACCGATCGATTGACTGTCCGGCTGAAGCTGAAGTGCGGTGTTGTGATCTTGCAGCGCACGCGACCATTGTCCGAGTTGCTCCTCAATATCGCCGCGCAAGGTGTAGAGATCGACATCGCGCGACAATCCCGGAGCGGCAATTTGCACCTCCTTTAACGCACCGGCGGCATCGCGCGGCCCCTGGTAAAGGTAATTGGCTAACGCGAGATGAGCCTGCGCCGAGCGCGGCGAAATGCGCAGTGCTTCGTCGATCGCTGCTTTCGCCTTTGTCAGCCTCTCGTTGTTGTAATACTCGAGGCTGTAGAGTGCGACGTGCACCTTACTGAGAAGGCAGTAGGCGTTCGTGAACTTGGAGTCGCGAGTAATGGCCGATTCGAGCAGAGTCACGGCTTTCCACATGTCTTCCTGCCCGATCTTGACGATGTCCTGGTTACCGTAGAAAAGCGCTCGGGCGCGCTGATAGAGGTTATTCGCTTCGGAATCGGCCGTACCTCCTTCTTCCGTCTCCGCTTTGCCGGCGACTGACGCAGGGGCCTTCAGGCTCTCGGTATAAAACATCGTCGCGACAACGCTCACCAAGACGAACGAGATCGTCGCTGGTGTAACAACGCCAGGATTGCGGCGCATCCAGCGCCAGCAACGATTCGTTAGGCCGATGGGTCGTGCATGGATCGGGCGATTTTCGCAGAAGTTCTCAAGATCATCGCCCAGCGCGGCGGCGGATTCGTAACGCGCGGCTGGTTCTTTCTCGAGGCACTTCAGGCAAATAACTCCGAGGTCGCGCGGAATGGAACGACTCGTAAGGCGCGGTGTCTCTTCGGCGGCGCGATGCAACACTTCGAGCGGCGTTTCACCAGCAACCGGCGGATGCCCGGAGAGGAGGTGGAAGAGAATTGCGCCGAGGCTGTAGATGTCGGCGGCGGCAGCGACTGCTTTCGAATCGCGCGCTTGTTCCGGTGCCATGTAATAAGGCGTGCCGAGGATGGCGAGCGTCTGCGTCAGATCGCATTCGTGCTGCAACCACTTCGCGAGGCCAAAGTCGCTCACGTACGGCTTGCACGCGGAATCGAAGAGCACGTTTTGCGGTTTCAGATCGCGATGCAGGATGCCGTGCTCATGCGCGTTAGCGACTGCGCGGGCGAGCTTCGCAATCAGTGCAGCGGCTTCACGCGGTTTGTCGCGGTACTCTGACATGCGCGAGGCGAGCGTCCCGCCGTTCGCGAGCTTCATGCTGTAGAACGGCGCGCCATCGGCTTCGCCGACCGCGTAGATCGGGAGGATATTCTCGTGCTCCAGACTCGCCGCCGCTTCTGCTTCGGCGCGAAAACGATTCACCGCGCCTGACGAACCGAGGTGCGCGGGCAAAATCATTTTTAGGGCGACGATCCGCGACGGCACTCGTTGTCGCGCGCGGTAGACGATGCCCATTCCGCCACGGGCGATTTCGTTCAGCAGCTCGTAATCATCCAGGTGCGTGCCGATCATGTTGTCGCTCCGCGTTTCGAGGACGGTCTGCAGCAAACAGCCGGGGCAAAATCCGCTCGGCGTGTCGAACTCGAGTGTCGAGCCGCATTCGTCACACACGTTATGCGCCGAGACCGACGGCATAAGCTTAGAAGGCGTGTTGTTTCGCGACGCGAGCGAAGACCGCTCGCAGGTGACGCAATTCGTCGTCCACTTCGTGCGGTGCGCTCACTGTCTCGAGCACTTCGCGCCGCACCTCACTGGCGAAGCGACGGCGCAAACGGTGGATCTGTGTGGCCACGGCGGAAACCGGCATGCCGAGTTTGACGGCGACATCGCGGTAAGACGCTTCCGGTTTGTCGCCAGCGAGAAACGGCGCCAGCGTTTCGAACAACTCCGGCTTATCTTCGGCCGTAAGTTCGGCGCGCAGCCGAGCGAGCGCCCGCTCGAGGAGCAGGCCGGCCCAACGCGCGTCAAGAATCTCGCTCGGATTCGCCTCGTCAGCGGCGCGGAGGTGATGCAGCTCCTCCGCCTCGAAGGCATCGAGCGAGAGAAACTCGAGGCGACCGCCGCGCTTGGCTGTCGCACGGCGCGAGGTTTCGTCCGCCAGACAGAGCTTAAGCGCGCCGATAAGAAAGCTGCGGAAGCGTCCTTTCTCCCGCGACGCGCGTCGAACGGTGTCGTTCTCGAGCAAATGCTGGAAGAAAGATTGTGTGAGATCCTGCGCGTCAGAGG